>URZM01000039.1 GCA_900552315.1 uncultured Bacteroidales bacterium | reverse complement strand
ACGTGTCTTGTGGCGGCGGGGTGCGGATATGGGGAACAGGGGAGAATTACATCATCACTTTCTGGCCGCAGATGATGTAGACGCCAGGGGCGAGGTCCTCAACCACGTTGAGGCCGCGGCCCAGGTGCAAGGTCTTGACATGCAGGCCCTCCACGCTGAACACCTCGACATCGGAATCAACGCCCGAGGCAATCACCAGAGCGCCACCCTCGCGGGTTATCATGAAGGCGGGAGTGTCCTCCACGCCGTCCACGCCTGTCTGGATATTCTCGGATACGTCCACGGCTATGGGGAAGTTGGATGCTCCGGAGTCGGAGACGGCGTAGACGGTGAACGGATTCAGCGTCACGCGTCCCTCCTCGGCGGGGGCGGAATCACCCTCGGCCAGAGGAGCGGCCTGCTCGTCGGCTGCGTCGAAAGAGGAGCCCTCATCGTTGAGCAGATAGGTGGTGGAGGCTGTCAGGTCACGGCCCGAGAGGGTCGCCATCAGGGCATAGTCAGAGCCCTCGGAGCGTATCTCCTCGGGAGTCTGCGGCACCTCGCACCGCCCGGCCTGGAAACGCACTTCGGCGTTGCCCCCAGTGCTGTAAAGACCGGCGAGATACGGGGTGTAGGGCTTTGTCTCGTCCGTGAGAGCGAGTGTGCCGTCAGAGCCGACGGTGGCCGTCATGTAGAGGGCCTCGGCGGCTGCCGCGCCGGCGCCGGCATAGCGGCTAAGCTCTGCGCCTGCGGTGTCAGTCACCTTGGAGGGCGCGAAAGGAAGCACCAGCGATTTCCAGCCGGCGTCGCCATACTTGGCCGCGCCGAGCTGAAGGGTCATGCCTATGGTGTGCCCCTCGGTGATGTTGAAGGCGTTCATGGCCTCGAAATCATAGGCCGGGTCGATCTCCACGTCGCCGGTGGCCTCATATACACGGCCGGACTCGGACGTGGCGTCCTGGCGCACCTGCACATAGTTGGCCTTCCCGTCCTGAGGATCGGCCACACCCTCGTCAAGATAGACTATACAGTTGGGATTGAGGCCCGCGAAGGCGGCGGCATCATAGCCCTCCACTGCTGCGGAGTCGGCACGGCGACGCACACGAGCCGTCTGGCCCGGACGCGCGGCAGTGAAGATGATGCTCGTGAGGCGGTCACACCCGGCGAAGGCGTTGGCGCCCACGCCCGTGATGCCCGAGAAGCTGAGGTTCTTGAGCGACATGCAGTCCTTGAAGGCGTTGTCGCCTATGACGTTGACACATTCCGGAACCACCACGTTGGTGAGGCCGGAGCAGCCTGCGAAAGTGTTGCTCTCTATGACGGAGGCGGCGGGCAGAGTGACGCTCACCAGGGTCTCCTTGCCCTGCATGGCCCCGTCGGGCAGCGGGCTGTCCAAAGCCGAGAGATCGAGTTCCTCGAGTGCGGGCAGCTTGTCCACTATATCCTTCACCTTGTCGGCGCTGATGTCGCCGGAGAGCGCGATGCTGGTAACGTCCACAGCCTCCTCGGCGTCTATCACGTCAAGCTCTGCGACTGTGAGTGTGGCGCCGTTCACTGGCACCGTGAACACGTTTACATACAGGTTGCTGTCCGTAACGTCCACGGTGTAGTAGCCCTCCTCGTCGGCGGCCACTACGCTCTCGCCCACCTTGACCATGGGGCGCAGCTGGGCGGTGTCCACATTGGAAAGTTCCACCTTGAAACGCACCGACGAGTCCTCCCTCACGCCCTGGAGCACGGGAGCTACAGGGTCGAAATAGTTCATGCGCTCGAACTCCGTGGCGGCGTCACCGAGCTCGGTCTCGTTGTTGCGTTCCTCCGCAACGATCTTCAGGTTCTTCGACGCGCAGTTGAAAGTCACGTCATACAGATACACGACATCCAAGGTGTGGTCACCCACCAAATCCTTACGGGACAAATCGTTGGGATTATAATATGTGAGCGTCACAGCACCGTCTTCACCGATTTTGTCCTCGGAAAGCAGCTTGCCGTTGTCATACACTTTGAATTGTCTGTTGGCATCGAAGGGATCTACGCCATCCGGCCTTACGTCAGCATTGCACTTGGCGGCAACGTACACTTTACCGCTAAAATCAAGGCTGCCTTGAGAGACATTATCCCCAAGGAATGAAACCACCTTGGTGGGGTCAAATTCAGTGTCAGTGGAAAAACAGCGTGTCACGTCGAAATTGACTCCATACACCGGATATTCATACGCAATGTTGAAATTATTTATAACCCATCCTTTATTTTATATCAGATTATCAATGGCATGCGGCGTCTTATATGTGTTATAATACTCCGGCTTCACCACGAGCGTGACCTTGGAAGGAGCTGTCAGTCCGAGGTTGTTCGCAAAAAATTGAGGATCATTGCCATTACCTGTGGCAGTGTTAAAGTCAATGTGATGGACCTTGCCATTCTTGGGAGCTGCATAACAATACAATGTCGTTAGCTTGTCGCAACCTTTGAAACAATCTCGCTTCAAGCCACCCTGATGAGACTTAACTTTGCCATTTACAGGGGCATCCTCGTCATTGTAGAGTTCCAGAGGCAATTCAAGTTCTGTAATCTCTGGACAACCATCCAACGCGCTTGCTCCGAGACTCCTTAGTGTTGGAGGGAACTTCAGTTGCTTCAATTTATTTGTAACTCCTGGGGTGTCTTGTGAGGTACGGAATGCCTCGGCAGGGAACTCATTGGCGGGGTATGACGATGGTTTCGAGCGATCGGCGACTATTGTCGCTCCGGAGAGGTCGAGGGAGACGACCTTTTTCCTGGCATCGTCCTGACGGAACAAGGTGAAGTCGGTGTAGTCGATGGCGCCCTTCACAATCACGCTGGGGCGAAGCGCGGCAGTGCGCTCCTCATTCAAGGTAGTGTTGTTGGAATCCCAAAGATGCTCTCCGGGCTTAAGGTCGAAGACCACCGCCTCCATCTGGTCAGGGGTGATGACACGGATGTCGAAATTAATGTCTTCCATGGCCACGAAAGAGTAGGTGATGGACTTCACCTCCTTGTACTTCGTCGGAACGCCGTTCACAAGCATCGTGATGACGTTGGCCGCCGACTTGGGCGTAATCTTGAAGGTGAGGTCACGGCCTCGCACGGCGCTGGTAACGACACCGGACAGGTTGGCCACCTGCTCCAAACCTTCGGGGAAGGTGAAATTGTAGACCGGTGTGGCGTTGTTGATGGCCGGGAGGGCCGACACCACATTGTCGTTGGCGCCATGCACCAGCTTCCAGTTCTTCTTGTCGATGGAGGTGACCAGGCGGATGAGGTTGCCCTCACGCACGGTGGCCTCGTTCACGCAGCAGTTGATGTTCATCTTGAAACCGGTGCCCGGTTCGGCCGACCAGTTGCTGACGGGAGATATGAACTCCTTGATGCGGCCGTCGGCGGTGGTGAGCACGGCGGCCCAGAATGCCTTGGAGGGAGCGTCGAAGGCGTTGGCGCGGATAGTGAAAGGCACGCCGGGCATCACGTTCACCACATCGGTGAACAGGCCCAAGCTGCCTGTGGCGTCGGTGAGCACCCAGGGGGAGGCCAGCTCGCTCACGGGAGTAGGCTCCACAAGGTCGAAATGGACAATGGTGTTCGCATCCAAGGTAGTGGAGTAATTGCCCTCGGCGTCAGGCTTGAGCAACTTGGAGTTGGCATACACGTCCATGCGGTTGTCGTCGTCGGCTATGTGCTCGGCCTGGAACACCACCTTGGTGCCGGGTGCGTAACGGCCCGGCTCGGTGTCGCAGGTGAACTTCACGTCCTTGTCCTCCATCACCGCGAAGGCACGGTCCGTCTCAGTCGGAAAATCCTGCTTGTCGTTCCAGGGGCAGGTGAAGGTCACACCATCATCCACGCCAGGCTGGTTCCAGTACTGGTTTTGCTTGTAAGCGCCTTCGGCAGCCATGCTCACGCAGTGCACGGTGCGGTTAGAGGGTGTGCCACGGAACACGCACCAGTTCACGAATGCGGGGGTCGGGTTGCGCACCCACACGTCCATGAGGCTCGAGGCGCCGTTGAACACGTTGTACTCGTAAGTGCTCACCGCTGCGGGAATCACGATGCTCGTTATGCCGCAGGAGCGGAAACAGCCGTTGTTGAGACGGTTCACACTGTTGGGGAGAATCACCTCCTTGAGACTCCAGAGGTTGCGGAACGCCTCGCGGGGCACCGCGTTGGCTTGGTTGGTGCCGTTGGCGGCGATGGTCACGCCCGAGAGGTCGATGCGCGTGAGCTTCATGCTGCTCTTCATGAACGCGAAGTCGCGCGCGTCGATGGTGCCGAAAAGGGTGAGGTCCTTGATGGTGCCCGTCTCGGAGGCCGGTATCACGCTTTCGAGAGTGCCGGGCTGGCCCACCCAGAAGCTGCGCTTCTCCCTCACCTCGGAGGCCGGCTGAACATAGACGGCTATATCCTGGTCCGATAGCACGTTGCTCACAGTGTAGGTGTAGTCAGCGCCCGGGCTCACCATGTAGCCGTTGGACTTCACGGTCACCACGTCGGCCTGCGGGTTGTCGGGCACCACACGGAATGTGTAGTTCCAGCCCTTGATCACCTTATTATCGCCGGTGAACGTGGCCCCGGTCAGGGAGGCGGGAGTCTTCACGCTGAAATACTGGGGCGCAGCTCCCTTGGCAGGGATTTCGTTTACGGTGACCAGCTCTCCGGCCATGGGAAGCCAGGTGGAGCCGCCGTCGGCGCTGGTGGCCATGCGTATCATGTCGCCGTCGGCCACCTGCACGCCTTCGGGAAGACGGCATGAATATGCCACCGTGGAGGCCGGATAGAGGGCCATGCCGCTGAGGGTCATGCCGTCCACCTTGCTCAGGGTGCACTTGTAGGCCCCGGCTGCATCGAAGAGGGCCACGGCGAACTTGCCGGAGAACCTGTCGTAGCTCAGGTTCTTTATATTGCCCACGCGCACGGTGAACTCCTTGCCGGGTACCAGGTCACCCTCCAGGTCGGAGCTCATGCCCGGCTGACGGCCGTCGGCGGTGATATGCAGCGGCGACCAAGCGGTGTTGTCGCCGGTGCCGGGCTTTATGTTGTAGATGATGGTGGTGAGGTTGTTGAAGCTGTGCGATTGGCTCACGGTGGGGTTCAGGGCCGTGCTGGCATACCAGCCGCCGTTGTTGTTGCCGTCGGCGCCGCCCCAGCCCCAGTTCACGTGGATCATGCCCGTGAGGGGGTCGTAGCCGTCCACCACGAAGGCATGGCCCGAGGTCACGTCCTGGCCGCAGTACAGCACGGGGCGGCCGGCGCGTATGTCGGTCTCCACCAGGCGGTCGAACTCAGCCTGGTTGGCCGCCTCCGAACGCTTCTTGTAGGAGACTCCCGGGTCGTAGCCGAAATAGTTGACGAGGGCCGCCGGCACCTTCACCTCATAGGCGCTCGAGCCGGAATAGCCGAACTGGGTGCCGATACTGGTGGCCGTGTGGTAGATGAGCGTGGACACCGCCTCGGCCTCGGCCTCGGAGTAGCCGTAGCGGTAGTTGTCCATGCGCATGTTGTCCCAGTCGTAGGCCACGTCGAAGCTCACGCCGTTGTAGCTGCCGGTGCCCCTCTCGGGGAATGAGTGGTACTTCATGATCATGGCCATGGCCGTGCCCACGCATCCCGTGAGCGGGTTGCCGGGAATCTGGTTGTTGAAGGGAGCCTCCTGCCGCCACTCCGGGGTCTTGAGCAGGATCTTCTCGTTGCTGCTCGCCGCGCGGCGCGCCATGCGGCGGCGCTCGTCGCGGGAGACGGGCCTCTGCAGCCCGGGCGCGGCCTTGATCTCGCTTTCCAGGCCCTGCATCATCCATTTCATGGCAGGCGGCACGGCAGCGATGTCGTAGCGTCCCTCAAGGGAATAGCCCAGCACCGGAGTCGTGCAGTCGTCTGCCGAAACGATGATGTAACCCTGGCCGTCCTGCGCGTTGAACACGTAGTAGATTGGACGGGACGCCGTGCCGCACGTGTACGCGAGGTCCAGGGCGTCTGCCGAAGCCAATCTATCCTGACTGCTTGCACTGAAGAAATCCGCAGCCAACTGCCTGGCGTCATCGACTGACACCACATCGGCATGCGCCACGGCCGCAGCGCATGCGAGCAGAGGGAAAATTAGCTTTCTCGAGTAATGGTTAAACATAACTTTTGTGTTAATTTTCTCTGTTGGTTTACTTGAATATGAAAAAATAAAAAAATAAAAACGTCAAAAGGTCTAATAGAGGAAGAGTGAGATATAATGTCCTAACAATCAGATGATTACATAATCAACAATCTTCGCGGCTGCAAAGTTAGTCAATTATTTCCATATCAGGAAAAATATACGCGTATTTAATTCACACGGACCATACCCCACGTTGTACCCCACGTTGTACCCCTCATTGTCGATGAACCTTCGGAGCAGACAGCGCGTTTCTGTATCAGATTACGAACCAAACAATTTTTCACTATGAATTACACAGAAATAAAAGGAAGCGCCCCGGTGGTGCTTGTAGAGTTTTATGCTTCCTGGTGCCCTCATTGCCAGAAAATGATGCCGGTAGTGGAGCAAGTGAAGGAACTGCTGGAGGGGCAGGTGCCCGTCTATCAGTTCGACATTGACAAGGAGCGTGAGCTGGCCGAAAAAGAGGGGGTGGAGAGCATACCGACATTCCTGGTCTACAAGGACAAGAAGCTTGTATGGGAATACACCGGCGAGATAGACGGCAACCATCTGCTCGCTCAGGTACAATCATTTATATGACATAATCATGGCACCCGGCTCACCGTCGACATCCCACACCTTGCTGGCCGACCTGCTCTCGTGCCTGGGCGTGCCTCACACGCAGCCTTACACAGACAGCAGGTTCGCCGCCATGCCTTTCCGTACACTGTTCGGACTGGGGCATCTGCTCCGCGAATACGGTGTGGAAAGCCAAGGGCTGCGCCTCGACGACACGGAGGAACTGCTTTCGCTGCCCGTGCCGTTCCTTGCCCAGACCAAGGAAGGCTCCTTTATCATAGTCACGGGAATGAACAGTGCCAGGGCTTCCTACCTCAGCGAAGGCGCGGTGGAGAGTGTGCCTGTAAGCGAACTCACGCAAGCCTGCACAGGCATCGTGATGCTGGCGCGTGCCGGGCTGAACGCCCACGAGCCGGACTATAAGGCGCATAGAGGCCGGGAGCGGATGCTGGGAGCGCGCGACCTTGGGCTCGGGCTCATGGCGGCGGCATTCCTGATATATCTGTATGTGAGCGGCGGCCTGTGGCACTCGCTGAGCGCGTCGCTGGCGATCCTGCTCAACCTGACCGGTCTGACATTCTCCCTGATGCTGCTGGCAAAGGGACTGGGTGTGAAAAGCAAGGCCATCAGCCACGTGTGCGGGGTGCTTCAGGAGGGTGGATGCGACACCGTGCTGGCCGACAAGGCATCCTCGTTTCTTCTCGTTTTCCATTGGAGCGAGGTCGGCATGGCCTATTTCAGCGTCAGCCTGCTGTCCATGCTGATATGGCCGCAGACCCTCCCTTACCTGGCGCTGTGCAACGTGTGCTGCCTGCCCTTCACGCTCTGGAGCATCTGGTACCAGAAAACACGCGCGAAGGCCTGGTGCACGCTGTGCGTGAGCGTGCAATGCACCTTGTGGCTCATATTTTTCTGCTTCCTTGGCGGAGCATGGTTCGCACCTTTGAAGGAGTTCCAAGTCATGCCGCTGCTGGTGCTGGGAGCATCATACCTCACGGCCCTGTTGGCCTTCAACTGGCTCGACACAGTCCTGCACAAAGCCTATAAACCGCAAGAAGACAATGGATAAGGAGACACCCCACATCACCCCTGCCCCACTCTATGACCCGCAGAAGGTCAAGAGCGCCAAGGCCCTGACCCCGCTCGAGATGAACGGCATACGTTTCGGCGACCGCCACACCCTTATCTCGCCGGCCAGGATGGAAAAACTCGCCGAAGGGAAAAAGGCATAACAAATATGATGCCCGCCTCAGTTCTTGGCTGAGGCGGGCATCGTGTCGCGGGTATGTGTAATGTCACTTGATCACGCCGAGCTTCTTGCCCACCTTGATGAAGGCGGCGATGGCGCGGTCGAGCTGGTCATGGTCATGACCGGCGGAGAGCTGCACGCGGATGCGGGCCTGGCCCTTAGGCACAACGGGATAATAGAATCCGGTGACGTAGATGCCCTCTTTCTGCATCTCTGCGGCGAAATCCTGGCTCAGCTTGGCGTCGTACAGCATCACGGCGCAGATGGCGCTCTGGGTGGGCTTGATGTCGAAGCCGGCCTCGAGCATGCGGGTGCGGAAATACTCCACGTTGTCCATCAGCTTGTCATGCAGCTCGTTGCTCTCGGAGAGCTTGCGGAACATGGCTATGCTGGCACCCACGATGGCAGGTGCGACCGAGTTGGAGAACAGATAGGGACGTGAGCGCTGGCGCAGCATGTCGATGATTTCCTTGCGGCCTGTGGTGAAACCGCCCATCGCGCCGCCGAAGCTCTTGCCGAGCGTGCCGGTGAAGATGTCTATGTCACCATACACGCCATATTGCTCTGCCACGCCATGGCCCGTGGGGCCTACAACACCTGCCGAGTGGCTCTCGTCCACCATCACCAGGGCGTTGTACTTCTTGGCCAGCTCAACGATCTTGTCCATCGGGGCCACGTTGCCGTCCATGGAGAAGACGCCGTCGGTGGCGATGATGCGGAAACGCTGGGCCTGAGCCTCCTGGAGGCAGCGCTCCAGGTCGGCCATGTCGGCGTTGGCGTAACGGTAACGCTTGGCCTTGCACAGGCGCACGCCGTCGATGATGGAGGCATGGTTCAGGGCGTCGGAAATGATGGCGTCCTCCTCGGTGAGCAGCGGCTCGAACAGGCCTCCGTTAGCGTCGAAGCAAGCGGCGTAGAGTATGGTGTCCTCGGTCTTGAAATAGTCGGAGATAGCCTTCTCCAGCTCCTTGTGCATGTCCTGCGTGCCGCAGATGAAGCGCACGGAGCTCATGCCATAGCCGCGACGGTCCATGGCATCCTTGGCGGCGGCTATCAGGTCAGGGTCATCCGAAAGGCCCAGATAGTTGTTGGCGCAGAAATTCAGCACCTCGCCGGGGGTGCCCTCCACGGCTATGTCTGCCTTCTGAGGGGTGACGATGATGCGCTCGTTCTTATACAGGCCCGCGTCCTTGATGTCCTGCAGCTCCTTCTGGAGATGTTCCTTGAATCCGGTGTACATTGTCAGTTTTAGATTTATAGGTTGGGTTAATGAGTGTCTCTTGCAGCATGTCGGCGACCGGGTGTCGGCCTCGGTTTCGACACCGGGCATAAGTCTCGGTTTCGACACCCCAAAATTACAAAAAACCGCGCATCCCCGCAAGCCCAGGCATCAAAAAAACCTCTACCCCGTATTTTTAAGCCGTCCCCGCGCTCCTCATTCAAAGTTTTTCAGTAAATTTGCACCCACAAACAAATCTATTGCCACAACAGCATGAAAAACGTATTGATTATCGGCGCGACAGGCCAGATAGGCACTGAGCTCACCATGAAGCTGCGCCATACATATCCCAATGGCGACATAGTGGCCGGATACATCCCCGGCGCAGAGCCCAAGGGCGAACTGCTCGAGAGCGGCCCCTCGCACCTGGTGGACATCACAAACCCCGCGCAGATAGCCGAGGCCGTGGACAAGTATAAGGTTGACACCATCTACAACCTGGCCGCACTCCTTTCGGCAGTGGCCGAGGCCAAGCCCCAGCTCGCCTGGAAGATAGGCGTAGGCGGCCTGTACAACACCCTGGAGGTGGCCCGCGAGAAAGGCTGCGCCGTGTTCACCCCCTCATCCATCGGCTCTTTCGGTCCTGACACCCCACGCGACAACACTCCCCAGGATACCGTGCAGCGTCCCCGCACCATCTACGGTGTGACCAAGGTGAGCGGCGAGCTCCTGAGCGACTATTACGCCCTGCGCTTCGGCGTGGACACGCGCTCGGTTCGTTTCCCGGGCCTCATAAGCTACGTGGCTCCTCCGGGCGGCGGCACCACGGACTATGCCGTGGACATCTATTATTCCGCCGTCAAGGGCGAGACATTCAAGTGTCCCATCAACGCGGGCACGTTCATGGACATGATGTATATGCCTGACGCGCTGAGAGCCGCCATAGAAATCATGGAGGCTGACCCCAAGCGCCTTGTGCACCGCAACAGTTTCAACATCGCCTCCATGAGCTTCGACCCCGAAATCATCTACAACAAAATCAAGGAGTACATCCCAGATTTCAAGATGGAATACGTGCATGACCCTCTGCGCCAGGCCATAGCCGACTCCTGGCCCAACAGCCTGGACGACAGCTGCGCACGCGCCGAGTGGGACTGGAAGCCGGAGTATGACCTGGACGGCATGACCCGCCACATGCTCGCTCACCTGCGCGAGAAATTCGGCATAGCCAAGCCCGAGCACTGCAAGGCCTGAACCGCGATACGCGACATAAACTAACCGAGGGGGTATATCGGAATCCAATATTCCGGCATACCCCCTCGCCGTACACCTGCCTTTAACGGGCACAGCGGTCACTTGACATATTCGGCGGCGACCTTCTGGATGCGGCCCGCGTATTTCTGCATGGCCATGCTCGAGAGCTCGCCGGCTATCTCGGCGGTCTTGCCCGCCACCTTCTTGCCCACAGGCGTCTGATAGAATTTGTTGACCTCCTTAAGCTCATCGAGCGTGAAATGCTCCTTGTAAGTGGGGATGACGCACTCGGTGACGTAGTCATTCCATATCTCGTCGACGATAGCCTTCGAGAGTCCGTCCACATCGTTCACGGGCAGGTGCATGTTGTAGAACGAGGCGGTCATCGTCGCCTCCATCACATGCCGCGCGTTGGTCAGCTGAAGCATCGTCTCCACCTCCTCCCGGTACGGGTCTGCGCTGTCCTGCGCCCCGGCCTTTGAGCAGGATAGGAGGGAGACTGCCACGACGAGGAGCAATGCCAATGGGAACAGTATTTTTTTCATGTGTCTGAAGATTGTTGAGAATTGTGAATACCTGTGATACGAACCAGGGGCCGCGCCCACTCAGGCACAGCCCCTGGTTATAAATTCGGAAGGTGCTGCCTTACTTCTTGTTCTTGAAGAAACGGTTGTACAGACCCTCGAAGCCCTGGCCGTGACGAGCCTCGTCCTTGGCCATCTCGTGAACGGTGTCGTGGATGGCGTCCTGGTTGTTCTTCTTGGCGTTGGCGGCGATACGCATCTTGTCGGCGTTGGCACCGGCCTCGGCTGCCATACGCTTCTCCAGGTTGGTCTTGGTGTCCCATACCATCTCGCCAAGGAGCTCGGCGAACTTGGCTGCATGCTCTGCCTCCTCGAAGGCGTAGCGCTTGAAGGCCTCGGCCACCTCGGGATAACCCTCGCGGTCAGCCTGACGGCTCATAGCCAGGTACATGCCCACCTCGGTGCACTCGCCGATGAAATGGTTGTTAAGGTCTTTCTTCATCTCCTCGTCGGCATCCTTTGCCACACCTATCACATGCTCGGTGACGAACTGGAGCACAGCGTCCTGAGCCGCTTTGGTGTACTCTGTGAACTTAGAGGCGGGAGCGCCGCACTGGGGGCACTTCTCGGGAGCCTGGTCGCCGGCTGCGATATAGCCGCAGACGGTGCAAATCCATTCTTTTGCCATAATTGTCTGTTTGTTAAGAATTTAGTATATAAAATTTTTGGGATATATCCGATTTTGCAATATGCAAATTTACCAAAATAAATTGAAACGGCAACTGGTTTTCCGCTAACTTTTCAATGAGAGGCGAAAAACATGTGTGTCTACCCCGGGGCGCACGGCCAGATGGCGGGAGCGTTTCACGCCGGGAATCCATATCACCCGGTCCAGCGCATCCACACACACCTGGCAGCGGGCACGCAGGGCCACGTCCACCCCTCCCTCGCGCAGCAGATCGCTCACCAGCTTAGTGCCTTTCATACCCATAGGAGCCATGCGCTCTCCGGCTCGGGGAGGGCGAAATCCCAGAGGCTCGCCCCCGCTGTAGTACAGCACCTTCTCGTCACGGTTCGCGCGCACGAAGCTCATCACCTCATCGGTAAGGTCAAGACGTTCCACCTCGAACGCCAGCGTAACCTCATCTTCGTCCAAGGGATACAGCCGTAATCCCTCACGACTCATGCACACCTCAACCTCTCGCAGACGCCAGCTGCATCCGGGGCGCAGTCCCTCGGACATCTCGTCAATCTGGGAAGGAGAAGCTCCACACCCACGCAGCCACTCCGTGAGAAGCATGGCGCGGGAGGAAACAGACCCATAGAGCTCAGCGCTCAGGAAATCAGAGTCTATGGATTCAATCCAAGCTGCTATCGTGTCATCACACACACTGCGGCACTCCTGCATGTTTCGCCGTGTCCGGGCCAACGATTTGCCTATGCCTGGCCATCTGCCCGCGATGAGCGGCATAAGCTCACGGCGTATGAAATTACGCTTGAAATCACTTGTGAGATTGGACGAGTCGGTGATGAACCCGTTACCCGTCCGGCGCATGAATTCCTCTATCTCCCCCCTGCTTGTCTCGAGCAAGGGGCGGCACACGCTGCCATTGTCCGCGCTCATGCCGCACAGCCCGGCCACACCCGTGCCACGGAACAGGTTCAGGAGCATGGTCTCGTCATTGTCGTCACGGTTATGCGCCACCACTATGCGCACGCAGCCCTCAGAGTCGGCTATACGCCTGAAGGCTGCATAGCGCAGGTCGCGACACGCCATCTCCAGGCTCACGCCGAACTCCCGCTGATAGGCCGGCACATCGAAATGCTCCACTGTCAGTCTCACGCCGAGGCGCGCGCACTCCTGCTCCACGAAACGGCGGTCGCGCTCGCTCTCCTCGCCGCGCAGATGGAAATCGCAATGCACGGCCAAACACTCGCGGCCGCCGCTAACGCACGCGTGCAAAAGGGCCATTGAGTCGGCCCCGCCGCTCACGCATACCAAAAGCCGCCCCTGCGGCAAGCCCTTGCACACGCGCCTAACAAATTCTTCAGGTTTCATCCTTGCAAATTTAGCTATTTTCCCGGCTATTCGGCCTCGGCATGAGTGAAAAATTTGCCCACCTCATAAAATTTTCCTAATTTTGCACCGCCATTACGAGGGGTCGCTACCCTCAACTAATGATTTTAACGTTAAAAAGCATCAACTGAAATGAAAAAAGACATTCATCCCTCCAACTACCGCGAGGTCGTTTTCAAGGATATGAGCAACGAGGAGATCTTCATCACCCGTTCCACCGTAGCCGCCAAGGAGACCATCGAAATCGACGGCAAGGAGTATCCTCTGGTGAAGCTTGAGATCACCAGCTCCTCGCACCCCTTCTTCACCGGCAAGCAGAAGCTTGTGGACACCGCAGGTCGCGTGGACAAGTTCCGCAGCCGCTACGGCAACCGCATCAAGAAATGAGGTTGCTCCGCAGAGGAAAGAAAAAAACCGGGAGAGACGACCGACGGGTCATCTCTCCCGATTCATTTGCAGAAGCCTTTCATACTCATTTCACAAATTTCAGGGACATCCCGTTGGCCGTGATTATATAAAGGCCAGCCGGGAGGGCGGAGATGTCCAGGGTATTCAATCCCTCCGAAAGGGCTGTAGACATGAGCATACGCCCGTCAGCGGAGAAGACAGCGGCGTCACATCCAACGCCTGACCGCACCTTCAACACATAGGACGAACAGCCCGCCAGCACGATACCCTTGGAGAGAACCACGGCACCGATAGAGCTTGCAGGCTCCGCGTCAGGGTGAAGGTCCTCGCCGCCGCATATCTCGGCAGAGCTTTCACCGAGCCAGCCGCAATTCTGGTTCACCGCCGTGTAGACCTTGATGAAATCTATCTTGTGGAGGTGGACGGGACGCCCTTCGGAATCCACGGCCCAGTCTATCTTGAGACCCGGGTCCTCATTGTTAGGCAGGTTGTCTACATAACCCCATCCTTTGGGGAACTGCACGAAATTAGTGCCCTCGCCGCTCTGGTCTATGTAGTTGTCTGCCAGTATCGCGCCCTTGAAAACCAGCGTCTCCCCCTCGTGCCACTCTGGCCAGTAGCTTTGCGTGTGGAAACTGTTGCGCTGCACATAGCCCTGCGGACGCGCTTCGCTGTCGGAGGTCCACCATATATATGTGCGGTCGGTGATATAGCGGTAGTCCGTGTCAGGGTCCGCCTCCTTGTCCGGGTCCGGACGATGATAGGTCACGGTCACACCATGCAGGGTGCCGGCGGCGGAATAGTCGCTGCCGGCAAGCTCATACCAAGGGTCGTCGGGCAGGCCGTTGCCATTCTCGTCCACAGCCACCATGACAATCGCAGGCTCTGACGAACCGCCTGAGGAAGAACCCTCCGCGTTGAACGAGTTGCCCAGAATCTTGAAATCATACTCTCCGGACACGTTAACCACCGGGTGGTCGAAACCCACCACGACATAACCGCCCCAGGCTCCGAGCGAAATCATGCCGGGCTGACGGTCACCGCAAATCTGCTCACGCACCTTGTCCAACATCACGTCACGCGTGTCACCCTCTTCGTACTCAGGGAGGACATTCACAAACTGACCCGGAGCCGGCAAGAAATCATACACCTTCTCC
>URZM01000038.1 GCA_900552315.1 uncultured Bacteroidales bacterium | reverse complement strand
GTTTTTTCTTGGTGTCGGTGAGAATGGGGTATGAGTTTACGGATTGTCAGTCGTTGTGCTGGGTGTTTACAGGTGATGTAAATGCGGGGAAAGTGCAGCCCCGTCCGGGGCTGTCCGTGGTGGGGTGTTGTGTCCCCCGGCGACGAGCGCCGGGGGTTAACGAACTATTGCCCCTCCGGGGCATCCGGGTCGTGGGTATGGGTCGGCGGAGTTGATGGTGGATGTGGACGGATGTGGACGGGTCGGACTGGTCGGACTGGTCTGACTTGGTGGACGAGCTCAACGGGCTGGTCGGACTTGGCGGGGTGGGGTTATGACGCGGGGCGGCGAGGCTGCGGGGTGTGCTCAGAGGGTGATGGCGGAGGCTTTCTCTTTGGGGCCTTTCACCTGCGACTTGCCGAAGGTGTATGACAGGTTCAGTGTTATGCTGTATTGGCCGCCGTGGGTCACAATGTCGTATGAATATTCGGGGGTGTGGAGGTGCTGGGTGTTCTTTAGGCCGAAAGGGATCCAGCAGCTGAGTTGCGCGACAAGGCCGAAGTCGAAGGATTTGTCCAGGGCAACGCTCAGGTCATCGCGCCAGCCGGTGCTGTAGACGGCTTTTGAGTGTGGAGGCATCAGCGAATTTGAGAGGGACATCCTTAACGAATGTTTTCGGGAAAGGACAAATGTGTTGCTCAGCGACCAAGCCCCGACCTCCCATCCGGAGGCGCTCAGTGTGGAGGCCGGTGTGCGGACTTTCTCGTTGCGGTACACCGCGTTTGCGGATGTGCCCAGAATCCAGAATGACGTGGGCATGGCGTTGTAGTTGAGAGACAGCAAGACATAGTTCGAGTGCCCCGCGTTCGTGACCGAGGATACCGACATGCCGTCGGGTGTGTTTATGGTGTACTGTGTCGTGGAGGTGCCGCTGTACATGTACATGGCCTGGAATATGAAATCGTTCAGGAACTTGTATGACATGTTGACGAAATGGGTCTTGTTGGCCTTGAGGTCGGGGTTTCCTTGGTAATAGGAGTTGTCGGAGGTCCACGTCTTGTAAGGGTCCAGGAAATAGAGGCGGGGGCGTGATATGTGCTTGGAGTATGACAGGGAGATGCTCTGACCGGCGACAGGGATGCGCCAGCTGAGGCTCAGGGAGGGGAACAGGTCTGTATAGTCCTGCGTGCCGGATTGCGCCTCGGTGCTGCTGAGGGTGCGGACGTGGGTGTGTTCCACCCGCAGGCCTATGTCGGAGGAGAAAATGTCGTTCCAGGTGCGGGAGAACTGGACGAAGCCGGAGCTGACGCCGTCGTCGTATGTGAAGTCGCTTGTCTCGCCGTCGAGCCGCTGGGTCTGGGTGCGGTGAGTGTATTCATATCCGACGCCTGCGTGAAGAGAGGTCTTTGCATTGAATATATGTTTGTATTTCGCGTTTGCGTTCAGCGCCTCGCCGCTGTAGGTGAAATCTTGGGGAGAGACTGTCCCCGAGAAATCGCGCATGTTCTCGTTTTTGGTTTTCGAGACCCCGTATTCTACCTCTGCGGAGAAATTGCTTCCCCGGTCATCGGTCACAAGCGTATAATAGAGGACCCCGCTGGGATTGGGCGACCACATGGGCATGACGGTCTTGTTGGCCATGTAGCTGTGCAGCCGCGACCCGTCCTGCGAGGTGACCGTGCTGACCTTGTCGGTCGCCTTGGAGGCTGCCGACCCTGCATAGAGAGATAATCCTATCGTGCTTTTAGGGGTGAGGTCATAGTTCATGTTCAGCGATAAGAACAGCCTGTGGGCATGTGAATGGGAGTATGTCTCGTTGATGACGGATTTGCCAAGCAGAGGATACTCGTAGCTGTTGGTGGTCCTTGCCATGCTGCTCTCGAAAGAGTGGTGCAGGTTTGCCGATGTGCGGAAACGCCCCTTCTGGAATGCCATCCACAGGTTCGGGCTGACAGCCGGCCTGTCGTTGGCCATTGTCAGGGAAAGGGCGGCGTTGCCCACGAAGCCCTGCGTGGGGTCGTCGTACACTATGTTGACGATTCCCCCTGAGAACGAGGCGCTTTGTGAGGACCCCGGGTCAGTGATGATTTCCACGCGTCTGACGCAGTGCGGGTCAAGGGTGCGGAGCTTGGCTGAAACCTCCTCGGGTTGCCAGTGCGGGTCCTTGCCGTTGATGTATATCTTGGAAAGGCCGCGTCCTTCTATCTCCACCTTTTTGTCGGTCCATTTGACAAGCGGTACGTGAGCCATCAGCTCCCTCGCGTTGGGCACGTTGTCGGCCAGCCCGTTGGGGATGAATATGAATTTACCCCCTTGGCGGGTGGTGGAAGGTGCCTTTGCCGAGACTACTATTTCCGCAAGCTGTGTGGAGACAGGCTCGAGGCGGATGTCGATTGATGCTGTGGCAGACGTTTCAACACATTGATAGTGACGCTCATATCCTGAGGCTTGTACGGAAAGCAGGTGTCTGCCGCCGGAGGGCTTCTCTGTCAGGAGGAACCGGCCTTCGACGTCAGAGACTGTCCCGTTTATGTAAATAGAGTCCGGGAGAGATAGGCAGACGATGGAGGCCCCTGGTATAGGCTCGCTGTCTGTGCCCTTTACGGTGCCTTGCAGGACGGTTTGGGCCTGCAATGAAACACAGGACAGAGTGATGTATGACAATAGGTGCAGTTTTGGGCTCATTGCGATGTATAAATTTTTGCGGTGTGTTATGGATTGCTTTAGACCCAGTGGCGTTGCGGGTCGATGCTTCCTGTCGGTGGGGGTATGAGGGTATCGTATAGGCTGTGTTTCATGGCAGTCTTTTTATCTGGGTTAATGATGTCGCAAATTTAGGGAATTAAAATTGGATTTGCAAATTTTTAACAGAGAAATTTTTTAGGGGCTTGTATTTTCTCTGAGGTGCAAGTATGAATTGTATAGTGGCTTGCGTATTGTCAGTTCTTATGCTGGGTATATCGTGGATTGTGAAATGCTGGGGGCTGAGTGGGATGGTGGTGGGTGGTTCAGCCCCTCCGAGGCTGATTCCGGGAGGGGATGGTCTCCCCGGGTGGCGAGCACCCGGGGTTAACAAAATTTGCGCCCCTCGCGGGGCTCATGCAGGGACGGGAACATCGCAGGATATCGTGGGACATCGCGCGGGGGACAACGGGGTCGGGCGGGTCAGGAAGGGTGGGGTTGTATTTTTTTGGATTTTTTACTAACTTTGTTGCCTGCCCGGTGGTTTATATAGTGAGCCGTTGTGTCCCGGCGGGGGCTTGGGGTTTCCCGGGCTCTTGGCTTAGGGGCTCTCCGGGCCTTTGGTCAGGGCTTTGATGGCCTGCGCCCTGAGGCGGCGTGCCCGGCGGTATGGGCCTTATGTTTAATCGCAAATACGTTGAGAATTTATGTACAGATATCCAGACAATTTCATAAAGCTTTACGAGAAGAGTTTCCGCAAGAACGCGGAGCTGCCGGCGGTGTCGCTGTACGGGAGGCCGGGGGCCAAGAGCTATCTGCACCTGGCGGCGAATGTGGCCCGGTCGCATGTATTGTTTTCGGAGCTTGGGCTCAAGCGCGGGGACAAGATAGCGATCTACGCCAAGGACACGGATGTGTGGATCGAGGCTTTCATGTCTGTGATAACTTACGGGGCCACGGTGGTGCCCATATTGCCAGACTTTGTGGCGGAGGACGCCACGAATATCATCAACCACTGCGAGGCGCGCCTGCTTATGACGGACGACCAGCGGTGGAAGACGCTGGAGCTGAAGAAGATGAAGCATGTGGAGTGCGTGCTGTCGCTCTCGCGCCCGGAGCTGCTTGCAGCGCGGGACGAGAAGAAGGTGCGCAGGCTGCTTGATGAGCTTGGAGACAGGTTCGCCGAGGTGTATCCGCAGGGGTTCACGGCCGAGGACATACATTATCCGCAGGTTGACAACAACTCTGTGGTGGTGCTTAACTATACGTCGGGGACCACGGGCTTCTCCAAGGGAGTGATGCTCACGGGGTGGAACCTGGCGGGAAACGTGGTGTTCGGCCTGGGCAAGAAGCTGCATTACCCGAGGAGCCGCGTGCTGACGTTCCTGCCTATGGCCCACGCCTACGGCTGTACCTTCGACCTGCTGCTGCCGCTGGCGGCCGGGTCGCACGTCACGGTGCTGGGCCGCACTCCCACCCCCTCGATATTGCTGAAGGCCCTTCAGCAGGTAAGGCCCAACATATTGCTGAGCGTGCCGCTGGTGTTCGAGAAGATTTACCGCAAGAAGATAGAGCCGCTCATCTCCACGCCTAAGATGCAGCAGCTACTCTCCATCCCCGGGGTGCGGACCCTGGTGCACCGCAAGCTGCGGAGCAAGCTGATGAACAGCCTTGGGGGCAACCTGGACCAGGTGATAATAGGGGGCGCGGCCCTGGGGGCTGACACCGAGGAGTTCCTGCGGCTCATAAAGTTCCCGTACACGGTGGGCTACGGCATGACCGAGTGCGGCCCGCTGATAAGTTATACCCACGCCAAGGAATATGTGCCGGGGTCGGCCGGCCGCACGCTGCCCCAGATCATGGAGAGCCGTGTGGACAGCCCGGACCCTATGTCGGTGCCCGGGGAAATACTGGTGCGAGGCCAGAACGTGATGGCAGGCTATTACAAGAACGAGCAGGCCACGGCGGAGGCCCTGGACAGCGAGGGCTGGCTGCATACAGGCGACATGGGCACTCGTATGCCTGACGGCACCCTTTTCCTGCGCGGACGCAGCAAGACCATGATACTCTCGGCCTCGGGGCAGAACATCTATCCTGAGGAGCTGGAGGCGCGCATAAACGCGATGCCTTTCGTGAGCGAGAGCCTGGTGGTGGATCGCAAGGGGAGGCTCACGGCGCTCGTGTTCCTGGACCAGGAGGCCATGGCGGAGCGCGGCGTGGGTCCCGACAAGGTGCCTGTGCTGCTCGACAAGCTGAAGGCCAAGTTGAACTCGCGTCTGGCGGCGTATGAGCGTCTGGCCGATTTCGAGGCCGTGGAGAAGGAGTTCGCCAAGACCCCGAAGCGCTCCATAAGGCGGTATCTGTATTCGTAGGCGCGGGCTTGGCGGAGTGCGGGAAAATGATTAACTTTGCAGCAAAAGATTTATACGATATGGCAATGACAATCAAGACATCACCGGAATTGTGGGGAGAGGATGCTCAGGCGTTCATGGACGATGCGGAGCGGAACGGCAAGCTTCCGACCCCGCGCCTGACCGCCAGCCAGCGCAAGACGCTCACCACGATGCTTGAAAGCGCGAAAAATATAGTGTTCCCCCCTTCCAGAGACTGAGGAGGATGGAGCGGTATGTCTTTGTGGAACGGGCCTTTATGGTCCCATACACCAGAGAGGTCGCGGAATACTGCCATCCATTCTCATGCGGAGACGCAGACCTTGACGAGTTTTTCCGCAAGGATGTGTTCATGTATGAGGAAGAGTTGCTGGGCAAGTCATATTGTTGGGTGAGCCGTGAGGACAGGCGTACGATAGTGGCCATAGCCACGTTGTCTTATGACGGCATCAAGACCTATACTCTTGACAGGCCGTCCAAGAACGCGCTCCAACGCAGGATTCCACAACAGAAGCGTCATCGCAGTTATCCGGCTGTGCTTATCGGCAGGCTGGGGGTCAATGTGGAGTGGCGCGGACAGGGGCGCGGTGTAGGCACGCAGCTGATGGAGTCCTTGAAATACTGGTTCGTGGATGAGAACAACAAAGCGGCGTGCCGGTATATTCTGGTCGATGCCTATAACACGGAGCAGACCATCCGCTATTATGTCAAGAACGGATTCAAACCACTATACAAGACGGAGCTTGGCGAGAGGGAGGCTTTCGGCATCCCTGAGGATGAACCGTTGCGCAGCCGTATCTTTTTCTTTGACCTTAAACTTATATCGTGAGCGCATGGCGGACTTGGCGGAGTGCGGGAAAATGATTAACTTTGCAGCTGTCCGGCGGCGTTGACGCCGGCGGTAAAGGATACCGGCTTATGTGGCTCAGCAACATATCGATACTCAATTTCAAGAACATCACGGAGGCCTGCGTGGATTTCTGTGAGGGTGTCAATTGTCTGGTGGGCGCCAACGGCATGGGCAAGAGCAACATGCTGGAGGCCATCTATTACCTGAGCATGACGCGCTCGTTCCTGCGCCTGCCCGACTCGGAGGTGATACGTCGCGGAGCGGAGGCCATGATGGTCCGGGGGGCTTATGTGATGGAGGGGGGACGCGCCGAGAGCGTGAACATAGGCTATGCCCCGCCGAGGCGCAAGGTGCTGAAGCGTTCCGGAAAGGAGTACAAGCGCCTGTCGGAGCATATAGGCACGCTGCCGGTGGTGCTTGTCTCGCCCCAGGACCATTTCCTGATTACCGGTTCGCCGGAGGAGCGCAGGCGGTTGATGGACTCGGTGATAAGCCAGGCCGACCCGGTGTATCTGGAGTCACTGATACGTTACGAGAAGGCGCTCTCCCAGCGCAACTCCATGCTCCGCGCAGGAATGGCAGATCCGTTGCTTATGGAGGGGGTGGAGATGCAGATGGAGCAGGAGGCTCAGGAGATAACGCATGCCCGCAGCAAGTGGGTGAGCGAGCTTGCGGCTCCGTTTGTCCGTTACTATGAGTCGATAGCAGGCAGGGATGAGTCCCCGTATATGATCTATGCCTCGTCTCTGGAGGGCCTGACACTCCGGGAGGCCCTTGGGCGCGCGAGGCGCAAGGACGAGGCCCTGGGCTATACTACCGTCGGGCCGCACAGGGACGACCTCCAGATGCAGCTGGACGGGCGTGACCTGCGCCGCTCCGGCTCGCAGGGCCAGATGAAGACCTACACCATAGCCTTGCGCATGGCCGTTTTCGAATACCTTCAGGGATGCAGGGGCGTGAAACCCCTGCTGCTGTTGGACGACATATTCGACAAGCTGGACTCCGGGCGCGTGTCCAACATAATGAGGCTGGTGAGCGAGAGCGCCTGTTTCGGTCAGATTTTCATCACGGACACGGGGCGCGAGAACATAGACGCTATCCTGGACAGGGTGGGGGGCCCCTTCCGCCTGTTCGAGACCCGAGAGGGGGAGTACACGTCGCTTAAGGGTTCCGGCACATGAGGCGCGACTATCCACAGCGAATCTCGCAGGTGATAGAGACCCTGCTGAAGGAGCGTGACATGGAGGACACGCTGCTGATGCACCGCGCCCTGGCCGCATGGCCCCGGGTGGTGGGGCCGCTCATCAACCGCCAGACGGTGGAGCGCCGCGTGGCCTCGGGCACCCTGTACGTGCGCGTGGCCTCAGCCGTGATACGCCAGGAGCTGGCCATGCACCGCGCCGAGCTGCTCAAGGCCCTGAACGGGGAGGCGGGCGCGGAAGTGATAAATGAAATAAAATTCGTGTGAAGACATGCCCAAGATAAAACCAGAAGACTTGCCCTCTCCCTCGGAGTTCAAGCACAGAGTGGACCTTCAGCTCCGCTTCAACGACATAGACATACTCGGCCACCTCAACAATACGGTGTATTTCTCGTTCTATGACACTGGCAAGGCCTATTACCTGGAGGCCGTGCAGGGTGGCGAGATAGACTGGCAGCGTGTGGAGACGGTGATGGCCAACGTGGACTGCGCCTTCATAGAGCCGGTGTATTTCGGCATGGAGGTGGAGATAGTGACCCGCTGCGAGAGCCTGGGGGAACGAAGCATGACCATCTTCCAGATGCTGGTGGACAAGCAGAGCCAGCGGGTGAAGAGCGTGTGCCGGTCGGTGATGGTGTCCATAGACCCCGACACCAAGCACTCGGTGCCTATGCCGGAGAAGTTGGCGAGAGGCATACGCGCCTGGGAGCCGTATGCCGTGCCGGGTCCCGAACAGGATTGAAACAGACAAGACTGAAACCATGAAACATACAGAGACAGACGTGAAGGCCGTCATGGCCGAGATACTTGAGGCCGAGAGCCGGGCCATAGCGGCCATACCTGTGAGCGAGGCATACGGGCGTGCCGTGAGCCTGATAGTGGAACATGTGCACCGACGCGGCGGCACGCTCATCACCTCGGGCATGGGCAAGGCCGGTCAGATAGCCATGAACATAGCCACCACCTTCTGCTCCACGGGCACTCCGGCCCATTTCCTGCATCCCAGCGAGGCGCAGCACGGTGACCTGGGCATAATGCGCGGCGAGGACGTGATGCTCCTCATCTCCAATTCGGGCAAGACCCGCGAGATACTGGAGCTGGTGGAGCTTGCCCGGCGGCTGAACCCCGGGGTGCCGGCCATCGTCATCACGGGGGGCGCAGACAGTCCGCTGGCTGCCAAGGCCGATGTGTGCCTGTACACCGGAGGAGCGCCGGAGGTGTGTCCGCTGGGGCTTACCCCCACCACCTCCACCACAGCCATGACGGTGATAGGGGACGTGCTGGTGGTGGCTGTGATGCGCGAGATAGGGTTCACCAGCGCCCAGTACGCCCTGCGCCACCATGGTGGTTACCTGGGCCACAAGTCGTCCATGCAGAGCGCGGGCGAACATAATGCGTCCTGAGGCATTATAACTATATAGAGAGCGGCGCCCCAGCACGGCACCCGCATTATCATGAAATATCCATAGACATGACACACGTTAATATCCCCCTCAACCTCAAGGGCTTTCCGAAGAACTCGAAAGACCTTGCCATATTGCGCGAAGCCGAGACGTGCCGGCGCACGGTGCGCGACCTCATAGCCGAGAGCCGCCTTATCGACGCCTATGAGCGCGCCGTGGGCATAATGCGCTCCATGCGCGAGTTCTCCGATTTCGACAACACCGAGTTCCGCGCCTTGCTGGCCGGGGTGCTGTTCGACATCACGGAGCTGCACTACGCCCTGAAGGATTACCGGCAGAGCGAGAAGGAGCTGGAGATCCTGTTCAGGGTGCTCGAGGCGTTGCTCAAGGTGGACGCCGACCGTTTCGGCCCGTACCATATACTGGCCATGGAGCTGTCCACGCGCATACTGCGCTCACGCAAGAAGACCATAGACATGCTGGCCTCGCAGCAGGCGGCCACGGCCCTGCTCTACGAGAAGGTGAACTCCGGCATGGTCGCTGCCACCGACCGTCTGGTGGACTCCATGCGCAAGACTGCGCAGCTGCTGGCGTCCTCGGGCGACTACCGTGCGGCGCTCAAGTTCCTGGCCGAGGCCATACGCTTCAGCAAGAAGCGCACCGGCAAGGTCAGCCGCAAGGAGGTGAAGATGACCATCGAGATGGCCGAGATCATGCTGCGCGTGCGCTCCATGCACCCGCGCGCCCACCGGCTGCTCACCGCCGTGCTGCCCCATGCCATAAACCTGGAGACGATAGAGCTGGAAGAGGACATCCTGGCCCTGCTCGAGGTGATAAACAACGCCAAGGACCGCGAGCCGCGCTGGCGTGCCTTCCTGCATAAACTCACATCGAAAAAGCCTAAGAAGAAAGACGATGACAAATGAAGCCGAGCAGGACTACGAGATTCCTGCGCTCCCGGACCCCGGGACCTTCAGCTGCGCCGTGTGCGTGGCCTCCTGGAACGATGAGATAACCGGCCCGCTGCTGGCGGGAGCCCTTGAGGCGTTCCGCCTGCGCGGCGTGCCTGAGGACAACATACATGTGATACGCGTGCCGGGCAGCGTGGAGCTGGTGAACGCCGCCGCCTTCGCCATCAGCCGCTTCCGGCCCTCGGCCGTGGTGACCCTGGGGTGCGTGATACGGGGCGAGACCCCGCATTTCGACTATGTGTGCCAGTCCGTGACACAGGGCGTGACCATGCTCAACGCCCGTGGCGAGACCCCGGTGATATTCGGGCTGGTGACCACGGAGAATCTCCAGCAGGCCCGCGACAGGGCCGGTGGCCGTCTGGGCAACAAGGGCACGGAGGCCGCTGCCGCCGCCATATCCATGGCGCTGATGCACCGCTTGTGAGACAACCTATTATAAAAAATATAGCTATGAAAACCACTGATTCAGCACAAGTCGAGAAAATAGTATTGGCCGGAGGATGCTTCTGGGGGACGCAGCGTCTGCTCTCCCTGCTCCACGGCGTGCGGAGGACCCGCGTAGGGTTTGCCAATTCCGAGGTGGAGAACCCCACCTACAAGGAGGTATGCACCGGAACCACCGGAGCCGTCGAGGCCGTGGAGGTGGAGTATAACGCCACTGTCGTAGACCTGGCCAAGCTCCTGGATTTCTTCGTGAAGAGCATCGACCCGACAGCCAAGGACCGGCAGGGCAACGACCTGGGCACCCAGTACCGTACCGGCATATATTATACCACCGACTCGCAGAAGCGGGTGGCCCTGGAGGTCATGGAGCGGCTTCAGAAGAGATATGAGAAGCCGGTGGTGACCGAGGTGCTACCCCTGAAGAATTTCTATGAGGCGGAGCCGGAGCACCAGGACTATCTGGGCAAGAATCCGGGCGGGTACTGCCACGTGTCCCGCGAGCTGATGGCGCAGGCGCGGCATACGGACATCCTCAAGCCGGGAGCCCCGACAGAGTCCACGCACGCTGACGCCGACTATGCCGACGAGGCCACGCATGCCGCCGCACATCACCAGCCATACGAGAACGACGCTGTGTATCCCGACACCAAGTACCGCAACAAGCCCGGGGAGTGACCATCCCGCTCCGGCACAAGACACAAGCAGGGCCGCCTCCTCTTCACGGGGATGCGGCCCTGCCGTATGTGCGGGGGTCAGAGCTTGAGGAGCGAGGAGCCTTGGTCGCGGTTGTTGAGGGTGCGCCGGCCGGTGCGGAAGATGCTGCCGAAATCGGTGCGGTACTGCACGGAGAGGGTCACCATGTTGCCGTTGTCGCGTATGTGCCGCTCGGTGTAGCCGGGGTTGGTGGGGGAGTAGTTCCAGTTCGGGTAGCGTGTGCCTTTGGGGTCGAACATGTAGAACCAGGCCGCACCTATGGTCCAGTGCTTGTCGGGGGAGAACTCCACCGACAGCTGGTCGCCGTTCTCGTCGCGCGTCACGGTCTGTCCGCTCAGCCGCTTGGCGGGCAGGGAGCGCCAGTACTGCACGGTGAACTTGTCCTTGTTCCACCATAGGGCCACGGAGCCGGAGAGGAAAGTGAGGTCATGTCTCCATCCCGCGCCGCGCGTGTGGTAGTAGTCGAGGTTGAGCACCAGGTTCGCGCCGAAGCCTCCCCAGGTCCCGAAGCGCATGTAGAGCTGGTTGTGCCAGCTCTTGTTGCTGGCGTAGTTCACGGTCTGCTGCAGGAACTTGCCGTCGCCCATGTAAGTCACGTCAGAGATGGTGGGGTCAATCATGTCGAAGACCGAGGTGTTGAACGAGGCGTTCACCTTGCCGCCGTTGTAGCTCGCGCCCAGCTGCCAGTTGAGGGTCTGGCTGGTCTTGAGGTCCGGGTTGCCGTTGCTGAAGAGATACGGGTTCACCTGCTGTATGTGGTCCGTGATTCCGGACAGGGAAGGGGTGCCGGTGGAGTAGTTGAAATAAGCCTGCACGCTCCAGGCGGGCGAGATGCGCCAGTTGGCCGACACCCGGGAGTTGTTCGTGAGGTAGTGGCGGCGTATGTCGCCGTTCTTGCTCCAGTAGTACTTGAGTCCGGTGGAGCCTTCCAGATAGACAGGACCCGCCTGCTGTCCCAGGCGCACGTAGGCGTAATTGTCGTTGTCGTCGAGGGTGGGACGGTATCCGTCGCTCAGGTAGGTGTTTCGGCTGTGGGATATGGAGTTGCGGTATCCGGCTGTGAGGGACGTCTTCTCGCTGAAAGAGTGGACGTAGCTCATCTCGGTTATCAGCGAGCGGCGGCGGTTGTCCACGTCCATCACATATTCCTCCGGGGCTTTATAGTCATAGTCATAGGTGTAGCGGCGGCGGTAGTCGTCGCTGGCCAGAGTGCCGGTCAGTTCCACCTCCAGGGAGTTGGACGGATTGAAATCATGCCTCAGGAACAGGTCGAGCGATGGGCTGAACGTCTTGCTGGAGCGCTCGGCTCCGTATTTGTAGGCGCCCTGCTCGGAGTCCAAGCCGTGGCCCGTAAAGCGGTTCACGCTTGTGAAGGGCGTGGCCGAGAATGTCGCGGAGAACACGGTGCGCTGCGTGGGCCGGAAATTATAGCGCAGCATTATGGGATTGTGGAAATAATGGAACGGGTCCCGATCATGCCTCTCTATGTCCACCCGGTAGTCGGGAGCCACGTAAGCCTCTGTGGCGTTGTCGTAGGCGTCGGTGTAGTTTCGCCAGGAGGGGTTGTAGCTCACGGTGAACTCCGACGGCCCCTGATGGTAGGAGGCGCGCAGGTTATAGTCCATGAACCCGATGTTGAATGTCGAGCGCCCCCACAGGTATACCGAGCCGCCGTCCGTGCGCTGCTTTCGCGTGATGGATATGAACCCTTTTTTGCCCGAGGCGGCGTAGCGAGGCGGCGTGAGGCGCGAGTATTCCACCTTGAGTATGTCCTTGGGGTTGAGGGAATTCAGGTCGTCCATGCTGGAGGGTACCCCGTCTATCAGAATCATAGGCGTGCCTCCCTCCACGCTTATGGACCGCGCGAAAGGGTTGGCCGCCAGTCCCGGCAGCGGCAGTTTCTGGAACAGGCTCAGGGAGGTGGATGAGGCTTTCACATCCTCGCCGGAGGGATAGACTATGGTATAGCCTCGCGAGTCGGTCATGGCGGAGGCCGTCACCAGCACCTCGGGCAGCAGGCTGCTGTCCCCCAGGTACACCGCCCCGGTATCTATCGGCTTGTTGCCGTCCGGAATCACGACCTCTGCCCCGGCATACCCGTGCATGGTTATGAGCACCGAGGCGGCGTACCGGAAATCAGATTCAAGGGCGAAGAGTCCCGCCGAGTCGGTGGCGGCGCGCGCGAGCACCTTGTCACGGTCGCGCAGCTCGCACACGGCTCCAGGCAGCGGCAGGGAGTCTGCGTCACTGAGCACGCGGCCCGAAATCTGGCGAGCCCCGGCGGTCCCTGCGCCCAGACTGAGGAGCGCCAATGCCGACAGCAATGTTTTCATATGATAAAAATTTAAGTGTTAGACACGGCAAAGGTAGCATAAAAGATTCGGCTTTGCAAGTTTTTTTGGGGTACGCGTGCTCGGACGCGTCTGACCCGTCCGACTTGTCCGACAGGTCAGACACTGTACGTTGCCTTTTGTTAAGAAAACACATGCGGGGTTGCGCAGGGCGGATTTTTTTACTAATTTCGTGCAGTAATTTTTCATACAACATTTATCTATACCACGATATGAGACGACACATCATTCCGGCAGCCCTGGCTGTCGCTCTGGCAGGCTTCGCTTTCCCGGCCCTGGCCTGCACCAACCTTATAGCCACTAAGGGGGCTATGGCCGACGGCAGCAATGTGGTGACCTACGCCGCCGACTCACACAGCCTCTATGGGGAGCTTTACCACCAGCCCGCCGCCGACCATGCCAAGGGCGCGATGCGCAAGGTCTATGAATGGGACACCGGCAAGTACATGGGCGAGATTCCCGAGGTGGCGCACACCTATAACGTGGTGGGCAACATGAACGAGCACCAGCTCGTGATAGCCGAGAGCACCTGGGGAGGCCGCAAGGAGTGCGCCGACACCACGGGCCAGGCCATAATAGACTACGGCTCGCTCATATATATCACTCTCCAGCGCGCCAAGACGGCGCGCGAGGCCATCGACATCATGGCCGACCTGGTGGACAAGTACGGCTACGCCTCCTCGGGCGAGAGCTTCTCCATAGCCGACAAGGACGAGGTGTGGGTGATGGAGCTGATAGGCAAGGGGGCCGAGAAGGGCGCCGTGTGGATCGCCGTGCGCATACCGGACGGGGCTATATCCGGCCACGCGAACCAGCCCCGCATACGCCAGGTGGATTTCAAGGACAAGAAGAATGTGCGGTATTCCAAGGACGTTGTGGATTTCGCCCGCAAGAAAGGCTGGTACAAGGGCAAGGACAAGGATTTCTCCTTCGCCGACGTGTACGAGGACTACGATTACGGCACCCTGCGCGGATGCGACGCCCGCGTGTGGAGCTTCTTCCGCCGCTTCAACAAGGACGCCGACAAGTATTTCGCCTGGGTGGACGGCCAGAGCACGGAGCCGATGCCCCTGTACATATACCCGGACCGCAAGATTACCTTGGCCGAGATGCAGGAACGCATGCGCGACCACTACGAGGACACCCCCTACGACATGCACGGCGACGTGGGGGCGGGTCCCAACCACGTGCCGTACCGCTGGCGCCCCATGGACTACAAGGTGGACGGCAAGCAGTACATGCACGAGCGCGCCATAGCCACCCAGCAGACCGGCTGGAGCTTCGTGGCGCAGTGCCGCCCTTCGCTTCCTGACCCTGTGGGCGGCCTGCTGTGGTTCGGCACAGACGACGCCAACACCTGCGTCTATATGCCTTTCTACTGCGGCATGACCGAGATTCCCCTGGAGGTGCGCCAAGGTAACGGCGACATGAACACCTATTCCGACACGGCCAATTTCTGGATGACGAACCGTGTGGCCAACCAGGCATACCACCGCTATGACCTCATGATACCTGACATACGCAAGGTGCAGGGAGCCCTGGAGGCCAAGTACCAGAGCAGCCGTCCGGAGGTGGAGGCTGTCTATGTCGGCCTTTGCGAGGCCGGTGACAGGGAGGCTTTGTCCCGGGCCATGAACGCCGAGGGGGCCGCCATAGCCAAGGAGGCCACGGACGCTTACCGTGACCTGGACCGTCACCTGCTGGTGCGTTTCATGGACGGCAACATGAAGAAGCTCGACGCCGACGGCAAGTTCATATACTCTGAGGACGGAATGCCCGTCTATCCCGAGTTCCCGGGCTACAATCAGGAGTATTTCGACATCATAGTCGAGAAGACTGGCGACCGCTTCCTGGACAAGGGGCGCGATATAGCCCCCATCAAGGCGCGGGAGCAGAAATGACAGGGACTGCCCTTCATGGACGTACTGCGCCGCGAGCTTGACCGTATATACGCGTCCCAGCGACTCGGAGATGAGTCG
>URZM01000037.1 GCA_900552315.1 uncultured Bacteroidales bacterium | reverse complement strand
TTTTGCCCTAAAATTAGTGAAAAAAACTTGAACCGCAACAATCCTGCGCCGAAAAAACACTCCACACCCCTCTTTTCGCTTTGTTCACCGCGCCCTTGACCGCCCCGGGGGCTGTCGGCAGTTGAGTATTTGGAGGGATTTCACTAATTTTGCATCCCGGATGCGGGAGCGTCCCTGAGGAGGGGAGGCCCTCGCTATGCACATACTACGACGACATACCTCATGAAAGACCATACAGTCAACACCCCTGCCGGCAGGTGGGGCATCTATTCCATACTTTTCAGGCTCGGGCTTCCGGTGCTTGTGACGCAGCTCGGCACCATAGTGGTGAGCATGGCCGACACCATGATGGTGGGGGCCTACGGCACGCGCGAGCTGGCCTCGGCGGCCTTCGTGAACAATCTCTACATGGTGCCGCTTGTCATGCAGATGGGGTTCGCGGGGGGCGTGACCCCTCTCATAGGCGCGCTCTGGGGCGCGGGTCGCTTCAGGGACGCGGGCAGCATGCTCCGCGTGGCCCTCAGGTTCAACGTCACGCTCGCCATGTTCGTGTGCCTGGTGATGGGAGGCATGTATTTCGCCCTCCCGCACATGGGGCAGCCTCCCGAGCTGCTGCCGCTCGTGAAGGAGTATTACCTCATAGTCCTCGCCTCCGTCATAGTCGGCTCCCTGTTCTATCCCTGCATGCAGATGGCCATGGGGGTCACCGACACGGTCAGCCCCATGGTGATAATAGTGGGAGGAAACCTGCTCAACATAGCGGGCAACTACCTTCTCATATTCGGCCATTGCGGCATGCCTGAGCTGGGCCTCGCGGGAGCCGGGCTGAGCACCCTGCTGGCCAGGGTGGCATGCTCCGTGGCCATGGCATGGGTGGTGACACGCTCGCGCCGTTACCGCCCTTACCGCGAGGGGCTTCGCTGCCCGGTGCCGGTGCCGGGCCAGCGCCGAGGCCTGTGGCGCACGTCCGTGCCGGTCATGATACAGTCAGGCGTGGAGTGCAGCCTGTGGGGCCTGGGAGCCGTGGTCAGCGGGTGGTACGGCAAGGAGCAGCTGGCCGCCTACCAGGTGGTGCTGGTCATGGGGCAGCTCGGCTTCATGACCTACATGAGCTTCACCACCGCCACCTCCATCAGGGTGGCCAACCTCACAGGGGTCGGCGACCGTGCAGGCATACTCGCCACGGCTCGCGCCGGCCTGCGCATGATACTCTGCCTGGCTACCTTGGCCAGTATCACTTTCTTGCTTTTCGGGGGAGGGATACTCACACTCTTCACCTCAGACCCTGCGGTTATAGGGGTCGGTGCCACCCTCGTCTTTCCGCTGGTGCTGTACCAATACGCCGACGCCGTGCAGATGACTTACGTCAACGCCCTCAGGGGCACCTCCAGGGTGCGTCCGCTCATACCCATATCGGTGACTTCGTATCTGCTGGTAGGAGCGCCGGTGATGCTGTTCCTGGCCTCCGGGCTGGGCATGGCCTCGGCAGGGGTGTATTACAGTTTCTCCGTGGCCCTTGTCCTGGCTGCTGTGCTCTACCGCCGCTCCTTCTTGCGCACCCAGCGCCCCTGACGCGTAGGTCCCGTCCCTGCATGCGGCGGGAGTCTCCGCGCGGCACGCCGCATTGTGTATGTCGTCGGTCTGCAAGCTCCGCTCAGTCCTCCTTGTGCTCCTCCAGGAAGGCCGTCAGGGCGGCTGTCATGGAGTGGTACTTGGGCGTCGGGGCCTCCACGTCCAGGCGCAGGCCCGCGTCCTTCACGGCCTTGGCCGTGTTGAGTCCGAAACATCCTATCTTCACTCCCTGCCTGTCCTGGTCGAAATCAGGGAAATTCTTGGTCAGGGAGTTGATGCCGGCGGGGCTGAAGAAGATGAGCATGTCATAGTCGAATGGCTCGTCAGGGGTGAAATCGTTGCTGACCGTCTTGTACATCACGGCCTTGGTGTAGTTCACCTTATGCTTGTCCAACACGGCCAGGTTGTCCTTGTGCACGTCGCTCACGGGAATGAGATATTTCTCCTTGTTGTGCTTCGTCAGGGCCGCGAGCAGCTGCTGGTCGTCTATCTTGCCTGTCTGGCCGAAGAAAATCTTGCGTTTGCGGTAGACGATATATTTCTGGAGGTAGTTGGCTATGGACTCGGTGGTGCAGACATATTTCATGGTGTCGGGCACGTCGAAACGGGTCTCCTCCGCCAGGCGGAAATAATTGTCCACGGCCGTCTTGGCGGTGAAGATAACGCCGGTATAGTCGGCGATGTTGACCTTCTGCTGACGGAACTCCTTGGCCGTGAGTCCCTCTACCTTGATGAACGGGCGGAATATCAGCTCAAGGCCGTATTTCTCCGCGATGTCGAAATAGGGGGATTTGCCTGCTTCGGGCTGGGGCTGCGAGACAAGGACTTTTTTGATTTTCATTCCTGAAACATTTATAGTTATGCAGTGTGTTGTGTGTTTCGGAGAGATTGGAATTTCTTGTGATGTAGCCGGTATGGGCCTGGAAACCCCTCCGCCTCATCCCCACAGGCATGCGGCCTGCCAAATCAGAAGCACCGGGACGATTTCCACGCTGCAAAGGTAGTACAAAAAAAGGATATAGTAAGTGCGGCGGCCCGAAAAAATTCTGATTCCTTTGAAAATAAACAATACTCGCGCTGAAAAGTATAACGTGAGGGCGGCTGTGAGCACCCAAGTCAGCCCGGCGGGATAAAACACGCCGACAAGCGCCAGCGGGAACAGGACAAGCCCCAGCAGCCCGCTGCACGCCTTGAAGCCCTGAAGCCACAGGTTGGCTCCCGCAGGGGTGGTGAACGTATGGCCGATGATTAAATATGCAATCCACTGGAGTAGCCAGTAGCCTGCCGACAGTGCCAGGCATGTCCACAGTCCCGGCGGGAACTCTCCGGCCGGAGAGGCCTCTCCCATGCGTGTGAGATCGGCGCCTTGCGCCAGCAGCAGCCCGCAGCAGGCCACGCACAGCAGGTTCAGCAGCATGGCGAAGGTGGTCTCGCGGGCCGTGTCCACGAACATGTTCTGCCGGGTGCGTGAGTTCACTGTCTCGTTGAGCATCCCTTTCAGGTACTTGACATTGCGGCGCATCTTGAAGGCCACCAGCAGGAAGAGCAGCATCAAGCCCGTCATCACCCATGAGGCCGTGTCGTCCGCCGTCGTTCCGGCGGTTGCCGTCCGGGCTGCATGCCCCTGTCCCGACGGTTCCACGCTTATGCCCAGACGGGTCTTGGCCTGCGCCGTGGCCGTGTCGGCCGCCGTGGTGTCTGTAGTCAGGGTGTCCGGCACTGCGGGCTGCGCTGTGGCGGTGGATGGGCGCGTCACGTTTTTTTTAGCGGTGGTTGTGCCTGTGTGCGCCGACACCAGCTCCTTGACGGCGGCCGCGTCACGGTCGGGGAGGGCGGGCAGTTCCATGTGCGGCGTCATTGCCTCCTCGCCTGGCAGGGGCGGGAGGGTGGCTGGCGCCGGGGCCGCATGCTGTGTATGGACGTTGTGTATCGAGTCAGGCATAGTTCAGAGTCTTGTCCGGGATGGTGGGTCTGGACATGTTTTCATTCATAGCCACCCGGCCTGGCGGTACCAGTCCACGGCTTTCGACACTCCTTGCTCGAGCGAGGTGGGGGCCTTGAAGCCGAAATCGGCCTTTGCCGCCGACACGTCCGCCTGCCAGTTGCGTTGTCTCATTATGCGGTACTTGTCCGGGTTCAGGGTCATGGCCTTGCCGCGTATCTTTCCTATCATGCCGCTGACGGCGCACACGCATCTCAGCGCCCAGATGGGGGCCACGATGGGCAGCACGTGTCTCTTGCCCAGCTTGCGTGCCGCTATGGTGCGGAACTCTTTCTGGGTATAGGCCCGCTCCTCGGAGATGAGGTACTTGCGGTTGGCCGGGGCTTTTTCCAGGGCGTCGTAGATGGCCTTGGCCAGGTCCTCCACATATATGAACGTGAGCATCTGCTTGCGGTAGCCCACGGAGAAGTCAACTCCGGAGGCTATGCTCTTGAACATCAGGTAATAGTCCTTCTCGTGAGGCCCGTAGATGCCGGTGCAGCGGAATATGATGTATGGCACGCCGCTCGTCTCCAGGCAGGTCTCCGCCTTCAGCTTGGAGGTGCCGTAGCGGGTGTCGGGACGGGGGATGGAGGTGGTGGTGAAGGGTGTGTACCCTTTTTCGTCGCCTGGTCCCATCACCGACAGCGAGCTCATGTACAGGAACCTCTCGGGAACCATGTCTGCCTCTTTCAGAGCCTCCAGGAACGAGTGCAGGTAATCATGGTTGATGCGCGAGAAATCCATGAAATGCAGCGCCTTGGTAGCCCCTAAGTTGTAGACTATGCAGTCCCAGCGCTCTCCTTCGGGAAGTGCCTCGCGCAACGTGGCGCACAGGCTGTCCGGCTCGTCGAAATCCAGGGTGACGAACTTTATGGACGGGTCGGTGAGGAATCGCCGCGAGGTGCTGGCCCGCACGCCGGCCCATACCTCATATCCACGATTCAGGCCTTCGCCCACTATGAACCCGCCGGTGAACCCGCCGGCCCCTACCACCAACACTCTCTTCTTCCTCTCGCTCATTTCATTCCTGTATATGTCTGTGTCACAATAGTTTGAACTCGTATCCCTGCTCCTGGAGCCACTCCAGCGCAGAGGGGAGAGCCTCGCGTAGCCGAGGCAGGCTCTTCAGCGAGTCGTGAAACACCACTATGGCTCCGGGACGTGCGTAACGCTTCACGTTGTCAAGCACCTGTGCGGCGGTCAGCCTACGCGAATAGTCACGCGTCACCAGGTCATACATCACAACCCGGTAATGCTTCCGCATGGCACGCGCCTGGCGCGGCCTCAGCCATCCATGCGGCGGCCGGAACAGCGGCAGACCGTCGCATGCCTCGGCCACGCCTTCGGGACATACGTGCGCCTGCGCCTCGCTCACGTCCCGCAGGTAAGTGCGTGTGGTCACTTTCACCCCCTGCAGGTGGTGCATGGTGTGGTTGCCTATGCGGTGGCCCCGGCGCGCCACCTCGCGCGCCAGCTCCGGATGGCGGCGGGCGTTGTCGCCAACCATGAAGAAGGTGGCCTTCACTCCGTAGCGGTCCAGGGTGTCCAGCACCCAAGGGGTGGCTTCCGGTATCGGGCCGTCATCGAAGGTGAGATAGATGTCATGCCCCCTCTTTCCGGCCGGCATGCGGAAGATGCCTCCGGGTACCAAGGCGCGGAACAGGCGGGGCGGACGTTCTATCAGCATGGCAGAGGTTACCGGGTCGCCAGGTCTTGCAGTTCCTCCATCATCTCAGGATGTGCTGCAATGTAGGCGTCGAACACCGACATTGACCTGTCCATGTCGACGGAGTTGAATATCTCGTATTTCATCAGCTCCTCCTCGGTGCCTCCCATGTAGAGGTACTGCTGGAGAGCCATCACGAACAGGGAGTCTATCTGCCTCTCCTCCTCTGAGGCGGCGGCATACTCCTGCGGGGTCTTGCCCTGCATCTCCACCACCACCTCGGCATACTGGGCTATGCCCTCTGTTAGCGACTCCATGTCGTAGCCGCCGGGCATTTCCCCTCCCTCGGCCGAGGATGCGGAGCCGTCGGTCTCGTAATATCCACGCAGGCGGTTGAGCAGAGCCTCGCTTATGCCGGCGGCTTTCAGCACCTTCTTGGTGGAGTCCGTAAGCTTCTGGCCCTCCAGCGTGGCCTGGTCGCATGCTTGGGGGTCATATCCGTGCGCTGCCAGGTCGCTGTAATAGTTGTAGACCTTCACAAGCTCGAAATATGAGAACAGTATCACGGAATTTTCCGGTGTAGTCTGCACCTCCAGCCCGAGGTGTACGGCGCCTGTCTGCGGGTCCCTGCTCTTTCTCAGGCCCCACTTGTCCGCCAGCATGTCGGTGTATTTCACGTTCTGCGCGTAGCGCGTCATGGCGTCGGAGAGTACCTTCAGGCCCTTGTCCGTCAGCTTCTTGTCCTTGAGGGTCTCGCCCAGGGTGCAGTAGGTGGTGCCCAGGGTGTAGACATCGGAGAAGCTCATTGGGCGCGCCGCCCCTGCCAGGCGTCGCTCGTAGAGTGCCAGCACCTCTGCGGCCATGTCGAATTTCTTCTTGGCCTGCGCCGTCACTTGCTCGCCGTTCATGAGAAGCGTTCCCTCCAGCGTGAGGCTCTTGGCCAGCTCAAGCACCGACATGCGCGTGGCCGAGAGCATGCGTCCCGCCGTCTCGTCGAAATAGGGCGGGTTCTCGTAATTGTCGGCTCCGCCCCACAGGTATTTCTTCACTATCCCGTAGGTGATCTCCGTGTCCGTATCGCCGTTGGCCTCGTATGGCACCAGCTGGTAGGCCATGCCCGTGAAGCGCACGTAGGGGAGGAACTGCTGATAGTTCTCCGTGCCCACGGTGCATGCCCAGTAGATGGGGCGCTTCCAGCCGTCGGCGGCGTTGGTGGCTATGATGTCAAGCATCAGGAGCTGTCCCAGCGTCATGGAGTTGAGCTGCACCGGTATGCGGTCCAGCGGTATCTGGTCATCCGGCACGAGTCCCTGCTTACGCACGGCCTCCTCGTCCACCTCGATGAACGTATTCGCGTGGCGCACCATCGGCTCGTTGTGGATGGGGTTGACAGCCTCCTCGGCGTAAATCTCCTTCAGGGCGTCTACCAGAGGAGTCTCGGTGTCGAAATCCGTGCCCGGCACCTGCTTCTTGTGCTCGTCAAACTCCGTGGGCAACGCGTACACCACGTTGCGCCGCCCGTAGGCGTAATCCTGGGGCTTGGCCGTGAAATGAACCGGGGCGGCATCGTAGGTCTGCATGCGCTGCTGGTTGGCGTACCACTCGCTCCCCAGGTAGGAGAGGTTGATGATCTTCACGTCCGGACGCACGCCCTCCACCTCCTGCGCGTACCACAGCGGGAAGGTGTCGTTGTCGCCGTTGCAGAACACTATGGCGTTGGGCTCCAGAGAGTTCAGGTAGTTGATGGCATAGTCGCGCGCGGCATAGCGGCCCGAGCGGTCATGGTCGTCCCAGGTCTGGGACACCATCTGCAGCGGCACCAGCAGGCCTATCACGGCCCCCACGACGGAGGCTATGAGCTGGCCTTTGCCGTTCATGCCGGCCGGTTTCGTGGCAGAAGGTACACTTTCCTCCTTCTCGCTGCGGGCCTGTCCGGTGGCAGCCTTGGCACCCTTGTCGCCACGGCGCTCCATGAGCCAGAGTATGATGTGGCGTATGGCCGCCACGCCCATGCCTATCCAGATGGCGAAGGCGTAGAACGAGCCGGCGAAGGCGTAGTCACGCTCGCGCGGCTGCAGCGGCGGCTGGTTCAGGTACAGCACTATGGCGATGCCCGTCATGAAGAACAGGAAGAACACCACCCAGAACTGCTCTATGCCGCGCTTGCCCCGGAAAGCCTGCCACAGCAGGCCCAGGATGCCCAGCAGCAGCGGCAGCATATAGTACACGTTGTGCCCCTTGTTGTCCTTGCCCAGCTCTTCAGGCAGAAGGCTCTGGTCACCCAGGCGGGAGTCGTCTATGGCAGGGATGCCGCTGATCCAGTTGCCCGCGTCCTTCTCTCCGTACTGGTTGTTTATATCATTCTGGCGTCCTGCGAAATTCCACAGGAAATAGCGCCAGTACATGTGGTTCAGCTGGTAGTTGAAAAAGAACTCCATGTTCTGCCCGAAAGTGGGTTTCAGGGCCGTGGCCTGCTTGTGGTACGGCATGCCCAGCTCGTTGTATTCATAATCCGTGCCATTCTTGTTCATGGCGTAGTCCCTCTCGAGCAGCGGGGTCTCCTCGCCGCTGTCCGCGTCTATGGCCGACAGCGGCACCGTCTCGCCATCCTCGTACAGGCCGGGCACCCACAGCGCGTAGGCCGCCTTGTGCGAGGGCAGCGAGCTGTGTATGCGCGGCAGCAATATGTTCAGCTCGGGGTTCATCACCGGCTTGGACTCATAGTCGTACAGCGCGTAGAAATCCCCTCCGCGTGCGTCGAGACTCTCCACATCCTCAAGCTCGTCGTGAGTCAGGAAGCCGCTGGTGGAAGGCGCCTTGGCTCCTGCTACGCCCTTGGAATACATGGCGTTGCCCTTCTCCATGATGGGGGTGGCGTTCTGCTCCGTCACCTCCGGGTAGTCCGGATTCTGGTAGAGGGTGGTCTTCATCTGCGGCTGGCTCTCGAAGGTGTAGCCATACAGCAGGGGAGTCTCGCCGTACTGCTCGCGGTTCAGGTACGAGGAGAGCGCGAACACGTTGTCCGGAGAGTTCTGGTTCATCGGCGTGTCCGCGTTGGAGCGTATCAGTATCAGCGCGTAAGAGCTGTAGCCCACGAATATCACCGCTATGCTCCACATGGCTATGTTCAGCCACCGCACCACGTTGCCGGTGTCCTTGCTCCCGATAGGGATGGTTATGTCTTTCTTGCGTGGTGTGAATTTCTTATTGAAAATGACCAGGTTGGCCACCACTATGACCAAGAAAATCACGCGTGAGGCTTTGTGGTAGTCGCCTCCCATTAAGAGGAATGTCACCAGGGCGACTGCCACCATCACCCCTGTCGCGATGTATTTGAATCCCTTCGCCATGAATCCAGACGTTGTAGAGATTACAAGCCTGCCTGTCATGCGGAACATGATTATCAGGGCCGAGACGAAGCACAGGAACAGGGCCACGCCAAGCCAGATGCCGGAGCCTATGAACAGTATGCCGGATATGAGCACGGCCAGCGATGACGATATGATGATGCGTGCCGCAGACCGTTGTGTGTACAGCTCATAGAGCGACCAGCACAGGGCGCCCACGGTCAGCACCGTGTAGGCTATCAGGCCCGTGTTGAAGGGGAGGCCCAGCGTGTTCACCGCGAACAGCTCGAACCACCCGGCCACCTCGATGAAGCCCGGCACGAGCCCGTAGAGCACCAGCACTATGATGGCGAACCCCACCGCAAGCGCCAGCAGGCTCTTCTTCACGTTCATGTCCGGAACCTTGCGGTAGCAATACACCAGCACTATGGCCGGGATGCACAGCAGGTTCAGCAGATGCACTGCTATGGAGATGCCTATCACATAGGCTATCAGTATCAGGTATCGGTCCGAATGGGGCTGGTCGGCCCTGTTCTCCCACTTGAGTATCAGCCAGAAAACCAGCGCCGTGCAGAAGCTCGAGAAGGCGTACACCTCGCCCTCCACGGCCGAGAACCAGAACGTGTCGCTCCAGGCGTAGGCCAGGGCCGCGCACACGCCGCTCCCCATCACCGTCAGGTACTGCGGCAGGCTCAGCTCCGTGGCCGAGTCCTTCACGGCCAGGCGCCTCACCAGGTGCGTCACCGTCCAGAACAGCAGCAGGATGGTGAGGGCCGACAGCAGGCCGCTCATGGCGTTCACCATCAGCGCCACCAGGCTCGCGTCTCCGAAGGCGAAGTTCGCGAAGAAGCGAGCCGTGAGCATGAAGATGGGGTTGCCTGGCGGGTGGCCTATCTCCAGCTTGTCAGCCTGGATTATGAACTCGCCGCAGTCCCAGTACGAGGCCGTCGGCTCCAAGGTGAGCCAATACGTCACCAGGGCGATGATGAACACGCCCCAGCCCGTAAGGTTGTTCACCAGATTATATTTCCGCGTAAAAACCATAGCGTAATGCGTTAGGGAGACCCGCCCTTCGGCCGGCCGTCCGATTCAACTCGCAAAGTTAGAAAAAAAAACGCACCCCCGCAAATCCCCTCCCCGCGCCCTCCCCACGGGTTGCACCTTCCTGAAAATATGGATGCCGGTTGCGTGGGTTTCGAGTTTTTTTTGTAACTTTGTAAAAACTATTGCCTGATAAGCGGATATGAAGAATTTAGCGATTTTCGCCTCCGGCAGCGGAACCAATGCCGAGAACATTGCTCGCCTGTTCCATCAGGGCAACCAGGTAAGGGTGGCCGTGGTGCTCTGCAACCGCAAGAACGCCGGCGTGTTCGGGCGCATGGAGCGCCTCGGAGTGCCCTGCCTGTACATACCCTCCTCCGTATGGGACAGCGAGCCGGAGAAGGTTGTTGACACCCTGAAGCCATACGACATAGACCTGGTGGTGCTCGCCGGGTTCATGCGCACCGTGCAGCCCGCCATAATCCGGGCCTACGAGGGACGCATCGTCAACATACACCCCTCCCTGCTCCCGGCCTATGGCGGCAAGGGCATGTACGGCCACCATGTGCACGAGGCCGTGATAGCCGCCGGCGAGAAGAAGAGCGGAGTCACGGTCCACTACGTCACAGACCGCATAGACGGCGGCGAGATAGTGATGCAGCAGAGCGTGGACATCACTCCCGAGGACACTCCCGAGACACTGGAGGCGAAGATACACCCCGTGGAATACTCCCTGTATCCGCGAGCCATAGTGGCCGCCCTGGGGCGTATGGAGGGACGCGCCTCCGGTTCCCCTGCGGAGCCTCCCGTGGCCACGCCCCCGGAAACTCCCCGGAGCGTGGACAGCGCCTGGGCCGACGCCCTGCACCTGAAATATGACGAGAAGGAGGCGGCCGAGCGGAAGGTCCGGGCGGAGGAACGTGCCCGCCGCGAGCGCGAAGCCGCCGCCTCCGCGCCGCTGCCCCCCGCGCCGCCCGTTCCCTCGGCAGGTCCGGGCGGGGCTCTCCCCCCGGACGTGCCGAAGAGCCACATGACAGCCGCCATACTCACCACCATACTCTGCTGCACGATACCGGGGGTTGTGGCCATAGTGTACGCGGCCTCGGTGAACTCGCGCCTCGCCGCCGGCGACGTGGAGGGGGCGCGCCGCGCCTCGTCCAAGGCCGAGGGGTGGGTCATAGCATCCTTCGTGCTCGGCCTGCTCTCCGCCACCCTCTGGCTCCCCGTCTCCATCATATCCTCCATGTTCTGATACTGCTGAACCCATGACACGCTCCGCCACCGACGAGGACAAGATGATAGAGCAGGCTTATGCCGAGGTGCTCGACCTGTACCTGCGCAGCCACCACCGCAAGAAGGTGGAGCTGATAGACCGCGCCTTCAGGTTCGCCCGCGAGGCGCACCAGGGCGTGCGCCGCCGCAGCGGCGAGCCCTACATCATGCACCCCATCGCCGTGGCCAAGATCGTGATAGGGGAGCTGGGCCTGGGATCCACCTCCATCTGCGCCGCCCTGCTCCACGACGTGGTGGAGGACACAGACTACACCCGCGAGGACATTGAGAGCGCCTTCGGACCCAAGATAGCATCCATAGTAGAGGGCCTGACCAAAATCTCGGGTGGCATATTCGGCACCAACGCCTCCATGCAGGCCGAGAATTTCCGCAAGCTGCTGCTCTCCATGAGCACGGACGTGAGGGTGGTGCTCATAAAGATGGCTGACCGTCTCCACAACATGCGCACCCTGGGGGCCATGCGCCACGAGAAGCAGCTCAAGATAGCGGGCGAGACCCTCTACGTCTACGCCCCCCTGGCCCACAGGCTCGGCCTGTTCAAGATGAAGGAGGAGTTCGAGGACCTCGCCTTCCGCTTCGAGCATCCGGAGAAGTACGCCGAAATCATGAGCATGGTGGACAACAGCGCCGAGCAGCGCGAGAGGATAGTGGAGGAGTTCGTGGCCCCCGTCCGCGCCAAGCTCGACGCCGCCGGGTTCCGCTACACCATCAAGGCCAGGGTGAAGAGCGCCTACAGCATCTACCGCAAGATGGAGGCGAAGAAGGTCAGCTTCGCCGACATATACGACGTCTACGCCGTGCGCGTGGTCTTCGAGAACGAGGACGACGCCCAGGAGGCCATACGCTGCTGGCAGATATACACCTTCTTCACCCAGGGGCGCCGCGTGCATCCCGACCGCCTGCGCGACTGGATCACCACCCCCAAGGCCAACGGCTACCGCGCCCTGCACCTCACCGTGATGGGTCCCGACGGCAAGTGGATAGAGGTGCAGATACGCTCCGACAAGATGGACCGAATAGCCGAGCTGGGTTACGCCGCCCACTGGAAATACAAGAACGTGGACTACGAGGAGGACTCCGAGCTGGCCGGGTGGATGAACACCATCAAGGACATACTGGCCAACCCCGAGCCGGACGCCATCGATTTCCTCGACACCATAAAGCTCAACCTCTTTTCCTCCGAGATATACGTGTTCACCCCCAAGGGGGACCTGGTCACGCTGCCCTCCGGGGCCACGGTGCTCGACCTGGCCTTCGCCATACACACGCAGCTGGGGCTGCACTGCATAGCCGGGAAAATCTCGCACCGCCTGGTGCCCCTGAGCCATCAGCTGGAGAGCGGGGACCAAGTGGAGATCATCACCTCTGACTCGCAGGCCCCCAGGCCAGAATGGCTGGAGTTCTGCCGCACGGCCAAGGCCAAGCACTGCCTTCGCGCCGAGCTGCGCAAGGACACCGCCGCCCTCGAGGCGCACGGACGCGAACTGTTCGCTTCCATCCTGCGCGAGAACTCACAGGAACACTCCTCCGAGCTTATGAGCCGGGTGCTGGCCTATTACCGCCTGGAGAGCGAGCAGGATTTCTACATCATGCTCGCCTCCGATGAGATAGACGACCCGGCCAAGGCCATCAAGGGCACAGGCAAGGGGCGCTTCAGCATCCTTACCAAGCTGCTGCGCAACCCCTTCTCCTCGCGACGCTCCCCCTCTGACTCCAAGACCCCTCCCCGCGAGCCGGTGGACCGCCGCAAAGTGTACATGCTCCATCCCGAGACCACCCCGCCCAATTTCCGCATCGAGGCTTGCTGCTCGCCACTGCCGGGCGACGACGTGCTCGGATTCGTGGACGATGACGAGATGGTGGTGCTCCACAAGGTGGACTGTCCCCGCGCCCAACGCCTCAAGAGCCAGTACGGCTCGCGCCTGGTCGACACCCGCTGGCACGGCTCGAGCGCCAATTTCGAGGCGGCGGTCAAGGTGGACGGCATAGACCGCCCCGGCATCCTGGAGGATGTGGTGCATCAGGTATGCACCGACAACAAGGTCAGCCTCAAGGCCATGAACATAGACACCGCCGAGGGGATATTCCACTGCACCCTGCGGCTGCACACCGACACCGTAGACTCCGTGGAGGACCTATGCTCGCGCCTCGCAGGCATAAAAGGCGTAAAGTTCGCCAAACGCATTTCATGAACCCCTCTCCCCACCCCGAACCATGACAAAGAAAGCCTTGCTCAGAATATTGCTCATCGTGCTCGCCGTGGCGGCCATCATGGCCGCCTTGCCGCGCGCCGACCGCAGCACATTCACCTACGAGGAGGGACAGCCCTGGCGCTATGCCCTGCTCACGGCCCCCTTCGACATCCCCGTCTACCTGGACTCCACCACCTTCCGGCACCAGACAGACTCCATCACCAAGAATTTCTCTCCCTACGTCACCCGTGAGCGGGTAAGCGCCGCCACGGTCACCGACCGGCTGCTCGGGCATGGGGTCTCGCCCTTCAAGGTCAACACCCTCTCGGCGCTCGTGACACGCGCCTATGCCGCCGGCGTGATGCCCGACGAGCTCAAGAAGCGTGTCCGCGAGTCGGCGTCCCACACCGTCAGGAGCGTGACACGCGAGGACGACAACATGGCCAACTCCATCGACGCCTCCGATATGTACTCCGTCACCGAGGCGTGCAAATGGGTGGTGGACAACTATGACCCGGACAAGACCTCCTATTACCCGCTCGAGAACGTCGACGTGGATGCCCTGAACGCCATCCTGCACCCCAATGTGACGCTCGACACCCTCAACGACGAGAAATACCTGGGCCTGGAGCTGCAGGCCGTGAACGCGGGCCAGGGGAAGATACGCCAGGGGCAGCGCATAGTGGACCGGGGCGAGATCATAACCCCGCAGATATACCGCAACCTGCAGACATACGAGGAGATGCTCTCCAAGTCCACCGACGAGGACCGCAGCCATGACCTCATGGTATTCCTGGCGCAGCTGCTCTACGTGATACTCGTATTCTCCATGCTCTACCTGTACCTCGCGGTCTACCGCCCGGCAGTGTTCGGCTCGCTCAGGTACCTCACGTTCATAATCTCGCTCATCACCATCTTCACGGTGCTGGCCGTCCTCATGTTCGAGAATTTCGCCGTGGGCATATACCTAACCCCCTTCGCCACCGTGCCGGTCATGATACTCATCTTCATCGACTCGCGCACCGCCTTCATGTCCCTGCTGGCCACCGTGCTCCTGGCGGCGCTCATAGCCACATACCAGTACCAGTTCATAGTGAGCGAGATGCTTACCGGCTTCATGGCCGTGGTGAGCCTCAACCAGCTCTCGCGCCGCAGCCAGCTGCTGCGCACATCGCTCATAATATTCGCCACCTATTCCGTCATAGGTGTGGTGCTGGCGGTGCTCGGCGGCGGTGACATCCGCGAGGTGGACTGGCACATGTTCGTGGCCTACGCCATCAACGCCGTCCTGTTCTCTCTCACATACGTCCTCATAGTCCTGATAGAGAAGATGTTCGGCTTCACCAGCACGGTCACACTCGTCGAGCTCAGCGACATCAACAACCCCCTGCTGCGCCGTCTGGCCGAGGAGGCTCCCGGCACTTTCCAGCACTCCATGCAGGTCAGCACCCTGGCGGCCGACGCCGCCCACGCCATAGGGGCCAACACGCAGCTCGTGCGAACCGGCGCCCTGTACCACGACATAGGCAAGATGGTGAGCCCGGTCTTCTTCACCGAGAACCAGCATGGCGTGAACCCCCACAACGGCCTCGACCCGGAGACGTCGGCCCGCAAGATCATAAGCCACGTCACCGAGGGGACGGCCATGGCAGAGAAGGCGAAACTGCCGGAGGTGATCAGGGATTTCATACGCGAGCACCACGGACGCGGGCTCACCAAATATTTCTACACCACGGCCTGCAACAACTCCCCTACGGGCGAGGTGGACCCCGCTCCGTTCACATACCCGGGACCAGACCCCAGGAGCAAGGAGACCGCCATCCTGATGATGGCCGACGCCGTGGAGGCCGCCTCCCGCTCGCTCAAGGAATACACGCCCGAGAGCATCTCGGACCTGGTGAACAAGATCATCGACTCCCAGATAGCCGAAGGACGCTTCAAGG
>URZM01000036.1 GCA_900552315.1 uncultured Bacteroidales bacterium | reverse complement strand
CTGTAGTCATTTTATTTTGAGTAGCTGCCGGTGAACTTTCCTTTGTACCGGCCGGCGACCTCGAAGTCACATTCGGCGCGGTTCATGAGGTCATTGGTGGGATGGAACTCTATCTCGTTGAAGACGAATGATGGATAGGGCACGGCTCCCTGTCCCTCGCCCACGAGAGGAGTGATGTCTGTTCCCTTGATTTCATAACCATGTTCGCGGTCGCCCTCCAGCGTGAGTCCGCTGAGCTTCATGCGTGAGATTGCCGGCATCTGTTCTGCGAACTTGGCATTGTATATGATTATTTCGGCGGTGCGGGATTCTATGTCCAGAGATATGCCGAACTGCGCTGACTCACTTGTGTAATGCTGCTCCGAGCCATCGGAGCCGGAGAACGAGCTTGTTGTCGACCCTCCGAAATATGCACGGTCAGGAAAGGCTCTCACCTTGTATTTGCCGGGCACGTCGAATGACAGAGAGCAAAGCCATCCCATCTGCAGGGTGGATGTGCTGCTTTCGCCGGTGTAATAGTAATAGTCGCTGCACAGCAACGCCTTGAAATTGGAGATTGTCTCGCCCGACTTTGCAGTGAACGGGCTTAGGAAATCCAGATATCGGTTGTAGGTTCCTGAAGCCGCCATGTTTGGAGTGGTAAACTCAAGGGTGCCGAATCCCGGGACATTGACATTGTTCGCGCTGACAGTCCAGAGTCCGGTGAGGTCGTAGAGAGTGAAGGCATAGGTCTGGCTGCCTGTAAGGGTGACGGGTTTGGTCTCGTCTTCGGGAATGATACAGGTGGGCAGCTCTCCTTTGAGTTGGTGCGTGTTCACCGGCTGCTTTGGGTCATCGTCACATGAGACTCCGACAACCATCAAGGCGCATGCCAGAGGGAAAAGTAGTTTCTTCATGTTTTGTATTGAGTTATTTGATACATTTGTTTGTCATACATTGATCCGCAGGGTTGCTCCCCACGTGGCGGGCAGTCCGCGCTGAAGGAACTGGTGCGAGATACTCACGAAATAGAAGGTGGAGTATCTGGTGTCGGTAATGTTCCTTCCCCAGAACTGCAGGCTCCACCTCTCATGGCCTAAGGTCACGGAGGCGCCGAGAAGACCATAAAAAGACTGGGATACCGTATTTGCCTCGTCCCACCATATCTTGCCCGTACCCTTGAAATTAGCCTCCACACACATCCGGTCGCAAAACCGGAAAGGCAGGTCTATGCTCCATGCCGCTGACGCGAACAGGGTGTGTGTAGGCGAATAAGGCACATGGTTGCCGGAATAAGACTCCTTTCCGTTGTCGAACTTGCGGAACCGGGCGTCGGTGAAGCCGTAGCTCAGGGTCAGGGCCAACGGATCCACAGGCTTTGCGTGGCCAGATATTTCCACGCCCCAGGAGCGTGTCTTGCCTGCGTTGGTCATGATGCGTCCGGTGGTCAGTCCGTCCGGGAATACGGTGAGCTGCTGGTCGGTGCAATCGATGTAGAAAATCGCGCCTTCAGCGCTCCATTTCCCGTGTCGGTCGGCCATCCTCGCTCCAATCTCATAGTTCCAGCTTTTTTCCGGCTTGTAGCTCACGATGTCTTCTACATTGTAGGTCATGCCCACGCCGAGCATCTGCATGAGGCGTTGCTGCAGCACGTCGCTGAACATCTGGGTGTTGAATCCACCAGCCTTGTAACCTTTGGCTGCCGAAGCGTATGCGTCGGCCTCGTATGCGTCGGCCGAGAAATCGTAGAGGACGCTGATTTTTGGGAGCAGCTCCAGAAACGAGCGCGAGAGATGGCCATGCTCGTCCACATTTACCGGCACGTCGCGCAGGGGGACTGATGTCCCGTCGGTGTTCTCGTATATCCGATAGGACGTGTTGCAATGGCTGTGGTAATCAAGTCCGGAGTGCTCCCAGTCCAGCCGCAACCCGGCAGTGAGGGTCCAGTCTCCAATCTTCAGCTCGCTGCGGTGATAGAGAGCCATGCCCATGGTCGGATATCTGAAATTGGAGTTTAGCGGGAACTCGCGGTCATTCCAGCGTATAGGATAGTACGGGTTCGCCTCGTTGCGATGATTTTCTATCAGCTGCTCTATTCCGTAGTCGAGGAATGTCACCGGCGCGTCCATCTCCATCCCTTTCCAGAATCCGAACAGTCCGGCGAGCCATGAATACGCGCGCCCGTCCTCCCGGGAGCGCATCACGAAATCCTGGGTCACGGCGTTCTCCCTGCGTGCCTGCACGAGGGTGAAATAGTCGTCAGGCAGGAAATCCTGGTCCAGCCGCATCTCGTCGTCGAGATACTGCCATGAGCTTATGGAGGATAACGTGAAGCTCGGCGTGGCCCACTGCACGGTAAGCCCGTCAGAGAGGAATGTGCGTTGGTAGGAGCATGTATCGGCATACGCTATCTCGCCGGTGGGCACATATTCGTACGGATACCCTCCCTGCTTAACGCGCGAGGCAGAGAAGGTGTTGAGTATGGAGAGCGAGGCAGAGGGACGCCACTCCGCTTTCAGGCGCGCGGAATAGTCGTGGCCGTCGTCACACTTTTTGCCGGTATGGCGGTTTGTGAAAAAGCCGTCGGTGCCTCCTGCCCCAATCGTCAAGGACATTCCCAGCGGTGCGGAGAGCCGGCGGTATATTCCAGCCGATGCGTGCCAGGTGTTGCCTGTGCCGTATGTCGCAGAGGCCCTGACACCTTGCCAGCGGAGGGGAGAAAGCGTGGTCACGTTTATCAGTCCGGCCATGGTGTTGCGCCCGTAAAGTGTGGATTGCGGGCCACGGAGCATCTGTATGGTGACTATGTCATCTATGTCGAAATCGAAGGCGTCCTTGTTCAATATCGGCACATTGTCCACGTTCAGGCCGATGGCCGGTTGGTCGATGCGGGCGCCGAGTCCCCTCACATAAATTGAGGATGTCATGCGTGAGCCGTAGTCCGGCACATAGAAATTCGGTATTATGTCCGCCGCGTCTCTTACAGAAAGGATGTCGAGCCTCTCCACCGTCCCCTCGCCTATGGTGCTCGATGCGGTGGCCTCGTGCTCCAGCGGGGCTTGCTTTATAGCTATCACAGTGATTTCAGGCAATGTGACCGAGTCTGTGTACTCTGCCGTCGGGGTTGCCTCGGCGGAGGCGCCGATCCCGTGCAGGGCACACACAGCCAATAGAGAGCGATATGGATTCCGGCATCGTTTCATATTGCAAAATTACAAAACCACGCCGTCTCGCGCAATACCCATGTGTTGTGATATTGAATACAAGCCTTTCAGGGCAATTTTGCGGGGTGCGATTTTTTGGTTAAATTTGTAGGCTCATTGACATCCCGCGCGAGGATGTCTGCCAAACACATTAATGCGTATTGCAATGAAGAATATCAGGATATGTTTAGTGAGCGTGTTGGCGTTCCTGTGCCCGGTGTGCGTGTCGGCGTGGAGCCAGAAAGGCCATGACACAGTGGCGCACATAGCCGAGCGTCACCTCACGCCCCGCGCTGCCGCTGCTGTGGACTCGCTGCTGCAAGGCCGTTCCATGGTGTACTGGGCCAACTGGCTTGACAATGCCTCCCACACCCCTGAGTATGATTACAGCCGAACCTGGCATTACAAGAATATAGACGCCGACGAGACCTTTGAGAAATCCTATGTCAACCCCAAGGGCGATGTGCTGAAGGCATTGGCCGAACAGAGCGGAAAGCTTGGCAAGAACGTCGAGGACGAGTCGCTGGCCCTGAAGATGGTGATACACCTGATGGGGGACATGCACCAGCCCATGCACATGGGCCGCTACTCCGATAGAGGTGGCAATAATCACAAGGTAAAGTTCTTCGAGCGCGACACGAACCTACACTCCGTCTGGGATTCCAACCTTGTGGAGACAGGCCACAAGTGGAGCTACACGGAATGGGCTGACCAGATAGACCGCGCCCCGGCGCCTTTCCAGGCTATAATCCTGGAGGGAGGTCTCAACGATTGGGGGCGAGAGACGTATGAGATAGCCAAGGAGGTATATGCCTCCACTCCCGAGGGGTCTGTGGTGAGCTATGACTATATAGCGCGCTGGACTCCGGTGGTGGAGCAGCAGTTGCTCAAGGGCGGCCTGCGTCTGGCGCATATCCTCAATTCGGCCTACGATCCGGATTATAAACCGCTCGCCCGATGAATTTCCCTGAGCTGAATCTTCCGGACTGCCCCGTGCGAGTGCGAGAGGGAGCTGACGGCAAGCCGCAGATATGGGATCCCCTGCGCGCCAGATATGTGGCCTTGACCCCGGAGGAATATGTGCGCCGCCGGTTCACGGCCTGGCTTGCCTCACATCTGCGATATCCCGAATCGCTGATGGCAAACGAGGTGAGCCTCAAGCTCAACGGCCTGCAACGACGTGCCGACACGCTCGTGGTGGACCGCCATGGCGACCCTTTCATGGTGGTGGAGTACAAGGCTCCGCATGTGCCCGTGACGCAGGCCGTGTTTGACCAGGCCGTGCGTTACAACATGGTGCTCGGAGCCCCTTACCTGGTGGTGACAAACGGTCTGGAGCATTATTGCTGCCGTATGGACCGGGAGACTGGCACATACCATTTCATACCTCGTATACCGGACTGGCAGAGCGCCATGCTCGGTCCGATAGAGAATTGACAATGACAGACATGTTGGAAAACGAGAATATGCCAGGCTATCTGGCGCAGCTCAACGAGCAGCAGCGCCAGGCGGTACTTTATACCGACGGCCCCTCCCTGGTGATAGCCGGGGCCGGATCCGGCAAGACGCGTGTGCTGACCTACAAGATAGTGCATCTGCTGTCCCACGGCTATGAACCATACCGTATCATGGCGCTCACATTCACGAACAAGGCCGCCAGGGAGATGAAAGAGAGGGTAGCCTCCGTGGTCGGCGCGAAAGTGGCGTCCCGGCTCTGGATGGGCACTTTCCACTCCATATTCCTGCGCCTGCTCCGCTCGCACGCCGACTTGCTCGGGTTCCGTAAGGATTTTACGATATACGATGCGGCGGACGCCAAGGCGTTGGTAAAGAGCATTGTCAAGGAGCTTGGACTGGACGAGAAGGTGTACAAGCCTGCGGTCATAGCCTCAGTTATCTCCAAGGCCAAGAACGACCTGGTGAGCGCCGCCATGTATGTGCGCGACAAGGACTATATGACGCGTGACCGGAATGTCAAACGCCCTATGACCGGACGCATCTACGAATTGTATTCAGAGCGCCTGAAGGTCGCCCAGGCTATGGACTTTGACGACATCCTCTATTTCATGAACGTACTGCTCCGCGACAATCCGGATGTCCTGAGGCATTATCAGGAGTTTTTCAGGTACATATTGGTTGATGAGTACCAGGACACCAATTTCGCGCAGCACCTGATAATAAGCCAGCTCAGCAAGCACACTGGAGGAATATGTGTGGTGGGCGACGACGCGCAGAGCATATATTCCTTCCGTGGGGCCAATATCTCAAACATACTCGGCCTGGAGCGCCAGTATCCAGGCCTGCGCACCTTCAAGCTGGAGCGCAACTACAGGAGCACGCAGACCATCATAGGGGCTGCCGGTTCTCTTATAGAGAAGAACCGGATGCAGATACCCAAGCACGTCTACTCGGAGAATGACCCGGGCGCCCCCGTCAAGGTGGTCCGCGCATACTCGGACCTGGAGGAGAGCGTGCTTGTGGCCTCCGACATAGAGAAGACCCGTCTGATGTCTCACGACTCATACGACGAGTTTGCCATACTGTACCGCACCAATGCCCAGAGCCGAATCCTGGAGGAGAGCCTGCGCAAAAGGGCTATCCCTTACCGCATATACGGTGGCCTTTCCTTCTACCAGCGCAAGGAGGTGAAGGACGCGGTGAGCTATTTCCGCCTGGCCTTGAACCCGGACGACGACGAGGCCCTTAGGCGAGTGGTCAACTATCCGGCTCGCGGCATAGGGGAGACCACTATGAAGAAGCTGACGGCGGCCGCCATCGAAGAGGGAGTGAGTCTCTGGCATGTCATCAACCATCTGGATGACTCGTCCGTGTCAAGGGCACCGCTGCCAAACTCACGGCCTTCGCCTCGCTCATACAGGAGTTCGTGGATGACAACGCTCTCGGAGCCAACGCCTTCGAGCTGGCGCAGCTCATCTATAACCGCACCGGGATGCTCGCGGCTCTCATGCACGACGACACTCCGGAGTCCATAAGCCGCAAGGAGAACCTGGCCGAGCTGCTGGGTGGTTTGAAAGAGTTTGTGGACGCACGTCTGGAGAGCGGCGAGAACAGCGTAGGGATGGCCGATTTTATAAGCGAGGTGGCCCTGGCCACAGACCAGGACAAGGACGGTGACTCGGATGAGCCGCGTGTCACGCTCATGACGGTACATGCAGCCAAAGGGCTGGAGTTCACCAACATATATATAGTGGGCGTTGAGGAGGACCTGTTCCCGTCGGCCATGGCCTGCGAGAGCGCCGAAGAGATAGAGGAGGAGCGCAGGTTGCTGTACGTAGCCATAACACGCGCCAAGGACAGATGCACCATATCGTACGCCGGCTCACGATTCCGTAACGGGCAGACATCTGCAACGCTTCCGTCACGCTTTTTGCGGGACATAGACAAACGTTTCCTTCAGTTGGTAAGTTCTCATGGCATAGACGAGGAGACACCCGCCGACCGTTGGCGCGGCTCCGCTTTCTCGTCCGGATTCGGAGGCGGCTTTGGGCGCGAGGAGGGTTTCCGCCTGCGCACCAACTCCCGGCGCAGGGACTCCGCTTTAAGAAAGGTGTCCTCCGTGCCTGTCTCCGTTTCGCCTGACGATGCTCCTGATCCTGACAGGCTCGTGCCGGGAGTGACCATTATCCATGACAGGTACGGGCGCGGGGTGATAGTTTCGCGCACCGAGGAACCGGAACTCAAAATTATGGTGGATTTTGACTCGGTCGGCAAAAAGACACTTCTGACCCGTATAGCCAAATTCAAGATTGATGAGTGACATGAACCGAATCAACAGCATACCGACCCCGTTTTATATCGTTTACGAGGACAGGCTCAGACGCAACCTCTCTCTTATAAAGTCTGTGGCCGACCGTGCCGGGGTCAATATCATCATGGCCTTCAAGGCCAACGCGTTGTGGAAATGTTTCCCCATTGTCCGGGAATATATCAGCGGCAGCACCGCCAGCAGTCTCAACGAGATGCGTCTGGGTGTGGAGGAGCTGCATGCCGACGTGCATGCCTACTGCCCCGTATACACCGAGGCCACCTTCCCCCGTTTCCTGGAGCATTGCTCGCACATCACGTTCAACACCCTGAGCCAGTTTTCCCGGTTCTATCCTGCGCTCAAGGCCCATGGAGGCGTGAGTGCGGGATTGAGGGTGAACCCGCAGTGCTCGGTCATAGATACCGACATATACAACCCCTGCATCCCCGGTAGCCGTTTCGGCATGACGGCCGACATGATAGGGGAGAGTCTGCCTGAAGGGGTGGAGGGACTGCATTTCCACGCTTTGTGCGAAAGCTCCGCCGCCGACCTGGAAAAGGTGCTCGAGGCTTTCGAGAGCCAGTTCGGACGATATCTCCCGCAGGTGAGATGGGTGAATATGGGAGGCGGCCACCTCATGACGCGCGAGGGATATGATGTGGATGGACTCGTCGGGATTCTTCAGGGCTTCAAACGGCGCTGGCCTCACCTTCAGGTTATAATGGAGCCTGGGAGCGCTTTCACATGGCGCACGGGCGACTTGGTGACCTCGGTGATGGATGTGGTGGAGAACCAAGGGGTGCGTACGGCCATCATCGACGCCTCCTTTGCATGCCACATGCCGGACTGCCTGGAGATGCCCTATAAGCCTGCCGTGTCGGAAGCGCTCCCTGATGATTGTGCCCGGGGCCTTGAATACCGCCTTGGAGGAAATTCCTGCCTGAGCGGCGATTTCTGCGGCTTCTGGCGTTTTGAAAAACCTCTGGAGCCGGGCATGCGCCTCACGCTCGAGGACATGAACCACTATACTACGGTTAAGACCACGATGTTCAACGGGTTGCAGCATCCCTCTATATGGTTCTGCGCCTCTGACGGGTCACTGAGCCTGCTGCGCGAGTTCACATACGATGATTACCGCAGTCGTATGGACTGAGATACAATACCTTGAAAATACCGAAATATTGATATGAAAGCTGATTTCAGACACAAGCCCGAGTGGCTCAAGATACACTTGCCCAAGGGCTTCAAGGCCGAGCAGGTTGTTGGGCTGCTTAATGAGAAACATATACATACCATCTGCTCCTCAGGCATGTGCCCCAACAGGGGCGAGTGCTGGAGCCGTGGCACCGCCACATTCATGATCGGCGGAGCGATTTGCACCCGCAACTGCAAGTTCTGCAACGTCACCACCGGCAAGCCTCTGCCGCTTGACCCGGAGGAGATAGACCATATCGTCAATTCTGTAAAAGACCTGAAATTGAAGCATGTGGTGATTACCTCGGTGGACCGCGATGACCTGCCTGACCTCGGAGCCGCGCACTGGGCCACTCTCATACGCCGCATCAAGGAGGAGTGCCCGCACACCACCATGGAGGTCCTTATTCCTGACATGCAAGGTCGCACGGAGCTTCTCGACATGATAATAGACGCTGGCCCGGATATCATAAGCCATAACATGGAGACCACGCGCCGCCTCACCCCGGACATACGCAGCGGCGCCACGTATGACCGCTCGCTGGGAGTGCTCCGATATGTGGCCTCTCGCGGCGTCAGGGCAAAGAGCGGCATAATGCTCGGCCTTGGCGAGACCGAGCAGGAAATATACGAGGTGATGGACGACCTTCTCGCCGCAGGTGTTGAGGTGATGACCATAGGCCAGTACCTGCAGCCCACAAGGCATAATTTCCCGGTGCAGGAATATGTGGAGCCGGAGAAATTCGAGGAATACGGGCGCGTGGCTCGCTCCAAGGGCTTCCGCCATGTGGAGAGCGCCCCGATGGTGCGCAGCAGCTATCACGCAGAAAAACATGTGGAATGAGCGCGAATATACAGATTATTGACCTGGGACTGACCTGCTATCGCGATGTCTGGGACCTGCAGCGGCAGGCCCAGGCAGACGTTATGGCGGGCGCGCCCGAGCGCATCTATCTCACAGAACATCACGATGTCTACACCTTGGGCAAGCATGGCCACGCCGAGAACCTGCTCGCGCTACCCAAGGATGTGGAGTGCATACGCATAGAGAGGGGTGGCGACATCACATACCATGGTCCCGGACAGCTCGTGGTGTATCCTGTCGTGAATCTTATCTCGCACCGCCTTGGGGTCAAGGCTTACATCAACATCCTGGAAGAGGCGGTGATACGCCTCATGGCCTATTACGGCCTTGAGGGGGTGAGAGTGCCGGGAGCTACCGGTGTATGGATGGGAGCAGGCTCTCCACAGGAGCGTAAGATTTGTGCAATAGGCGTGAAGATAAGCCGTGGCGTGACCATGCACGGCCTTGCGCTGAACGTGAACACCCGTTTGTCAGGCTTCGCCTCTATCAATCCCTGTGGTTTTGTGGACAAAGGCGTAACGTCGCTTCAGGCCGAGCTGGGCCGTGAGGTGGATATGTCTGATGTGAAGGCGCGGCTCTCGAGCTGTCTGGCCTCATTGATCGCGAAAAACGGTTGCTGAAGGGGGAACTATTGTCCCGCGCTGCGTTCCAGGTAGAGCTTGACTTCCTGAAACAGTTTGGAGGCAAATACGAAATCATTGAGACTCTGCGACTTGGACTTGAAGATGGTTCGGTCGTCACCTATCCAGTCGCAGTGACCTTTGTTTATGAAGACGATGTTCTCGCCTATGCCCAGCACGGAGTTCATGTCGTGGGTGTTGATCACGGTGGTGATTCCATACTCGTGGGTGATGTCTGAGAGAAGCTCATCGATGAGTATGGAGGTCTTGGGGTCGAGGCCCGAATTTGGCTCGTCGCAGAACAGGTAGCGAGGGTTTAGCGCTATGGCGCGGGCTATGGCCACACGCTTCTGCATGCCCCCGGAAATCTCTGACGGATATTTGTCGTCCGCATTCTCCAGCCCCACACGCTTTATGCAGAAATGCGCTCTCTCCAGCTGATCCTCCTTGCTCAGTGGGCTGAACATGGTCAGAGGAAACATCACGTTGCCGAGCACCGTGCGGTTGTCGAACAGGGCCGACCCTTGGAACAACATCCCTATTTCGGAGCGCAGTTGTTTCTTCTGCTCGTTGTTCATGGTCATGAGGGAGCGGCCATCATAAAGGATGTCGCCCTGCTCAGGCACCACGAGACCGATGAGGCATTTCATGAAGACCGTCTTGCCGGAGCCGCTCTGTCCGATGATGAGATTCGTTTTCCCGGTCTGGAAGGTGGCTGTGATGTCGTGCAGTATCTGCACGCCGTCAAACCACTTGGATATATTTTGAGCTTCAATCATAGCTGTGCGGTGTGTCGTATAAGTCGGTGGGTATCAGCGGTGTGACAATGTGTCAGTGAACCGGTGAACCCAACTCCTGCATTGCAAAATTAGGAAAATTTTTTCAGATGCGCTCACTCGCTTGAAACTTTTAGCTAACTTTGCACTCTCAAAACATACAAATTTTATGGGTGGTTTTTTCGGAACTGTGCTCAAAAAGGACTGCGTGACAGACCTCTTCTACGGCACAGACTATAATTCTCATTTAGGGACCAAACGAGGTGGCATGGCCACATACGATCCGCAAGCCGGGTTCAACAGGAGTATACATTCACTTGAGAACTCGTATTTCCGCACTAAGTTTGAGAGCGTCCTTCCGCGTTTTAAGGGCAATATGGGCGTGGGAGTGATTTCAGACAATGATTCCCAGCCCATCGTGGTGAACTCCAAAGTCGGGAAATTCGCCATTGTCACCGTCGCGAAGATAGCCAATATGGATGAGCTGGAAGCCGAGCTGCTGGAAAACGGGGTGCATTTCGCCGAGCTGAGCTCAGGCAAGACCAACCCCACGGAGCTTATAGCCACCATAATAGCGGGCGGCAAGGATATCACTGATGGCATACTGCGTGTGCAGGAAAAGCTGAAAGGCTCCTGCTCCATGCTGCTGCTCACTCCACAGGGCGTGATCGCCGCGCGCGACAGGCTCGGACGCACCCCCATTGTGGTGGGCCGCAATGAGGAGGGATATGCGCTCACGAGCGAGACCTGCGCGCTACCCAACCTGGGGTACGATGTGGTACGTGACATCCGTCCCGGCGAGATAGCCTTGGTTACACCCGAAGAGGTTCGCACATTGCATCCCGGCAATCCGGACAAGATGCAGATATGCTCCTTCCTGTGGGTGTATTATGGCTTCCCCGTCTCCACTTACGAGGGCATAAACGTAGAGTCGGTGCGTTTCGCTTCCGGCATGCTTATGGGGCACAAGGATGCCACCGAGGTGGACTGTGTGTGCGGCATTCCTGATTCCGGCGTGGGTATGGCGCTCGGTTATGCTGAGGGTAAAGGCGTGCCCTATCACCGTGCCGTAGCCAAATATACTCCCACATGGCCACGCTCGTTTACCCCCGGGCGCCAGGAGCTGCGCGACCTGGTGGCCAAGATGAAGCTCATACCCAACCGCAGCATGCTCGAGGGACGCAAGGTCGCCTTCTGCGATGACTCCATAGTGCGTGGCACACAGCTCCATGACAACGTGAAGATGCTGTATGAGTACGGCGCCAAGGAGGTGCATATCCGTATTGCGTGTCCTCCCCTCATTTACGGCTGCCCCTTCATAGGCTTCACATCCTCCAAGTCGGACATGGAGCTTATTACCCGGCGCGTCATCGGAGAGTTGGAAGGCTCTCCCGACAAAGACCTGGACAAGTACGCCACCACAGGAACTCCGCAGTACGAGGCCATGGTCGCTAAGATTGCCGAAAAATTCGGACTTGATTCCCTTAAATTCAGCACCATAGAGGATTTGGTGGAGGCTATCGGTCTTCCCAAGTGCAAGATTTGCACACACTGCTTCGACGGCTCCTCCTACAACTGAACACCCACATAAGGCATTTATGGCGCGGCCTGGCATAACGGTTTTGTCAGGTCGCGTTTTTTTTGTAACTTCGCGATGTATATAGCTAATGAAAATTAGACTGAAACGATGGCTAAAGAACTGAAGAATCTGACGAAAAGATCTGAGAATTACTCTCAATGGTATAACGAGCTGGTGGTCAAGGCCGATTTGGCTGAGCAGAGCGCCGTGCGCGGATGCATGGTGATCAAACCTTACGGATATGCCATCTGGGAGAAAATGCAGCAGACACTCGATAAAATGTTCAAGCAGACCGGCGTGCAGAACGCTTATTTCCCGTTGCTGATTCCTAAGTCATTCCTGTGCCGCGAGGCCGAGCATGTGGAGGGGTTTGCGAAGGAATGTGCCGTGGTGACCCACTATCGTCTGAAGAACGACCCCGAGGGGAATGGTGTGATAGTCGATCCCGAAGCGCGTCTTGAGGAGGAGCTTATCGTGCGTCCAACCTCGGAGACCATTATATGGGGCACTTACAAGAATTGGATTCATTCATATCGCGACCTGCCTATAGTATGCAACCAGTGGGCAAATGTGATGCGCTGGGAGATGCGTACACGCATGTTCCTGCGTACCAGCGAGTTCCTTTGGCAGGAAGGCCATACGGCACATGCCACATCTGAGGAGGCGCGTCAGCGTACCATACAGATGATAAATGTGTATGCTGATTTCGCACGCAATTTCATGGCCGTCCCGGTGGTGGTGGGCGTAAAAAGCCCCAACGAGAGGTTCGCCGGCGCATTGGACACATACACTATCGAGGCGATGATGCAGGACGGCAAGGCGCTCCAGAGCGGCACCTCGCATTTCCTGGGCCAGAATTTCGCCAAGGCTTTTGATGTCACCTTCATGAACAAGGACAACCAGCCCGAATATGTGTGGGCCACCTCTTGGGGTGTCTCCACCCGTCTCATGGGAGCCTTGATTATGACACATTCCGACGACAACGGCCTCGTGCTGCCTCCTCATCTGGCCCCCATCCAGGTGGTTATTGTCCCGATATACAAGAACGACGAGCAGCGCGACGCCATCTCCGTCCGCGTAAAGACTATAGTCGAGAACCTGCAGAAGGCCGGCATAAGCGTCAAGTATGACGACGCAGACAACCGTCGCCCGGGCTTCAAGTTCGCGGACTACGAGCTGAAGGGAGTGCCTGTACGCCTTGCGCTCGGAGCACGTGACCTGGAAAACGGCACCGTGGAGCTCATGCGCCGTGACACCCTGGAGAAGGAGACTCTGCCCCTCGAGGGCATTGAGGCTCATATCGAAGGGTTGCTTGAGGATATTCAGGAGAATATCTATAAGAAGGCGCTTGCTTATCGTGAGGCTAAGACAATCAAGGTCGACTCGTACGAGGAGTTCAAGCAAAAGATAGAGGAAGGCGGATTCCTGCTCTGCCATTGGGACGGCACTCCCGAGACCGAGGAGCGAATCAAGAATGAAACAAAAGCCACCATACGCTGTATTCCCTTGGACGCCGAGGAGGAAGAGGGAGTCTGCATGGTTACCGGCAAGCCCTCGAAGCGCAGGGTGATATTCGCTCGAGCATATTGATTATTACACGGCACCTGTCCGGCATCTTCCGGGCAGGTGCCGGACATATATAAGAATCTGATACCCACAACCACAATAGAATTATGAAGATGAAAAGATACTCCGCTATGCTGGCTTTCGCCTGTGCCTTCGCGGCACCCGTCATGGCTCAGACACTCACAGTAGAGGATTATTGTGACATAAAGCAGAACGCCCCCTCTTCCATCAAGGAGATGAAGCCTATGCCGGACGGGGAGAGTTATCTATGTGTATCCGCCGATGGCAAGAGTATCGATAAATACAGCTACCGCACCGGCAAGAAGGTCGAGACGCTGTTTGATGTAAATGCCGTAAAGGGTGATGTCAAAATAAGCGAGTTCGACGGCTACGAGATTTCCGACAACGGCAAGGCCCTGCTCCTGTGGAACGACAGCGAGGGCATATACCGCTACTCGTTCAGGGCGCAGCATTTCGTCTACGACATAGGACGCGGCACCATGAAGCGGGTGTCGGACGGCGGCAAGCAGCGCGGGGCCACGATAAGCCATGACGGAACCATGGTCGCTTTCATGCGCGACAACAATATCTTTATCTCCAACCTTGATTACGGCACCGAATTGCAGATAACAAAGGACGGTGCCGAGGGAAAGATAATTAACGGAACACCAGACTGGGGCTATGAGGAGGAGTTCGGAATACAGAACACCATGCGGTGGGCGCCGGATGATTCGTCGCTCTCCTATGTGACCTTCAATGAATCCCAGGTTCCCGTATATCATTTCGACATCTATTCGGGCTACTGCGACCCGGTAGAGGAATATGCCAAATATCCCGGTGAGTACACCTACAAATACCCGTTGGCTGGAGATAACAATTCCGTGGTGAAGGTGAGTACATACAATATGGACTCTCGCATCACCAAAGTGATGGATCTCCCGCTGGCAGAGACTGATTACATTCCTTCGATGGAGTATGGCGGGTCTCCGGACCGACTTATGGTGATGGTTCTGAACAGAGACCAGAATGACCTGAAACTCTACTCTGTGAATCCCGGCAGCACCGTGGCCAAGATGATTCTGCACGAGACGTCGCGTGCGTGGCTCAGCCCGTCCGCCTATCAGATGGTGGACTATATGGCTGACCGTTTCGTGATTGGCTCGGACAGGTCAGGTTACCGTCATCTTTACCTCTATGACTATACCGGCAAGCAGATGCGCCAGCTCACCTCCGGCGACTACTATGTCACGGCCTATTACGGATACAATCCGGCCACTAAGGAGTATTATTTCCAGACCACCCAGGAGGGTCCCACGCAGCGTAATGTAGCCAAGGCCACGGCCCAGGGCGTCAAGATGCTCAATCCCGGCAAAGGCTGGGAAAGCGCGGCTTTCAGCAAGAACTGTCAGTATTATGTGCGTACTTACAGCAACGCCGTGACCCCGAACCAGTACACGCTCCATAGTCTCAAGGGCAAGATCGCTGACCTGGAGATGAACACCACGTATGCGGCGCGTTATGCCTCGGCTCCCAAGAAGGAGTTCATGAGCGTGCCCAACGGTGCCGGCGAGATGATGGACGCATACATCATAAAGCCTGCGGATTTCGACCCTTCCAAGAAATACCCGTTGCTCACATATCAGTACAATGGACCTGAATCCCAGGAGGTGAGGAACCGCTGGGGCATGGACGGCCTGTACTATTTCGCATCGCAGGGA
>URZM01000035.1 GCA_900552315.1 uncultured Bacteroidales bacterium | reverse complement strand
GCCCGCAGGGGTATTCAAAAGAGGACGCACCGGGATATCCGGATGCGTCCTCTTCAGTTTCTCAGTCGATGGATACGGGGGCGGCGCGGCACCTCTAACATCGCAAAGCGATGTCCCTACGGGGGGCGGGAATGGGCTTGGCAGAGCGGGAGCGGGGGCGGGAGCGGGGGCGGGAATGGGCCGGGCGGCGTCATGTCAGGGAGCGGTAGCGGATGCGCGTGGGGGTTACGTTGCCGTCGCGCTTGCGCTTGTATTCCTCGTATTCGGAGTAGGAGCCTTCGTAGAAGACTACCTTGCTGTCTCCCTCGAAGGAGAGGATGTGAGTGGCGATACGGTCCAGGAACCAGCGGTCGTGGCTCACTACAACGGCGCACCCGGCGAAATTCTCCAGACCCTCCTCCAAGGCGCGAAGCGTGTTCACGTCTATGTCGTTGGTAGGCTCGTCAAGCAGCAGGACGTTGCCCTCCTCCTTGAGCGCCATGGCCAGGTGCAGGCGGTTGCGCTCACCGCCGGAAAGGACTCCGATTTTCTTCTCTTGGTCGGCTCCTGTGAAATTGAACTTGCTCAGGTATGCGCGGGCGTTCATGTCGCGGCCACCCATGCGGAAGCTCTCCACGCCTTGCGAGATGACCTCGTAGACGGTTTTCTCCGGACTCAGGTCCTTGTGAGTCTGGTCCACGTATGCCACCTTCACAGTCTCGCCGACCTCGAAATTGCCCTTGTCAGGCTGCTCCTGTCCCATTATGAGTCGGAACAGCGTGGTCTTGCCCGCGCCGTTGGGGCCTATCACCCCGACTATACCGTTGGGGGGAAGCATGAAATTCAGGTCGGAGAACAGGAGCTTGTCGCCGTAAGCCTTTTGGAGCCCTACCGCCTCTATCACCTTGTTGCCCAGGCGCGGGCCGTTGGGGATGAAAATCTCCAGCTTCTCCTCGCGCTCCTTCTGGTCTTGGTTCAGTAGGGCGTCGTAGCTCGACAGACGGGCCTTGCCCTTGGCCTGGCGCGCCTTGGGAGCCATGCGCACCCATTCCAGCTCTCGCTCCAGTGTCTTGCGACGCTTGCTCGCCTGCTTCTCCTCCATGGCCATGCGCGTGGTCTTCTGGTCGAGCCATGAGGAGTAGTTGCCCTTCCAGGGAATACCCTCGCCACGGTCAAGCTCGAGAATCCAGCCGGCCACATGGTCCAGGAAATAGCGGTCATGAGTCACGGCTATCACGGTGCCTTTGTATTGCTGCAGGTGCTGCTCCAGCCAGTCTATGGACTCAGCGTCGAGGTGGTTGGTAGGCTCGTCGAGGAGCAGGATGTCAGGTTCCTGGAGGAGCAGGCGGCACAGGGCCACGCGACGGCGCTCGCCACCGGAGAGCTGGCTCACCGGCTGGTCCTCGGGAGGACAGCGCAGCGCGTCCATGGCACGCTCCAGACGGTTGTCCAGGTTCCAGGCGTCGCACGCGTCGAGCTTGTCCTGCAACTCTGCCTGGCGCTCTATGAGTTTCTCCATCTTGTCCGGGTCCTCGAGCACCTCGGGGTCGGCGAACGCCTCGTTCACCTTGTCGAACTCGGCCAACAGGTCGAGGGTGGGCTGCATGCCCTCCTGCACTATCTCCTTGACCGTCTTGTCCGGGTCAAGTTTAGGGTCCTGCTCCAGATAACCCACCGAATAGCCGGGGGAAAAAACCACATTGCCCTGATAACTCTTGTCCAGGCCGGCGATAATCTTCATCAGCGTGGACTTGCCGGAGCCGTTGAGACCAATGATGCCTATCTTGGCCCCGTAAAAGAACGAGAGGTAGATGTTTTTGAGTATCTGACGCTGGGGAGGTATGACTTTGCTCACCCCCACCATCGAGAAGATGACTTTCTTGTCGTCTGCCATAATATGTCGTTTATTTTTTAGGTGCTGACTTGGTCTTGTAGTCGCAATTGACCTTGCCTTTCACGATATTGTTGAGTTTGCCCCTGATGAGCGACTTGCGGATGGGGGACACATGGTCTATGTAGACCTTGCCGAGCAGGTGGTCGTACTCATGCTGCATGATGCGGGCCAGGAAGCCGGAGAACTCGCCCTCGTGGGGCTGAAGGTTCTCGTCCTGCCAACGCAGGCGCACATGCTCATGACGCTTCACAGGCTCGCTCAGGCCCGGAAGCGACAGGCAGCCTTCATCGCGGCTCACAGGCTCTACATCCTCCAGGACCTCCAGCACAGGGTTCACGAGAGTCATCTTTGAGTCCTTGCACTCGGGAAAATTCTCGGCCATGACAGAGCCGTCGAGCACTATGAGCTTGATGGCCTTCCCGACCTGCGGGGCGGCCAGCCCTACCCCGTCGCTGTGGTACATGGTCTCCCACATGTCGGCGATGAGCTTCTGAAGGTCAGGATAATCGACGGGCACCTCGGCGGCAGTCTTGCGAAGCACCGGGTGACCGTATAGATAAACAGGTAATACCATAATTGATAATCGGTTTTAGAGTGCAAATTTACGCAAAAAACACCACACGCGCAAACGGTTATGGAACAGCGACACACCGCGTCCGAAGACTCTTCAATAAACTTTTTCACGGCGGCGAAATTCGCGGCTGTGAATTTTCGCAAAGTTACAGAAATAATTTCACCCTCGCAAAAGGCGAAACATGAAAACACATGTAAGAGTTAGCTCGTGGTCGAGATTTTTCTTGCTAACGGATTTGGCCGTTACGGGAAAAAGCCCTAAATTTGCGGCATAGAAATATTGTCACATCCGACTTGAGAATCAACAAGGCCCGGACTCCGTGACATGAGGCGGAAGCGGCCCGCAAGAAGCTGGCCGTGACAATGAAATAGTCTGATCGCCAAGCCTCGTGTCATTGTCTCAGACAGGAGCGGCGCGGCCAGGCAGGACGGATGCTTCCGGCAGACAGTCATCGTAGGGAGGCGATACGGCACGCCCCTGAGGATCATCCCATTGGCCGTGAACGCAGCTTTGTCCCCACAGAGGGGAAAAGCCTTAAAACCAGGATACAACCCAGAGAGTATCTTTCGAAATACCTGTATCGTAGCCAAGACACACAATGTCTCCCGGCCTTACAGGAATTATCGCCACGGTCTCTTTGAATCCTGCCCGCTGCGTCACCCAGCCGGATGTCCGCGCTCCCTACGCGTATTCGCCCCTTTTATTTCTCAAGCTATCAAAAACAGACCTGTCGCAGCAGGCATGATTCGTGTGGTTCTCCTGGACATGCACTTTTATCTTACAACCATCAATCTGAATCATGTCTATGACAAGGAAATTCGTCAAACTCGCCCTGGCGTTCATGCTGGGCATGGGTTCCACAACCGCAGTATCAGCCCAAGAGGCCAGGAAAGACCCCAACACAGACAAATGGGGAGTCGCGCTCAACGGCGTATGGCTCGTCTCTCCCGAATGGGACGAGATAGGACCGACCGTGACCGGAGAACGGTTCAATTTCAGCGACACATACCCCGCCACAGAAATGGCGTTCCCCGTGAAGAAGAACGGACTATGGGGCTTCGTAAACGACAAAGGCAAGGTGAGCATAGCGCCCAAATACCAAGCCATCGGCACGCCCTCGGCATGGAAAGAAAGCAGCTCATGGGGCAGCTATGAACTGCCACGCCAGGCCATCCCCGTACAGCTCAACGGCAAATGGGGATTCGTGGGCCAGAACGGGAAAGAGAAAATAAAACCGGAATACGACTCGGTGGGGGATTTCTACACGGAGAGCTACACCTCCGGCTACGAGAAGAAATTGAAGGGCAACGCGATGGTGCAGAAAGGCAACTCATGGTTCCTGATAAAACATGACGGCAAGAAAGACTCCGACGTGACTTACTCGGACCTGATCACAGTCGGGAACACAACCATAGCCCGCAACCAGGTAGGAGACTGGGTGACATTGTCCGGCAACGGCGCCAAAGTGAGTGACTGCGGGGATTTCCTGATTGTCGTCACCAGTGAGACAGTCGGATATTACGGCAAGAAAACAAAGAAATTCTATATAGCCTACGAAAGCGACATAGTAAGCGACCCTGACGGCAAGTACGGAATAATGAAAGACGGCGTAATGACGATAGAGCCTGAATATGAGGCTCTTGGTCCCGTCAAAGGCCATGCAGGCCTCTATTTCGCCAAGAAGGAGGGCAAATACGGCATACTCGACCCGAAGAAAGGCATGACCATACCGGCGAGATACGACGACATCGTCGAAGATGCAGAGAGTGAGGAGATTATGGTCCTGGCAGGCGGCAAATGGGGCTTGCTGGATTATTCAGACAATGAACTTATAGCTCCCAAGTATGACAAAATGTCGAGGTACGGTCAGAACTACATGGTGACCATAGGGGGCAAGGCAGGCGTGGTGGACAACTCCGGCGCGGTGATCCTGCCCATAGAGTACACGAGCATACGCCCGTATGTGCAGTACTGCACCTTCATCGAAGGAAATAGCGGGGCCGACGACCTGCTTGTGCTGCGCAACGCCGACGGCACATATTCCATCTATTCCAAGTCCGGAGGAAAGGTGACACTGAGCGGCATACAGGAGATGGGCCAGGAGCTGTATGCCAACGGCGTGAAGGTGAAGATGAACGGCAAATGGGGTCTCCTGAACAAATACGGGGAAATCTCACTGCCTTGCAATTACACCGACCTCGAGAAACGTGACAGCGACGCCAACATGGTGTACATCTATGGACCGAACAGCATTGGTCTGGCGAAGACCAACTATTGCGAGACGGCCAAGGTCATAGTCCCGTTAGGGCATTTCGACTCAGTGCGCAACGCCTACGAAAGCAATTTCGTGGTCGGGACCAAAGGCAACAAGATAGGCGCCTACTGCAAAGACAACGGCACGCTGACACCCTTGGTGGCAGGCAACGACTATTTCGTGTACGGCGACAAGATTTATTTCGGACCCAAGAACAGCAACTCGGGCACCCTGACCTGCTACAACAGCAAAGGCAAGCTGATAGGCACATACAATGGCGGCAAGGCCGGTGTGCAGGGGTTCCTGAACAGGACCATGAACAAGTGACCCGTCCATAGAAACGAAACTCAGGAGGCGTGCTAATTTTGGCACAGCCTCCTGTTTTTTCACCTGTGAGGCTTAAAAGGGATGCGGGTCAGCGGCGGAGGGCCAGGGAGTCGAGGTAGCCGTTGAGGATGAGGACGGCGGCCATCTCGTCGGCAAGCTCCTTGCGCTGCCGGTCCTTCTTGCGGAAGCCGGCGGCAATCATCTCGCGGTGCGCTATGGTGGAGGTGAAGCGCTCGTCGTGCATGACGACTGGCATCTGCGGCATCTCGGCCTTGAGACGGCGCACAAAGGGTTCTATGTAGCGCATTGACTCGGAGGGGGCTCCGTTCATCTGCGTGGGCAGGCCCACCACTATCTCGTCCACCGGCTCGCGGCTGCAATAGTCTTTGAGGAAATCCATGAGCCTTGAGGCGGGCACGGTGGGCAGTCCGGTAGCCGTGATGCGCAGGGTGTCGGTGACGGCCACGCCACAGCGTTTGCGGCCGTAGTCTATGCAGAGTATGCGTCCCATCAGAGCAGACGGAAATTTATACCCGACTCCTTGCCGGCCAGGTACGGGCGTGATTCTCTCTCGCCGGGCACTGAGACATCGGCATACAGAGGATGCCCCTGGCCGAGCAGCGTGCAGCGCAAGCGGTAGCCGGTCTGTAGCTTGGAAGCGTGGTTCTCCACCACCTCGAAGCAGAAATCGCCCTCATAGCGCACCCTGACCTTGCGCCCCGGCAACCAAGTCAACTCAAGCTCGGCACCGGGTTCCAGATGGTGGACCGAGAGCACGTCTTCGGTCAGGAAGCGGGACTGCGCGGGATTGTCGATGTCGCATTTCTCCACGAAATGGCGGTAGTCCGGCTGTCCCACATACCGGGCCAAGATATCGAGCGTACCGATGCGCGGCGACTGCCACCCCTCCACATATCCCCACAGGCGTTTGAGCGTGGAGAGGCTCAGAGTCTCAGGGCTTGACTCACAGAGCGCGTCGCGCAGTTTCTCGAAATCAGGCAAGAACTCCGGAACAAAACCCACACGCCTTTCCACCTCGCGTTTGAGGCAATCTATGTAAATGTCATGAGAGAGTGAAAACGAATCGTTCATAAGCGGAACAGTAGAGTTGTTAACTGAAGAAAATGTAAGCACAGATGACGGCGGCCACCGCCCCCACCAGGTCACAGAACAGGGCGTAGGGGGCGGCGTAGCGCGTCTTCTTGATTCCCACCGAGCCGAAATATACGGCCAGGATGTAGAATGTGGTGTCAGTGCTCCCTCGCACGCACCCGGCCAGACGGCTCACGAAAGCGTCGGCCCCCTGGGCCTGCATCACGTCGAGCATCATGGCGCAGGATCCGCTGCCGCTTAGCGGCTTCATGAGCATTGTGGGCAGGGCTCCCACCCAGCGGGTGTCAACGCCCATGGCCGCCACCAACTCCTCCACCCCGCCCACAATGATGTCGAGCGCCCCGCTGGCCCGGAACATGCCTATGGCCACCAGTATCGCCACCAGATAGGGTATAATCATCACCGCCGTCTTGAATCCCTCCTTGGCGCCTTCTATGAAACAGTCATAGAGATTGAGGCGCTTGCGCATGCCTGCCACCAGGAACAGCACTATCACGCCAAAAAGCAAGAGATTAGCCCCGAAGGAGCTGTATGCCTGCACTTTCTCGGCAGGCAGCGAAGCGAAGAACCATACCACGGTCGCCACTATCACAGCCAAGGAGCCGAGCCAGCCCACGAGCACGCGGTCAGGGTGTATGCGCTGCTTGAAGCACAGGACCACAAGCCCCGCGAGGGTGGCCACAGCCGTGGCGATAAGTATGGGTATGAAAACATCGGTGGGGGAGGAGGCTCCTCCCTGCGCCCTGTACATCATGATGCTGATGGGTATGAGACAGAGTCCGGAGGCGTTGAGCACCAGGAACATGATTTGCGCGTCGGTGGCCGTGTCCTTCCGAGGGTTCAGTGTCTGCATCTCCTGCATGGCTTTCAGCCCCATCGGAGTGGCGGCGTTGTCAAGGCCGAGCATGTTGGCCGAAATGTTCATGAATATGGCCCCGAAAGCGGGATGCCCCTTGGGAATCCCGGGAAAGAGACGGGTGAAAAGTGGGGATATCATACGGGACATGCGCTCCGTGACACCAGCCCTCTCCCCTATCTTCATTATGCCGAGCCATAGGGCGAGAAGACCGGTCAGGCCTATGGAAATTTCGAAGGCGAAGGCGGCCTGGTCAAACGAGGCGCCCATAATCTCACCCCAGATAGCGGTGTCACCCGTGGTGATTGTGGCATAGAGGGCGGCGACGAAGGCTATAAGCAGAAATGCAATCCAGATATAGTTGAGAACCATACAGCGTCAGTCTTTAGTGTTGTCGTCCGTCTCGCACTCGGATGCGGGGACATAGTGATGCAGGGCATGGCAATGGTGCAGGGTCCGGTCCACTATGACATGACGGTTGGCCATACCCGAGATCACCGACATCTCATGGCTCACGAGCACTATGGTGGTGTGTCGGACCAACTCCTCCACTATGCCGTAGATCTGCTTCTCGAATCGCTTGTCCACGTATGAGAGAGGCTCGTCGAGCACGAGTATCGGGGGGTCGGAAATTATGGCCCGTGCCAGCAGGGTGCGCTGCAGCTGGCCGCCGGAAAGCTCGCCTATGCTCCGGTGCAGGAACGAGGAGGTGTCGGTAAGCGCCACCACCTCGTCGAGCCTGCGCAGGTCCCGCACCCCGGGACGACTCCATAGCCTGTGCAGCAGGCCGGACAGAATCACCTCCCTTACAGTGATGGGGAATCGGGTGTCTATGGCGCTTTTCTGGGGCAGATAGCCTATATGCAGGTTCCTGACAGGCGCACCGGCAGGGCCGTAATATGTCACAGAGCCTGAGGTGGGGCGCAGCAGCTTGAGTATGACTCTGAGCAGCGTGGTCTTGCCCCCTCCGTTGGGACCGGATATGGCCAAGAAATCGCCTTTGCGCACCTCGAGGTCCACGCAGTCGAGGGCGGGCATGCGGTCCCGCTCATAGCGTACCGTTACGTCCCTAAGCTCAATGAGCGGCTTGTACGAGTTCATGGGTCATGATGCGTATCTGGGCCGGGAGGTCGGGCTGCATCAGGGATACGGGAGCCGTAGGCACCGCCAGGTCGGCGGCCATGCTTCGCGCCTGACGCGGGTCGAACTCGGCCTGGGTGAAAAAAATCAGCGGGGCGGCGTTGCGGGCCTTGTCGAGCTGCTCCCGGTACTGCGCCGGGGAGGACTCCTTGCCGGCGGTCTCGATGCTTATCTGCCTCAACCCGTAATCACGGGCGAAATAGCTCAGGGATGGGTGCCAGACCATGAACGCTGCCCCCCTCAACGGGGCGAGCACGCGTGTCACCGAGTCATGCAGGGAGGCGAGACGGCCGTCAAGGTCGCGGTAACGCGCCGTGTAATAGTCCTTGCCGGCAGGGTCCAGTTCCACAACCTTCTCATACATCCTGCGGGCCATGACCCTCGCGTTGGGCAATGACGTCCATACATGCGGGTCGCCGGAGGCGTGGTGGTCATGGTCCTCCCCGGAATGGGCGTGGGCATGCCCGCTCTCCACGGCACGCACGCCTTGGGCGCTCTCCACTATCTCCAGGCCAGGGAAATTCTCGCGTATTCTCGGCATTGAGGCAACCTCGAAATCGAGTTGCCCCACGGTAAAATACACCGGGCTGCCGTCCAGAGCCATGAGCTGGCTCATGGAGGGCTCGAAAGTCTCCGGGTTGGATCCGGCATCAAGCATGGAGACCACGGTGAAGCGGTCTCCCACGATACTGTCGAGCAGCCATTTCTGGGAGGGGATGCTCACGGCAAGCACCTTGTCAGCAGCGCCTCCTCCGGAGCATGCGCACGCCAGAAGCGCGCATAGAGCAAGGAGCGCCGCCTCGCGCCACAACCGGAATCGGCGGCAAAGGCTATTAGCAAGGCAACACCGAGACATCATGGTCTCAGAATTTGCGGATACCCATTATCTCACGCACGTCGCGCAGGGTGTCGGCGGCTATGTCCCGCGCCTGTTCGGCTCCACGGCGCACCACGCGGCTGATGTACTCGTCGTCCTCGCGTATCTCGAGTATTCGCTCACGTATGGGAAGCGTGACTTTCAGGATATCCTCGGCCAGCTGCTTCTTCAGGTCGCCGTAGCGAATAGAGCAGTCAGCGTATGCCTTCTTGAAATGCTCCAGCGTGGAGGGCTCGCTCACCAGCTCCATAAGGGTGAACAGGTTCGCCACAGGCTCGGTGGGAGTGGAGTTCTCCACCGTAGGACCGGCATCGGTCACCGCCCTCATCACCTTCTTGCGCAGGGTCTTCTCATCGTCTATCAGATATATGCAGTTGCCCTCGCTCTTGCCCATCTTGCCGGAGCCGTCCAGGCCGGGGACCTTGACCGGCTTGCCGTCGAAATTGAAATTCACGGCATCGTGGAAATAGTCGGTCTTGTAGAAGGCGTTGAACCTCCTTCCGAATCGGCGAGTCAGCTCCAAGTGCTGCTCCTGGTCCTTGCCCACAGGCACGAAATCGGCCTTGTGTATGAGGATATCCACAGCCATAAGCGTAGGGTATGTGAGCAGGCCGGCGTTCACGCTCTTGCTGCTCTGGTTGCCTATGATCTCTTTCTCTATCTCCTCCTCGCTCTCGTTCTCCTTTACCGAAATGCCGAGCGCCTTGCGTGCCTTGCCCTTGAACGAGGCCGTGCGCATAAGCTCGCCTATGCCGGCGTGCATGTTCATGAGCAGGTACATCTCCGAAATCTCCGGCACGTCGCTCTGCACATACAATATGTTCTTTTCCGGGTCGAGGCCGGCGGCCAGATACTCGGCCAAGATGCTCTTCACGTTCTCGTGGAGGGCCTTGGGGTCCGGGTGCGTGGTAAGCGCGTGCAGGTCGGCTATGAAGAAACGGCAATCGAAATCGTCTTGCATACGCACGAACTTTCCGAGGGCGCCGAAATAATTTCCGAGATGCAGGTTGCCTGTGGCGCGGATGCCACTGAGCACTATTTTTTTGTTGTTGGTCATATTCGTCATTCAGGATTTGTCCAGTTTTGCAAAATTAACGTTTTTTTCGCAAAGGCAGGCTATGTTTCAGCATAAAAAAGCAGGCAACCTCGTGTGAGGCTGCCTGTAAGGGTCAAAAGGGCGCGGACGTTCAGAGCGACTGGCCCATGCGGCGGTAGATGAAAGTCTTCCCGCGCTTCATCTGCTCTCCCTTGGGCTTGTCGAGCGACTTGAAATTGATGCCCGTGGTCGGAAGCCAGGTGACTATGTGGTCCACGAGCAGCGCCGCGCCATCTCTGGTAGGATGCGGGTTGGTCTTGCTCTGTCGCGGGATCACCTCGTCCGAGGCATTGTAGAAATGGCCGCCTGGGGCGCTCTCCACGCTCTTGCGAAGCCAGTTCACCAGCGTCTCGCCCTTTCCTTTGCCGGGCCAGGAGAGGGGGCCTATCCACACGAAAGGGATGTCGCCGAAAGCCGCCTTTATCTTTTCCATCGAAGGGCCGAGGTTCTTCTGCGGATTACGTTCCAGCAGCTCGTTCATGCCTAAGTTTACGAATATGACATCCGGCTTATGAGCCGACACCAGCGACGGCAGCTTGGCCGAGTTGGCGTATTTCTGGGGCGTGGCTCCGTCCCAGGTGACAGTGGCCACCTCAAACCCGTTCTGCACGCCGTAAGCGGTGAGGCGCTCCCCCATCCATCCGGTCTGCGAGTCGCCTATGAACAGCACCTTCTTCACCGGCTTGGAGCTTTCCATCATCTCCTGGAACACACCCTGCGCATACATCGAGGAGATGACTGCCACGAGCATCACGACAGCCGCCGTAAATCTCTTTATATCCACCATCTTCATAATTATTACTATGTTTCGTCAGTCTGCCGCCAAGTTGGGACCTTGGTCGGGACGATAGGGATGAGCAGCCTCGGAAGCCTTGTGCTCGGGCAGCGGCGCGGGCGCCTTATGCTTCTTGACACGTACCTTCATGGTGTCGAAACCCTTGCCGTACACGCCGTTGGCCTTGGTCTGCGCTATAAACGCGTCCGGGTCTATGCTCTTGACTATGCGGAATATGGTCACTGACTCTATCTTGCGGCACCACACCAGGAGCACCTTCACCTCATGCTTGGAGTACCATCCCATGCCATCCATTACCGTAACGCCTCTGTGGGCCTCGGAGTTTATGGCGTCGGCTATCTTTGCCCAATGCGCGGAGAAAATGGTGAACTGGGTGGCCTGGCGGTTGGTGTTGATGAGCATGTCGGTCATGAATGAGGTCAGGTATGTGACCACGAGTCCGTACACTATCAAGGGAAGGCGCACCTGCAGTCGCTCGGCGAAAGTACCTTCGAATGGCAGGAAGATGGAGCTGCTGACTATCAGCATGTCGGTGATGATCATGGTGCGTCCTATGCTCACGTTGCTGAGCTTGCTCACCATAGCCGCCACGATGTCGGTGCCTCCGGAGGAGCCGTTGTGGATGAAAATGGTGCCTATGCCCACGCCGCACAGGAAGCCGCCGAGCACTATGCTCATGGTGGCGTCCTCGAGCAGCGCGTGCGGCAAGCTCAGGAACACCGGCTGCATCCAGCCGATCATGATGGCCACGATGGTGGCGCCGAAGATGGTGCGCTTCACGAATGTCTTGCCCACAATCTTGAAGGCTATGGCAAGCAGGGTGAGGTTGCACGCATAGCCGGTCACGGCCACGGGTATCACCTCGTTGCTGGCGTAGAACACCAGGGTGCCCACACCGGTCAGGCCGCCCATCACCACATGGTGAGGCAAGATGAAGGCACAGAAGCCGAGGGCGTAAAGCCCGATGCCGATCACGATAAAGACGTAGTCCTTCGCCGAGTGAAACAGCGAGTCGTACTTGTGTTTTGCTGTCATTTCAGAGTGTTAGGAAATTTGGCGCAAAATTACGGAAAAAATTCCATAATCCGCGCCCGTCATAGTATTTTATTTTCAAGGGGCCAGGGTCGGCGGCTTCAAAGGTGGACGGCACGTGCGCCTCAGCCGCGCCTCAGCCGCGTCAGGTCGAGCTTGTCTGACACTACCAGTCCTCCTATTATGAGCACACAGCCCAGGCATCCCATCAAGGTCAGAGGTTCGCCCAAAGCCGACACCCCGATAATCATGGTTATGATAGGCTGGCCGTACAGGTAATTGTTGGCGGTGACGGAGCCGAGAGCCTTCATGGCCTCGTTCCAGATGAGGTACGAGACCACGGAGCACATCAACACAAGGAACGCGAAATTGCTCACGTACTCAGGGTGGGTGAGGTCGAACAGCTCCAGGAAATGATAGGGCTCCTGCTGTGAAAGCAGCAGCGGCAGACCGGTGAGCACACCGTAGAGGAAGAGCTTGCGGGTTATGAAAAACGAGTTGTACAGTGGTATGAGCCTCTTGACCACGATGCTGTACAGGCCCCAGCTCAGGGCCGCGCTCAAGGCGAGCATGTCGCCGAGCGGGTGAATCTCCAGCCCGTCGGCCGAACCGCTCATGACCACGAAGCCCACGCCTATGAAGGCTATCACGGAGCCTATGATCACGCCTCCCTTTATCTTCATCTTGTAGAACACGCCCAGGAGCAGGGTGGTGAAGATGGGGGATATGGAGGCGAGCAGGGAGACGTTGCTGGCCGTGGTGTGGCGCAAGGCATAATTCTCGGTGATGAAATACAGCGAGCCGGCGCACACGCCGCAGGCCACGAAGGAGAGTTCGTCGCGCCAGTTGCGGGCCAGCAGTCGCTTGTTGCACGTGAGCAGCAGCATCAGCACGTATGCGCACGCGAAGCGGTAGACGAACATTTCTATGGGCGTGAAGCCGCCTTGCTCCATCAGCACCTTGGTGCTGACAAACGAGGCGCCCCAGCATGATATGGTGACGATTGCCCCTAAGTGAGCCAGGAGCTTGAGTGACCCTGAGGGGGTGGGCTTCATGTTCTTTGTCATGGTTCAGGAACGTAAGGTTCTCGCTTTCAGGAGCGGCGGGTTTCAGGCCGCTCCCGGGATTCATGGTACGGACGCAGGGAGCTGCCCGCTGCGCCACTGCGAAATTAATGATTTTTTGCCGAACTGCAAAAAAAATTATAATTTTGCGATATGGATACCGAAAACACAGCTACCCCTTACGCTCGCCCCGCCACACCCCCTGTGCTGGCCGTGGTGGTGCCCTGTTACCATGAGGAGCAGGCGCTTCCCCTATCCATGCCACGCCTGCTCGGTGTGCTCGACTCACTCGTCTCGGCCGGCAAGATAAGCCCGGACAGCTTCGTGCTGTGTGTGGACGACGGCAGCAAGGACGCCACCTGGGACACCATACTCGCCCTCCACTCCCGCGACCCGCGCGTGCGTGGCGTGGCCCTGGCCCACAACCGGGGGCACCAATACGCGCTGCTGGCGGGACTCATGACGGTGACGCCCGTGTGCGACGCCGCCGTGAGCATCGACGCCGACATGCAGGACGACCCCGAGGCCATAGGCCGCATGGTGGACAAGTTCAACGCCGGGGTCGAGATAGTCTACGGCGTGAGGGCAAGCCGCGCCACCGACACCTGGTTCAAGCGCAATTCGGCCCGCGCCTTCTACCGCCTGCAGAACTCTATGGGCCTGCAGACCGTCTACGACCACGCCGACTACCGCCTCATGAGCCGCCGCGCCCTGGAGATGCTGGGCCGCTACAAGGAGCAGAACCTGTTCTTGCGCGGCATAGTCCCCCTGATAGGACTGACCACCGATACCGTCTCCTACGACCGGCACGAGCGCGTGGCCGGAGAGTCCAAATACCCCCTGCGCAAGATGCTCGCCTTCTCCGTGGACGGCATCACATCCTTTTCGGCCAAGCCGCTGCGCTGGATTTTCCTCACGGGCATGGGGCTGCTGCTCATAGACCTGCTGGTGGCCATATACGTGCTGATAGCCTTCTTCGCGGGCAACGCCGTGAGCGGCTGGAGCTCCCTGATGCTCTCGGTATGGTTCCTGGGCTCGCTCATACTCATGGCCATAGGCGTGGTGGGCGAATATGTGGGCAAGGTGTTCACCGAGGTCAAGGCGCGCCCGCGTTTCGAAATACGCGAGACCGTGTGGTAGCCACCCCTGGTTCTTGGAAGCATAAGAAAAACAACGCGCGGCTGCATCGCATGATGTCGCCGCGCGTCAGTTTGTCTTGATTCACCGGGATGGCTTACTCATCGGGAAGCTGGTCGAAATCCTCCTTGCCCACTCCGCACACCGGGCAGACCCAGCTGTCGGGAATGTCTTCAAAGGGTGTGCCGGGCGCGATGCCGCCCTCGGGATCGCCAACCGCCGGGTCATATACCCAGTCGCATACTCTGCAAATGTATTTCTTCATAGCTTGAAAAGGTTTTGGGTTATAAACTAATACCGAGAGGCCGCGAAAATGCCCCTCGGTATTATAACCACGTCAGTGAGAGCTTGGTTCACACGGATGTCAACGGTCTCCCTGATGAACTATAATCCCTGTCGATGCCAAATCCGCCTTTCCTGCGGCAAACGAAGCCTGGAGGTCCTCACATAGACCTATTTCGAGCGAAAGCTCCCTGCCGGCAGCGTCTTTGCATGCCTTAAGGTCCATGACAAGCTTATTCTCCTCCATGGAGAAATTCCCAAAGGGGGAAGCGAGAGGACCGGAATAGGCGAGAGGCCATAGATAGTTATCCGCCGGGGCACAGGTATAGTACGCGCCATTTCGTCCCTCGGCATTGAACTCGTACACGCAATCAGGCACGGGATACAATGTCCGTGGTATTGCATACGGTCCGTACTCCGTGATGTCCGCTTCATGAGAATAAAGGAAATATTCGGCTTCGGGATTCACGGTAAGCACCACTCGCCCACCCTGGGCCGGGACATACACGTGATACGCACCATCCTTGCACTCAGCACTCACGCCCTTTCCCTCCGCGTTCCAGAGATTCGGGCTTTTGAATGTGAAACCTCCCAACACCCTGGGAAGCGACTCCTCGGACTTAAAATACTCCTGCTCTTCATCGGAGCATCCATAACAGGCGACAAGGACCGAAAGAAGAGATAATGCAAAAAGGATTTTCTTCATAACGCTATGGTTTTAATTGAAAATAATTAGCCACACTATTTAAAGCGCAAATTTAAAGTTTTTTTAGAAAGAGCAAGAATAATTTATATGTTATGCAGCATATTCAAGGAAATCTGCAACATTGGCCAGCGCGTCTATGGTATATGAAGCGCTGATTTACAGGCGATTAAGGGAGGGAGTAGCGGTTGCGGAGGGTGCGGGCCTCGGGGGTGGCGGCGGCCTGGCGCAGCCAGGTGTCGAAGCGGCGCAGGAGGGCGCTGTCGCCGGGCGCCGTCACCACGCTCTGGAACTGGGTGAAGCTGATGGGGCTGCTGATGTCCAGGTTCGCGAATTTGTCTGTCAACGGCTTGGCTATGCGCTCGTTGACCACCGCGTAGCGCATCTGCCCGCTCTGCACCTTCAGGGTGAGCAGCTCGCTGGAGAGGTCGGAGTGTTCGGCCACATAGATGGTGTCCCCTATCTCGCGGCACAGGTTGGCGATGCGCCCGGCTATGGGGCTCCCCTTCTCTATATGCACGGTGTCGCGGGCCAGGTCCAGGGCCGAGTTGACGGCCAGCGAGCCGTCGGCCCCCTTGCGCTGCACCAGCACCTGACGGTCCAGGAACAGGGGTTCGGAGAAGAGCAGGCTCCCCTTGAAGGCCGCGTCCTCGGGCAGGGAGGCGAGCATGTCGTAGCGCCCGGAGGCAAGCAGCCCCAGCGCGTCGTCGAGGGAGTTGACGGGCCAGAACTTCATGGGCACCCCCTGCTGGCGGCTCACCAGACGCAGCAGGTCGTAGTTGTAGCCGCCGAGCGTGTCGCCATAGATGTAATAGCTCATGGGGCCATAGAGGAGTGCCACGTCGAGCGTGTCGCCGCCGGAGCCGCCCGGAGCGGAGGCCACAGGTACGGGCCCGTCATGCCGCGCGGGG
>URZM01000034.1 GCA_900552315.1 uncultured Bacteroidales bacterium | reverse complement strand
GGGGGCGTGACACCCCCACTGTCCCGCAGCCCCGGCGGGGCTGCACCCTCCACTCCCCAGATATCCGACCCGTCGCAACTCCCCTCCGACCACCCCCGCCGAAAACATGTTTCACAGCATATTTAACACTATTTAACAAAAATTTCACATTTATGCACCCGACATGTATTATTTTTGCACTGAAAATCTCTGTGGTTAATTGCTTGCATCTTCCAAACAGGTGATTGTCAACACATTGGCAACGCCAAGCAAAGAAGGGCAAATACTATGAGACTGCATGATTTCCTTTGACGTTTGACATTGACTTTGTAATCCGATAACCTTAACAAGCCCGGGCGCACCCCCGGACACCGATTTGCAGCCGAGACTCAAACACTCTTACATAGCAAACCGCGTGACGGTACCGTCACGCATCCGGAGGCCCCTTGGGACTCCGGACCACACCGACATTTAGACGAAAACTCATATTACAACTAACTAAATAATTCAAACAATGTTAAAAACCAAATCACGACATGTGCCCATACGGCTCCTATGCCTCATGGCCACATTCCTGGCAATGGCCCTTCCCGCCCGTGCCTGGACCAACTGGTACTTGGTAGGCACCGATATCGGTACCTCCGCCCAGGAATCCTACAAATTCACCAAATCAGGAAACACCTGTACCCTCACCATCCCCTCCCTTAAAGGGAAATGGCAGCTGATGGGCTACGAATCAGATTCCAACAAAAAGATTTACGGCAGCTGGAACAATGCAGACTACAACCTCTCCAACAATGAGACGTATAAAGAGCCCACTTCCAGCAATTATGCGTATTTCACGGTAAACAACGGGGCAGAGGCCACAGACGTGACAATCTCCTTCACCGATGGCACAGACCCCTCCTCCATGAAAGTATCATTCACGGTGCCCCCGACTCCCGGCAGCGCCCAGGTTTATGCCTACGGACGCTTCAAAGACAGCACCGACTCATGGAATGACGATAACCCCTCTTCCGTAGGCGTGCTGCTTGACTGGAACGAGGAGGCAAATGCCTACTGCACAGTCATTCCCCAGAACACAAACAATGCGTTCCGTCTTGCTGTCGACGGCACAAAATACTATCCCGCAAATGTCTCGGGCGGCTCCACCTACTTCATTACAAGTTTCGGAGCCGACAACAAGCTCGACATGGCCACCACGAAAAGCACCCCCGACTGCTGGGGCGTCAAACCCATGGACGAGAACGCCACATACACCCTTTACGTGGACCCTGAAGCCAAAAAGATATGGGTCACCAAAGAAGGCGGCACGGATCCCACGCCCGTAGGCGCCTGGAAGATAATCCTCAGCCCCGCACATGACCTTACACAGGGCACTGAGTACTCCGTGACCGCCGCCGCCACCAACGGCACCAAGACCGAATACGTATCCGAAAAGCTCGACATAACCAACGGCCTTCGCGTGGTCATAACAGACGGCACGAACAAATATTACCGCAAGAGCAACAACGACAACAACACCAACGGCTGGTACATCAACCGCAACAACACCAAGAGCCATCCCTACACGGAGATGCCGAACACCCCGATATCCGGCCAAAATGAGGTGTACCTCCACTTCAACTCCAGTCAGGACATAAAGGGTGTGCAGCTCCATTTCACGTATGATACCAACGACAACGGCACACGCGTCACCAACATATACTACACCCAGGAAGAATGGGGTGGCGTGTTCGGAGCCGACTACCCGCACGTGTACCTGCTCTCCACCGTCCTCAACAACAACGTGGTGACTCCCGAGTACCGCCTCATATCCACGGACGGAAAGAAGACTTTCCACCTCAACAACTTCGCAATACGCAGCAACGACTGCCGAACCGCAAGCAACGCCTACAGCAACAGCGACCAGAACTACACCATCCGAGTCTACTACACGGAGGGCCGCTACATAGACCTCCCCTACACCGCCGAGCAGGCAGGCGTCCCCTCGCTGGGAGCCGATGGCTTCAACTGGGCTAAGGGAGATTCTCCCCTCGCAGGGCAGCCCGGATGGGCCGCCGACGCCACATTCACGCTTGTGCAGAACGGCACAAGCCTGGCTGCCAGCACCCTTGAAATCAAGAACGCAGGCAGCGGCCAGTGGAAGAACAACTATCTCCCTTACGTCGGCATCCTCGGCGAGAAATTCGTGCAGGAGAAGAAATACAACACTCCCCTCTCTCACGAGGGAAAGATGGGCAACACCGACCTCGGCTGGCAGGAGGCTTACATACAGTATGACGCGGCAGGCCGACCCATTATCCAAGACGGACACGCCCTCTACAACACCCTATGGCCCCCGCGCGAGAACATCCTCATGCAAGCCAAGCTCGAAGGGCTGAACGTGCCCCTGAACATCTCCACACGCACTCTCCGGTTCTGGCCCGACATGGACATCAACGGACAGCCCAAGGTACAGACCGGAACCCAGTGGAAACAAGAACTCTCCGCAGAAGACAGCGACGCATACGAAGGTCTGGATTTCACCACAGAGGGCACCGACGAACAGCGCTACGTCCGCTATACATGTACAAACATGTGGATGCAAGGTCCATTCAAAGTATGGACAGGATGGTCAGGCCAGAAAGCATCATGGGGAGCGCAGTGGAACAACCACCTCTATTTCTCAGCCTGGGGCGACAAAGACAACAACCTGGAAGCCGGCAAGACATATTACGCCTCCTCAAACGTGGCCGACGGCAATTTCAATGTGGCAAAGCGTAGCTTCTTCGGCACCGTGGAGCTCTTCATCCCCGTGGACAATGACAACTGCCTCAGCATCCTGGCAGGCAACGGCATCAAGAGCGGAAACATGGGCGACACCCGCATATATGTGACCAAGCCCAAGATTCAGGCACAGATCGACGCCACCAAGAACAACACCCGCAAGACCGCATACTATCACCCCACCGTGACCATCCCCGACGGATGCACCGTGAGCGCATACAAGATAGTACGATGCGATTTCACCGTGAATCCCGGCGGCAAAGACCCCACGCAGTGGCAGCCCGTGAACCGCGACTACCGCTACCGCGAGCATACTGACGCCGAGGCCATCGTGGCCGAGTACAGCGGCGACGCCCTGAACCAGGATGATTTCAACGCCCGATTCACCGCCGACATCACAGGCGGCGACGGCAACCCCTGGAACCTTGACGGCGACCTGGCCTCCGGCACATATTTCTACTACATGCAGCTCACCTACAACGATGGCGAGAAGAACCGCAACATGCTCGTGACCTCACCCTACGTGGCTGTGATTGCAGGCGAGTACGAGACCAGCGTGCGCGTCTACCAACTCGTGCGCAACCTCCAGGACCCCACACGCAATTCTTACGTCACTTACAACCCCAGCATCAACGTGCAGTATGACGTGACCGTGGAAGACGGCCATATAATGAGCCACTCGCAACGCGCCGCCACCGACCGCTTCGACTACAGCTCCGCCGACGCCGAGTGGACATCCCTGATAGCCGTGGCCACCAACCTCCCGGGACTCTACCGCTTCAACAACGAGTCCACCATCGCACGCAAGACAGCCACCAAGTTCGAGATCCGATACAACGAAGAGCCGGTGGCAGACCTGGCAGCCGAGGCCAACCGCGTGTTCGCCGACCGTCCCGGTACCACTTTCTACGCCCTGAAGGATTTCATGGACTACGAAAACGACAAGTTCCTTGACTTCTCAGGCGACTGGGACGCCGATTTCACAGCCGAGGCAACATTCACCAACGGCACCACCGAAACCCGCGAGACCAAGCCCGAGAACCGCATGAAGAACCATCTGGACCTCACAATGCCCGCTTACGGCATCGACAACGTAGAGTTCATGGTGAACAGCGGAATAGCCGCCGATGAAACGGCTGACGTGAAGGTGGCCGACGCCTTGGCCGGCACCGGCCACATACACGCAGTGGAAGGCGCGCTGATCAACTCCCTGGACGTGAAAGTATCCCTGACACGCCCCAACGTGGACATCAACGTGCTCCCCGCCCTCAACGCCGAGCTTAAGGCAGAGTCCCTCTCCGTGGGCGACAAGGCTTACGGCATAACTTATGTCGACGGCACTGCCGGCAAGTCCGTGACATTGCACAGCGAGAACCCCAACGACTGGATCGACGCCTCATGGCAGTCCATCGAGAAGACGGTGAAGCTGGCGGCAGCCGACGGCGCAAGCCGGTTCGCCAACCCGGACCTGCGTCCCTACGTGGCCGCCGCAAACCAGTCCAAGACCGCGAAGCTCGAGGCCCGGCCCATGCAACTCTCCGACATCCGGATTCCCGCAATCCGCGCAAAGATCAAGGTGCTGGACGCCGACGGACAGGAACAGAACAAGTACGAGGAACGCATCTACATGGCCAAGACCAACCTGCCCCTGGCCGACGCATCCCGCTCGCAGCTCGGCGACGTGACACTCAACGCCGACGCCTCTGCCCAATACATTGTGCTACGAAGCGGCGACCAGGCCTTGGAGACCAACTATGTGAACGTGGAGAACTGGCTGGAGAATGAGACCCTCGCCAACGGCAAGCACTACCACCGCTTCAGTGAAATAGAGAATACCGAGAACATGGTTGTGCTCGCCAAGAGCGAAAACACCTGCACCTGGTACAACGGCATGACCGATGACCATTGGGTGGACGAGACCACCATTCCCGCAGTGACCCTCGGCGTGGCCAACTTCTTCAAAGGCGACACCCGTACCGTAGGTGAGGGCGTCACGGTACAGACTCCCGCAGCCGCACCCGCAGCGCAGGCCGACGGCGAGACCGCCACGCACTACGTACTCTATCCCCCCATCGTACATGGCACCCTCGATTTCTCGATGATACAGACGGCCCTCGACAGCGTGGAGGCCGACTCCCTCTGGATCGAGGCCGGCGCAGGCTTCTTCACCGTCAAGGCTGACGGAGTGGCGGTATACGACGCCTCAGGCATAAAGGTCGCCGCCGCCCAGGGTCGCTACGACGTGCCCGCAGGCGTATACCTCGCCCTCAAAGGCTCGAAGGCAGTCAAGATCTACGTGAGGTAAACCCCTCACCACCACACAGCAGGCGGCGGGAGGCCGGAAACCTCCCGCCGTCACCAGAAAGACAAAGAGAATATAGAATTAACATATAATTACTAAGTCAAAGGCAGCCGGGGGCACGTCGCGATGACGCGCCCCCGGCATTTTCCTTGGCCCCGCAGCCGGAAAGTGCAGAGTCTCGGAATTTTTTGTTAACTTTGCATCTTGAACAGGCGCATGCCCGGAACGCACTCCGCCGGACGGCCTCTGCGCATGCCCGGAACGCGCCGCCTCATTTCCCCCGCACGCCCCGGGCCATTCAGTACACAAGACACATACACGACACATACCACACTTATGGAAGAGCTTAACGAACAGCAGATAGTGCGCCGCAACTCGCTGGCCGCGCTGCGCGAGCGCGGCATAGAGCCGTATCCCGCACCCCTGTATCCAATAGACGGACACGCAGCCGAAATCAAGGAGAATTTCAAGGACGAGGACCCCGAGCCCCGGCAGGTGCACGTGGCCGGACGCATCATGAGCCGGCGCATCATGGGCAAGGCCTCCTTCATGGAGCTGCTCGACGACACAGGCCGCATACAGGTGTACGTGAGCCGCGACGACATCTGCCCCGGCGAGGACAAGGACATGTACAACGTGGTGTTCAAGAAGCTGCTCGACATAGGCGACATAATAGGCGTGGAGGGATACGTGTTCCGCACCAAGACCGGCGAGATCTCAGTGCATGCCCGCAAGCTCACACTCCTGAGCAAGAGCCTCAGGCCCCTGCCCATAGTAAAGATGAAGGACGGCGTGGCATACGACGCCTTCACCGACCCCGAGCTGCGCTACCGCCAGCGCTACGTGGACCTCATCGTCAACCCCGAGGTCAAGGAGATATTCCGCAAGCGCACGGCCATGTTCCGCTCCATGCGCGACTTCTTCAACGAGCGCGGATACATGGAGGTGGACACCCCCGTGCTCCAGAGCATACCCGGCGGAGCCGCCGCACGCCCCTTCATCACCCACCACAACACCCTCGACATAGACCTCTACCTGCGCATAGCCAACGAGCTGTACCTCAAGCGCCTCATAGTGGGAGGCTTCGACGGAGTGTACGAGTTCTCGCGCAATTTCCGCAACGAGGGCATGGACCGCACCCACAACCCCGAGTTCACCTGCATGGAGATATACGTCCCCTACAAGGACTATGAGTGGATGATGGAGATGACCGAGACCATGCTCGAGAAGATAGCCCTCGACGTGAACGGCACAACCACCGTGCAGTACGGCGACCATACCATCGACTTCAAGGCCCCCTACCCGCGCGTGACCATGCGCCAGGCCATCCTGGACCACACCGGCTTCGACATCGAGGGCAAGAGCGAGCAGGAGCTCCGCGCCGCCGCAAAAGGCATGGGCATCGAGGTGGACCAGAGCATGGGCAAGGGCAAGCTCATAGACGAGATGTTCGGCGAGAAGTGCGAAGGCTCCTACATCCAGCCCACATTCATCACCGACTACCCCATAGAGATGTCACCCCTCACCAAGCGCCACCGCGACAACCCCGAGCTCACCGAGCGCTTCGAGCTGATGGTGGGCGGCAAGGAGCTGGCAAACGCCTACTCCGAGCTTAACGACCCCATAGACCAGTACGAGCGTTTCGTGGAGCAGATGCGCCTGGCCGACAAGGGCGACGACGAGGCCATGGTCATAGACCACGATTTCATACGCGCCCTGGAGTACGGCATGCCTCCCACATCAGGCATGGGCATAGGTATGGACCGCCTCGCCATGCTCCTCACAGGCCAGACCACCATACAGGAGGTCCTCCTGTTCCCCCAGATGCGCCCACAGGCAAAGGCCGTCAAGAAGGAGGACGGAAAGGAAGGAGAGGAAACATCCACCAACGCCTGACCACATTACCACGAAAAACTCACCCAAGCTGACAAAGACTATGAGCCGAGTGCATGAGATAGCGGTGATGGGAGGCGGCTCCTGGGCCACGGCCCTGGCCAAGCTCCTGCTGCGGAACGTGGACCACATTCACTGGTACATGCGCCGCGACGACCGCATAGCAGAGTTCAAGAAAGGGGGACACAACCCCGTGTACCTGAGCGACGTCCAGTTCGACACCGTCCGCATACGCTTCAGCTCCGACATCAACGAGGTGTGCCGAAGCGCCGACACGCTGGTGCTCGCCGTGCCCAGCCCGTACCTGAAGTCGCACCTCGACAAGATCTCCACCTCCCTTACGGACAAGGCCGTGGTCTCAGCCGTCAAGGGCATTGTCCCCGACGAGCACAAGATAGTGACCCGTTACATGATGGACCGCTATGGCTGCCGCGACGAGAACATGCTCGTGATCGGCGGCCCCTGCCACGCCGAGGAGGTGGCACTCGAGCGCCTCAGCTACCTCACCATAGGCTGCCACGACACCGCCAAGGCTCGCGAGTTCGCAGCCCTGGTGCAGGGGCCGACACTGAGAACCATAGTCAGCGAGGACGTGGACGGCATAGAATACGGCGCCGTGCTCAAGAACGTCTACGCCATAGCCTCCGGCATAATCCACGGCATGAAGATGGGCGACAACTTCCAGGCCATGCTCATAAGCAACGCCCTGCGCGAGATGCGCCGCTTCATCGACACCGCCGACCCCATGCCACGCGACTGCGCCGACTCCGCATACCTGGGCGACCTCTTGGTCACCGCCTACTCCCGATTCTCCCGCAACCACAATTTCGGCTCCATGATAGGCAAAGGCTACTCCGTGAAGGCCGCCATGATGGAGATGGAGATGGTGGCCGAGGGCTACTACGGCACCAAGTGCATACACGAGCTCAACTCCTCGCTGGGGGTAGACATGCCCATAGCCGAGTGCGTATGGCGCATCCTCTACGACCAGCAGCCGCCCCGAGCCGCCATCGACACCATAACCGCCTCCTTCATCTGAACATTCCGCCCCGCAGGAACGATATATCTACGGGACAACAACCCGAAACGCAAATATAAAGACAAAGATAGAGATTATGAAAACCATTCAGATCAACATCGCCGACGCCGTCAGGTTCGTGGGCGAAGACAAGTTCGAGGCACTGAAGCCCGAGGCCGTGCAGGGCATAGAGAACCTCAACGAGAACAAAGGCGCCGGCAACGACTTCCACGGCTGGGTGAACCTCCCCTCATCCATCACCGCCGCTGAGCTGGCCGACATCAAGGCCACGGCCGCACGCCTCAAGGAGGCCACGGACTACGTGGTGTGCATAGGCATCGGTGGCTCATACCTCGGCGCAAAGGCCGTGATCGAGGCCCTCCAGGACGCTTTCGCGCCTTTCGCCCCCAAAGGCGAGTTCCCCAAAGTGCTATTCGCCGGGCAGAACATAGGCGAGGATTACCTGAGCGAACTGATGGGCTTCCTCAAGGGCAAGCGCTTCGGCATCATAGTCATATCCAAGAGCGGCACCACCACCGAGCCCGCCATAGCCTTCCGCCTGCTCAAGGAGCAGCTCGAGCAGAGCGTGGGGGCCGACAAGGCCAAGGAGCTGATAGTGGCCGTCACCGACGCATCCAAGGGAGCCCTGCGCACCATGGCTGACCGGAACGGATACAAGACCTACGTCATACCCGACAACGTGGGCGGACGCTTCTCCGTGCTCACTCCCGTGGGCCTGCTCCCCATAGCCGTGGCAGGCTTCGACATCGACAAGCTCGTGGCAGGAGCCGCCGACATGGAGCGCACCACCATGCACCCCTCGGCCGACAACCCCGCCCAGACCTACGCCATGATGCGCAACGCACTCTACCGCGACGGCAAAAAGACAGAGATACTGGTGAACTACCACCCCAAGCTCCACTTCTTCGGCGAGTGGTGGAAGCAGCTCTATGGCGAGAGCGAGGGCAAGGACCACAAGGGCATATTCCCCGCAGCCGTAGACTTCACCACCGACCTGCACTCCATGGGCCAGTGGATACAGGAGGGCGAGCGCACCATCTTCGAGACCGTGATAAGCGTCGAGGCCCCCGAGCACACCCTGCTCGTGCCCGCCGACAAGCATAACCTGGACGGCCTCAACTACATGGCAGGCAAGCGCGTGGACGAGGTCAACAAGATGGCCGAGCTGGGCACGCGCCTGGCGCACACCGACGGCGGGGTGCCCGTGATACGCCTCTCCATGCCCCGCCTGGACGAGCACTCCCTGGGCCAGCTCATCTATTTCTTCGAGAAGGCCTGCGGCATCAGCGGCTACATACTGGGCGTGAACCCCTTCGACCAGCCCGGAGTGGAGGCCTACAAGAAGAACATGTTCGCCCTCCTGGGCAAGCCCGGCCACGAAGAGGCCACGGCAGCAATACGCGCACGCCTCAAGTAACCCCCCACCCACACATACACCCCAAGCCCCACGAGGATTCTTCACGGACATGCCTCGCGGGGCTATTTCTTTAAGTCTTTATTAAATCCTGACAATCAAATACATACAACCTCATTGCTATTTTTGAGGGCACGGGGTGCGGGATAATCGCGATTTTTCGCTAAATTTGTAGTCAGCTTTAGACTGAAGGGGGCATGAAGGATTTCACCGACCAGGACATACAGCGCATAGAGCAGGCCATCGAGGCACGCGACCAGGAGGCCGCGAGCCGCGAGATACGCGAGCTGCACCCGGCCGACATCGCCGAACTGTTCGGCGAGCTCAACCTGCGCCAGTCCGAATGGCTCTTCAACCTCATAGAGGGCACCGAGACCAAGGCCGACGTCCTCATGGAGCTGGACGAGGAGGAACGCAAGAAGATCCTCGAGGGGATGGACCCCGAGGAGATAGGACACTACATAGACCTGCTCGACACCGACGACGCCGTGGACCTCATCCAGGAGCTGGACAAGGAGGAGCGCGACGAGGTGATAGCCCATATCGACGACATGGAGCAGGCCGGAAACATCGTGGACCTCCTCCAGTATGACGAGGACACCGCCGGCGGCCTCATGGGCACCGAGATGATCGTGGTGAACGAGAACCTCTCCATGCCCGAGTGCATCAAGGAGATGCGTTCCCAGGCCGAGGAGCTGGACGACGTGTACAACATATACGTGGTGGACGATGACGAGCGCCTCACAGGCATCCTCCCCCTCAAGCGCATGATCACCGACCCCTCCGTCTCCAAGATAAAGCGCGTCATGGAGAGCGACCCCAAGAGCGTCACCACCGACACACCCATAGACGAGGTGGCCCTCGACTTCGAGAAATATGACCTCGTGGCGGTCCCCGTGGTGGACACCATAGGGAGGCTCGTGGGGCAGATCACCGTGGACGACGTCATGGACGAGGTGCGCGAGCAGAGCGAGCGCGACTACCAGCTGGCCTCCGGCCTCTCGAGCGACGTGGACGCGGACGACTCCGTCCTCTCGCAGACCAAGGCGCGCATACCCTGGCTCCTGATAGGCATCGCCTCCGGCATAGTCGCCTCGATGATCCTGGCAGGCTTCCAGGACCAGATAGCCGCCGTCACCGCCCTGGCCCTGTTCATACCCATAATAGGCGGCACCGGCGGCAACGTAGGCGTTCAGGCCAGCGCCATAGTGGTCCAGGGCCTGGCTAACGGAACGCTCGAAATCAAGGAGTTCGGCAAGCAGATTGGCAAGGAGGTGCTCATCGGCCTTACAAACGCCGTCATAATTGCCACAGTCATTTTCGTCTACAACCTTATAATGCTGCCACACGACTTCGCCGTCACCCTCTCCGTGGCCATAAGCCTGTTCGTGGTCGTCATGTTCGCCACCCTGCTCGGCACCCTCGTGCCTCTCACCCTGGAGAGGCTCCACATAAACCCCGCGCTCGCCACAGGCCCGTTCATACAGATCTCCAACGACATCGTGGGCCTCGTAATATACGTCTACGTCTCCAAGCTGTGTCTGACCCTGCTCGGCAGCGGCGCGGCAATTTAAGGCTCGTTAACACCGCTGTGCCCGACATCGGCACAGGCGAGGCGCTAACTTTGCGACACAGGACGGAACCCACAGCGGCCACCGCCCCCACACAGACCTGAAAACAATAACAACTTATATAATGGCAAAGAAAAAATCTGCAACCACGACCACAACGCGCATCAGCGACGCCTCAGAGAAGATGAAGGCGCTCAACATAACCATGGAGCATATCCACAAGGATTTCGGCACAGGAGCCATCATGCGCCTGGGCGATGACGCGGTGGAGGACGTGGAGGTCATCTCCTCCGGGTCCATCGGCCTGGACGCCGCACTCGGAGTGGGAGGCTTCCCTCGCGGACGCATCATCGAGATCTACGGTCCGGAGTCCTCCGGAAAGACCACCCTGGCCATACACGCCATAGCCGAGGCCCAGAAGCAGGGAGGCATCGCCGCCATAATCGACGCAGAGCATGCCTTCGACCGATTCTACGCCGAGGCGCTCGGAGTGGACACCAACAACCTCTGGATCTCCCAGCCCGACAACGGCGAGCAGGCCCTGGACATAGCCGAGCAGCTCATAAACTCCGGGGCGGTGGACATCCTGGTCATAGACTCAGTGGCCGCGCTCACCCCCAAGGCCGAAATCGAGGGCGAGATGGGCGAGAAGAACATGGGCCTGCACGCGCGCCTCATGAGCCAGGCCATGCGCAAGCTCACGGGAGCCATATCCCGTACACGCACCACCTGCATATTCATAAACCAGCTGCGCGACAAGATAGGCGTGGTGTTCGGCAACCCGGAGACCACCACCGGCGGCAACGCCCTCAAGTTCTACGCCTCCATACGCCTGGACATACGCCCCTCGGCCGCCCTCAAGAAGAACGACGAGGTGATAGGGCGCACCGTGAAGGTGAAGGTGGTCAAGAACAAGGTGGCGCCCCCGTTCCGCCGCGCGGCCTTCGACATCATGTTCGGCGAAGGCATATCCAAGGAGGGCGAGATTCTCGATCTCGGCGTGGACCTGGGCATCGTCAAGAAGAGCGGCTCGTGGTTCAGCTACGACGGACGCAAGATAGGCCAGGGACGCGACTCGGCAAAGGAGATACTCGCCGAGAACCCCGAACTCGCAGCCGAGCTTAAGGCAAAGGTGGTGGAGGCCATGGCCAACGCGCCCGTGCCCGCTCCCGCCAAACCCCGCAAGTCAGCCCCCGGCGAGGTGACGTCCGAAGCCATAGACATGCCCGACGCCCCAGAAGGCGACGAAGAGGTGGACGATTTCGACGCCGACGACATAGACATAGACCTCGACTGACCCACCCCTGGAGACAAGAATGAATCCTTCACCTGAAATGACGAAGAACGGTATGTCCTACGATGCGTATGCCCGGCAGACATATCGTTCTTTGGAGATTTGCGCCGGAACCGGCGGCCAAGCCCTCGGACTTGAAATGGCAGGGTTCAGGCATACATTGCTCGTTGAATACGAGAAGGAGTACTGCGAGTGCATTCGCGCGAACCGTCCGTCATGGGACGTTCTCTGCGCAGATGTAAGGAGCTTTTCCGGGAAGCCATACAGAGGCCAGATAGACTTGCTGTCGGGGGGTGTGCCATGCCCCCCCTTCAGCGTGGCGGGCAAACAGCTCGGCCATGAAGACGAGAGAGACCTGTTCCCGGAAATGCTCCGGCTTGCCGAGGAAATCGCGCCGAAGGTTGTCATGATTGAAAATGTCAGAGGATTGCTCGACCAGAAATTCATGGCATACAGGGAGTCAATCCTGCGCAACCTCAACTCACTGGGTTACAACACTCACATAAAACTGATAAACGCCTGCGACTTCGGAGTGTCCCAATTAAGGCCAAGGGTCATCATCATAGGCGTACGGACAGACCTGAATGACTCCTTCACTTTTCCTGAGAAACATCCATGCCCTCCCCCTACGGTAGGTGAACTGCTTTATGACCTTATGAAAGAGAACGGCTGGGCGCTGGCTGAACGCTGGAGCGAGGAAGCCTCGAAGATAGCACCCACTCTGGTCGGAGGGAGCAAGAAACACGGAGGGCCTGACCTTGGGCCCACGCGAGCGAAACGTGAATGGGCCGCTATGAACATTGACGGCAAGGGAGTGGCCGACCTCCCCCCCGCAAAAGATTTCATCGGGATGCCCCGTCTCACCGTGCGAATGTTGGCCAGGATTCAGGGCTTCCCCGACTCTTGGTCTTTCGGTGACAAGAAAACTAAAGCGTGCCGCATGATAGGAAACGCGTTCCCTCCACCGGTAGCCAAGGAAATAGGACTTAAAATCAAACAATTACTGGACTACAATGCTTCCCTTAATAGCTGAATACCGCAAAGAATTTCATAAACGCCTCATCTCCCAAGGGGTGCTGAGCATTGACAGGCATGGCATTCCGAGCAACGCGGACAAAAGTTCCCGGCTCTCGAAAATGATAGCCTCCCGCATGGCACAGACACTCTGCGTAGAGACACACGACAAAATAGAGGGGCAGACCCTTGGAGGCCATTTCGAGAACGAGACAAAGCTATTCATCGCCAACACTTTCCTTAAACTTGACAACCTTAGGCCAGGCAAATTTCATGTGAGCAGGCTGGGCAATCGCAATGCCGTCACCACATCCTCATTTGTTCAGTACGAGCATCTTGACTATCTTAGGGACATCACACGCCATGACACACGGCTCGCCTCCACTCTCGGCAACGATTATATGATTGCTCCCGACATCGTGGTGTATCGTGACCCTGAGCCAGATGAGTTCATAAACAGTGAGTTCAGGGTTGTTGACGATTCCGTCTGCCTCAATTCCTCCTTACGGCTCAAAGACAATGAACTGCCTATACTGCATGCTTCAATTTCTGCAAAGTGGACCATGCGCAGCGACAGAGCCCAAAACAGCCGTACCGAGGCGCTTGGCCTGATCAGGAATAGAAAAGGGCACCTCCCGCACATTGCGGTAGTCACGGCAGAGCCACTCCCCTCACGTCTGGCGTCTTTGGCTCTCGGCACAGGAGATATCGATTGTCTGTACCATTTCGCGCTTTACGAACTGCTTGAAGCCGTTAAATTCGTTCAAGCGGAAGACGCCATGGAAATGCTCGACATACTCATAGAAGGGAAAAGGCTCAAAGACATAAGCGACCTCCCGCTGGACTTGGCCGTCTGAAACTACCGGGGCTTTGTTCATTTCTGTTCAAATCGAAGGAGGGGGGAGACCTGGCTTGGGCGGTTCGTCATTATTCGCTACTTTTGCACATATAACCAATTAACCGATTTTGACTATGGACGAAAAGACTGACAAAATGGGGCTTGACCCCGTCCCCGGCGGCGGAAACGCGTCCGTCCCCCCTACCGACAAACGCGACACGGACTCCCCAGACGGCGATAAAGGGAACCGGTCCTCCGGAACGGACAAGCCCAAGAAGAAATCCAAGGCTCTGCTGATCGTCATCATAAGCGTGGCGGTGCTCGCCCTGGCAGGCGGCGCCGTATGGTTCGGTTTCGAGAACGGCTGGTTCAAGGCCCACAGGAGCAGCGGAGGCTACGGCTACGGCGGCAGCGACTCTGACAGCGCAAACGTGGACAGCGCCAATGCCGACAGCGCCGACGCCATAGTGGAAATACCCGAGGAAGGCGACACCATACCCGAAATGGCTGAAGAGGAGATGGCAATGGAAGAGCCTGGCATGGCCGCCGCGCCCGGCGGTATCGTGCGCCTCGAAGGCTCGGGAAGGGCGGACAAGTACCCCATACGCATGAAGATGGTCATCGACTATGACAACAACCTGGTGAGCGGCCGCTACGCCTATGAGAACACCCTGAAGAAATACGGCGACCAGCCCCAGAGCTGGTTCACGTTCAAGGGTACGGTCTACGGCAACCAGATTGAGTACTCGGCCTACTACCAGGGCGACCTCTTCGAGTCTTTCGAGGGTGCGCTCATCAACGACACCAAGCTCATGGGCGAGACCGTGAACTACAACACGGGCGACATGTTCACGATGACCGTCAATTTCTAAAGACCCATATATCAAGGCATTGCGAAGGCCGCTTCCTACCTCAGGCAGCGGCCTTCGTCTATCTCATCAGGGCCAGCAGCGAGTCCATCAGGGCAGGCGTGGGCGAGAGGCGAGGCACCTTGCGCTGCCCCCCCAGCTTGCCGGTGCCGTGGGCCGCGAGCCAGCGGTCGAACAGCCCTGCGGGGGCCGTGAGCAGCTCCAGACGGTCCAGGAAGATGTTGCCCGAGCGTTTTGCCTGATAGTCGGAGTTCACACGCTGGAGCTCACGGTCCAGTATGTCGGCGAAAGCCTCCGTGTCGGCCGGGGCATGGGTCCACTCCACCAGCCAGCGGTGACGGCCCCGCCTGCCTCCTTCGGCATACACCGGCGCGGCGGAGTAGTTGGCCACCCGGGCGCCCGTGGCCGCGCACGCCTCGGCTATGGCCGCGTCGGCGTTATGTTCCATCAGTTCCTCCCCGAAGGCGTTGATGAAGCTCTTGGTGCGCCCGGCTATGGTGACACGTCCCGCGCCCCCCTCGGCCACGCGCACCGTGTCGCCGAGCGAATAGCGCCACAGGCCGTTGCAGGCGCTGATTATCAGCGCATAGGTGCGTCCGGCCTCCGTCTCCTCCAGCGGCACGGGAGCGCCGTACAGGCCGTCGCTCCCCAGGGGCGCGAACTCGTAGTACACCCCACGGTCCAGCAGCAGCTGCATGGCCGGGTCACCGAAACCGGTCTGCACGGCGAAGAAGCCCTCCGAGGCGTTGTACGTCTCCAGGAAGTGCATCTTCGCCGGGTCGGTGAACTCCTCGTACTGCGCCCTGTAAGGCTTGAAGGAGATGCCCCCGTGGAAGAACACCTCCAGGTTGGGCCAGATGTCGTGAAGGTTCTCCACCCCGCGCTCACTCATCATGCGGCGCAGCAATATCAGGAACCAAGAGGGGACTCCGCTCAGGTTGGTGACGTCGGCCCGCGAGGCGGCCTCTATTATCGCCGGGAGCTTGCGTTCCCAGTCGCTCATGAGCGCCACCTTCTTGCCCGGGATGCGGAACAGGTCGGCCAGCGCCGGGGTCTTGTGGATAAGCGTGGCGCTCAGGTCCCCCACCCTGACCCCTGCCGATGTGGGCATGATCCTGGCCGACCAGGGGGTGGAGCGGGAGCGCATCGCCGCCTTTCAGGAGAGGTGTGGGGAGGAGTTTGGGGAGAACGCCGTGCTCAACCCG
>URZM01000033.1 GCA_900552315.1 uncultured Bacteroidales bacterium | reverse complement strand
CCTGGACCCCGGGGCCTACAAACGGCTGCAGGAGCGAGGCGAGGAGGACGAGATGATACGCTTCCAGCCCGAGGAGTTCTACGTGGCGGACCCGCAGGAGGTGTGGGACGACCCCTCCATGCTCAAGGACAAGATCGTGTTCCTCGGCACCATAGAGGAGCAGGGAGACCTGCACCAGACCCCCCTGTCGGAAGATTATCCAGGAGTGCTCATACAGGCCAACATCCTCTCCATGATGATGCGTCAGGACTATGTGAACCAGCGCAGCGGCACCTGGAACCTGCTGCTCGAGCTGCTCTCGTGCCTGCTCATGGCCGTGTTGTACGTCTACCTGGACTCGGCCCAGAACTTCGTGATGCGCGTGCTCCCCATAGTGTGGATGGGCGTGGTGGCCTTCCTGGGGTGCTGGGCCTTCGACCATTACGGCATATACCTGAACGCGCCCCACACCATGCTGCTGGCGGCCCTCTCGCTGCTTGTGCTCGACACCTGGTACGCTTTCGAGGGGCCTGTCAAGAAGCTGTGGCGCAGGCTTTTCGGCAAGAAAGACGCGCCTCTGTCAGAGGTCATGGAGGCGGCCCCCGTGCTTGAAGAAAACATAGACAAACCCAATAACACCCAAGACAAGCAATGAAGAAAACGATAATCACTCTGGCCGTGGCCACTCTGCTGTGCGCAGGTGCCTCGGCAAAGTCGCTAAAAGTATATTCTGTGACCGGCAACGTCACCAAGAAAGAGGGCACCGCCTGGAACAAGGTGGCGAAGGCCAACGTGCTCACCGACGCCGCGACCGTGAAAATCAACCCCTCCTCGAAACTTCGCGTGCTCGACACCTCCACGCGGCAGATATATACCTTCTCCACTCCCGGAGAGTTCAACTTAGGTACTCTGCTCAGGCAGAGCGCCAAGGAGAACGGGTCCCTGACCGGGAAGATAGGGGCGGAGTCGCGGCGGCAGATGGCGGCCAGCTCCACCAAGTCGCACAAGGCTGTGGGGGCGGCCACCCGCGCCACTCTGGACGAGGAGGTGCTCGAGGCTCTCTACACAGCCCTTGTCACAGGCTTCGAGGCCGGGGAGGACACGGGAGTGCTGACCATGACCAAGACCCCGCTTGAGGAAGATCTCTTCACGGTGTCGCTGACCAACACCTCGGACGAGCCTGTGTACGCCAACCTGTTCGCCAAGAGCGAGGACGGACCCTGGGCCTCGGTGCTTGAGTTCGACAACGACGAGACGGCGCTTCTCATAGCCCCGGGCGCCACCGTGGCGCTCGACCACATAGTGCTGGCTCAGATGCCCGGCGACCGCCTGGTGGCCGTGGGCTTCGACCAGCAGTTCGAGGGTGAGGAGCTCAACGACATGTTCGCCGAGGAGTTCGAGCCGGGAGAGGCCAAGGCCGGGAACGTATCACTCTATTTCCTGAAATGATGCGCCTGCGCCTGATGATAGCGTCCGCGCTGCTGTGCGCCGGCGCCCTGGGGACGGTGCGGGCCGACATCCCGCCCGCCAGGTACCTGTCCTACTCCAGCGAGGCCCTTTCCGCCGCCCGCTACAAGCGCGCCGCCGGATACTCGCGGGAGTTCCTGGACAAATATGTGAACACGGCCCTGTGCACCTCCGAGACCCTGGCCTCGCACCTGGCCAACCTGCGTGCGGCCTACACTGCCCTGGGCAAGGAGGGGGATTACGAGGCTTATTGCCGGGAGCTGTTCTCCAAGATAGACCCCTCCAACAAAGGCACCCTTGTCAGGGCCTTCTTCATGATAGCCCTGGACTGCAAGGGGGACTACGAGCTGCAGCGCGACCGCTGGCACTCCTTCACCCTGAGCGGCGAGAGCGCGCCCGGACTGGAGTTCTTCGACGCCAACGTGGGGCTGCTGCCCGCCGACCTGCTCGCCTCCAAGCCCCTGCTGAAGGCGTGGCTCCCCATAGTGCGCGCCGACCTGCTGGCCTATGGCGAGGATTATGAAGGGGCTGCGGCCGAGATAGACAAGGCAGCGGCCATCCTGGCCGCCTCGTTCCACGAGGGGAGCGCGGAGCGGATAATCGAAGGGCTGGCCCGCGAGACCCTTGCCGCCCGCAGGGGAGACTGGGACGAGGCCATCCGCCTGGGCGAGGCCAACCGTGCGGCCCTCTCCGCCCACGGGGACAACACGAAGGAGCTGCACGCGCAGAACGCCCGCCTGCTGTATTATTATTACAAGACGGGCCGCTATGCCGACGCTGTGGCGGCAGGCGAGAAAGCCTCGGTGCGCCCGTCGGCCTTCGAGGCGGCTCCCGCGCTCATAGACGTGCGCTCGGTGCAGGGTCCGGGGTTGCTCAACTCCCCCTCGAGCCTGTTTGCCGACCGCGACTACAACCAGGTGAACATCAACCTGGCAAAGGCGCTGTTCGCCACAGGCGACGGACAGAAGGGAGCCAAGAGCGCCGACCGCGTGCTGTACGGCTTGCAGAAGGATATCGCCGCACGCTACTCCGATTTCGCCTTCAACCGCGCCGACGGGGTGGTCAAGGGCAAGGTGGACCTGCTCGTGCAGAGCGCCCCGGCCCTCTCGCTGCTCGCTCCCTCGGACAGCCTGCTCCAGGGGCTGGCATACGACGCTGCCCTGGTGTACAAGCAGTTGTCCCTCTCGGCCGGCTCGCTCTACCGCGACGCTGTGGCCAGGCTCGGCAACAAGGCCCTGGCGGACCGATACCGGGAGCTGGAGCAGACGCGCATGGCGCTGGACCTGGCCTCTGCGGAACAGGCCGACTCCCTGCTGGAGCGCATAGCCCTGCTCGAGGCCAACCTGCAAAAGAACCTCGACAGCCGCTTCAAGGCCGCCCCCGGAGCGATGCCCCGCTGGACCGACGTGCGCTCGGCCCTGGCCCCCGGCGAGATGGCCGTGGAGTTCTCCATAGCCGCCACCGAGGGGGGAGACCGCTACATAGCGTCCGTGCTGAAGGCCGACTCCCCATTCCCGCAGGTGCATGACCTGTGCGCCGTCTCCGACATCAACGACATGACGGACCACTGCGCCTCCACCGAGGCGTACACCAAGCTGTGGAAGCCGCTCGAGAGTGAGTTGGAGGGGATCAAGACCGTATATTTCTCCCCGGCCGGGAACCTGAACCTGCTGCCTGTGGAATATTTCCCCGTCACGGAGGGCGAGAGCTTCAACGACCGCTACACCACCTTCCGCCTCTCCTCCACCCGTGAGCTGGCCCTGCGCCAGCCCGTGGCGAAGCCTGAGGGGGTGCTGCTCTACGGCGGCGTGAAATACAACCTTGACGACTCAGAGAAAGCCGCGACGGACGCGGCCGCCGACGCAGCCGCCGAAGACTTCGAGGTGGAGGAGGCCGCCACCCCCGGCCTGCGCGCCGGCATAGCCTATCTGCCCGCCACCCTGGACGAGATACACGACATAGCCTCCATCTTCACCGCCGCCGGGGGCACCGCCAGCCAGGTGGAAGGGGCCGAGGCCACGGAGACCACCGTCAAGGAGCTGAATGCCAAGCAGGTGCCGGTGCTTCACATAGCCACCCACGGCTTCACGGTGCCCCGCAAGTCCCGCTCACGCCTGGGACGCGTGCTGGCCAAGGCCGACGACCGCTCCACCTTCGAGGAGCAGTCCCTGGGACGCTCGGGCCTGATGATGGCGGGCGCGGCCAACACGGTCGACTCCAAGGACAAGACCGCCGCCCCGCGCTTCGACGACGGCATACTCACGGGCCGCGAGATTTCGCGCCTCGACCTCTCGGGCGTGAACACCGTGGTGCTGTCCGCCTGCGAGTCCGGCCTGGGCGAGGTAGGCTCCGAAGGCGTGGCCGGTCTTCAGCGCGGCCTGAAGCGCGCCGGGGTCAAGACGCTGGTCATGAGCCTGTGGAAGGTCTCGGACGAGGCCACCGCCATCCTGATGGCCGACTTTTACCGCAACCTGCTCGACGGCAAGAACGCCGCCGAGGCGCTGCGCGACTCACAACAGAAACTACGCACCATGGACGGCGGCAAGTTTGCCGACTACAAGTTCTGGGCGCCATTCATAATACTTGACGCAATATGAGAATCAACCAAACCATCATCACGAGCCTGCTCGCCGTCGCGCCGTTGTTGGCCGCCGCGCAGGCCACATTCGAGGTAGGCGGTGTCGTCTACACCGAAGACCTCTCCGACCCCTCCAAGCTGGCCGTCATCGTCGTGGCCAAGAAATCCCCTATGGTCATGGAGGGCATGAGCGCCTACGAGGGGGACATCGTCATCCCCTCCACCGTGGAGCATGACCTGGACACCTACCAGGTGACCGGCATCGCCCAGGGGGCCTTCATGGGCGCGGAGGTGGAGAGCCTGGTGATAAACGACGGCCCCACGAAGATACTCTCCAACTGCATCAACTGCCAGAAACTCGAGAAACTGGTGCTTCCATCCACCATGACCTCCATCGATTTCATCTTTGCCCCGTCCTTGGAGGAACTTACGCTCGGCGACAACATCAAGACCATGGAGAACTGCTTCATGGGCGGCAACGCCCTTTCGGAACTCACGATGCCTACGGCCTTAAAGACCGTCACCAACTCGTTCATCAACGGAGGCGGCCTGAGCAAACTGACCTTTGGCCCCAATGTGAAGAAAATCGAGGGTTCGTTCACCATAATGAGCGGGCTGGAGAGCCTCACGCTGCCGAGTAGCCTCAAGACCCTGAAGGGGTCGTTCATAGCCTGCGACAGGCTGACGAGCCTGGAGATACAGGAGGGATTGCAGAAGGTGGAGAGTAGTTTTGTGGGGTGCCGTGCCCTCAAAGAGCTGAAGCTGCCCAAGAGTCTGGCGACAATCGAGGGGTCCTTTAGTGATTTGGCAATCACGGAATTGTCTCTGCCAGAGGGTGTAACCACCATCAGGAACTCATTCACCGGATGTAGCGATCTTACCACCCTTACGTTCCCCAACTCCCTGACCTCGGTGTCAGGCAGTTTCCGTGGATGCAGGAACCTCAAAGAGGTGCATTTCGGCACCGGCTTCAGTGATATAGAGGGTGCCATAGGCTACAACCTCGTACACCTTGAGAAGATGTACTGTCCCTGGGCGGTACCCCCGGCCGTTCCATCCGAGCTAAAGCGTTGCGATGGCCTGACCGTGTACGTGCCCAAGGGCTCTGCGCAGGCATACGCCGAGGCGTGGGGCCTGGCCGATGTCAACAAGGTTAAGCAGCGCGTGACTGTGGAGGAGGCCGATTTCTGAGGCTTCAAGCACATGTAAGCGCAACCGACCCGATATTTCCCGACCCGGGGAATCGCCTGCCGGCGACTCTCCGGGTCGTCGTTTTTTGCTACATCGGATTTTTTCATTATATTTGCAATCTTAACATTACAATCGTGCGGCCCGCTGCCGCGCCGCAGTCACCCACACCAGTCTTTTTGCCGTATGGAGAATATAAACGAATTGGCTATCAGCAAACTTTACCTGAAGGACACCGCCTTCGCCGACCTGATGCAGCGCCGCATCTTCAACGTGCTGCTCGTGGCCACCCCCTACGACGCCTTCATGATGGAGGAGGACGGGCGAGTGGAGGAGCAGGTGTATTTCGAATATGTCTCCCTCAACCTCTCCTCGCCGCCGCGTTTCGTCAAGGCCGCCACCTTCGCCGAGGCGCACGAGCTGCTGGCACGCCAGGCTTTCGACCTGATAATCGCCATGCCGGGCGTGGAGATAAGCGAGACGTTCACGGAGGCGCGCCGCATCAAGGGGGAGTACCCGGAGATACCCTTCGTGGTGCTGACCCCCTTCAGCAAGGAGGTGAGCCGCCGCCTGCGCAACGAGGACCTGGGGGCGGTGGACTACGTGTTCTCCTGGCTTGGCAACGTGGACCTTATCCTGGCCATCATCAAGCTCATAGAGGACAAGATGAACGCGCCCAAGGACATAGAGGAGGTGGGCGTGCAGGCCATTCTGGTGGTGGAGGACTCGGTGCGCTTCTACTCGGCTGTGCTGCCGCACATTTTCAAGTTCCTGCTTAAGCAGAGCATGGAGTTCAGTACCGAGGCTCTGAACGAGCATGAGCAGATGCTGCGCATGAGGGGGCGCCCCAAAGTGATCCTGGCGCGCGACTACGAGGAGGCGCGCGAGCTGTATGACCGCTACTCCAACCGCATGCTCGGCATCATAACGGACGTGAGCTTCAACCGCGAGGGGGAGAAGGACAAGGAGGCCGGCCTGCGGTTCTCGCGCTATGTGAGGGCCAACGACCCCACCATCCCCATCATAGTGGAGAGCAGCGAGGTGGAGAACCGCGACAAGGTGGGGGATTTCGGCGGCATCTTCATAGACAAGACGAGCAAGACGCTGCCGCAGGAGCTGCGCCGTGCCGTGCGGAGCTATTTCGGCTTCGGCGATTTCGTGGTGCGCGAGCCGGCCACAGGCCGCGAGATAATGCGCATACGCAACCTCAAGGACCTCCAGAAGAACATTTACAACCTGCCGGGCGACTCGCTCTATTTCCACAGCAGCACCAACGACATATCCCGCTGGCTCTACTCCCGCGCCCTGTTCCCGATAGCCTCGGCGCTGAAGACCCTGCGGTTCACGGACATGAGCCAGGCTCCGGCCCTGCGCCGCCTCATATTCGAGGTGATAGTGAAGTACCGCCGCATGAAGAACAGGGGAGTGGTGGCCGTCTTCAAGAAAGACCGGTTCGACCGCTATTCCAATTTCGCGAGGATAGGGCAAGGCTCCCTGGGAGGCAAGGGGCGCGGCCTGGCCTTCATAGACTCGATAATAAAGCGACACCCCGAGTGCGAGAATTTCCACGGGGTGCAGATCACCATACCCCGCACCGTGGTGCTTTGCACCGACATCTTCGACGAGTTCATGGACAACAACGACCTCTATCCCATAGCCCTGTCGCAGGCCACGGACGAGGAGATACTGCAGGCGTTCCTCCGCGCACGGCTTCCGGAGTCGGTGCGCGAGGACCTGGTGGCGCTGTTCGAGGTGATAGACTCCCCGCTTGCGGTGCGCTCCTCCTCGCTGCTTGAGGACTCGCACTACCAGCCTTTCGCCGGGGTCTATTCCACCTACATGATACCGCGCCTGGAAGACCCCGAGCGTATGCTCAAGATGCTCACGGACGCCATAAAGGGTGTCTACGCCTCGGTGTTCTTCACGGACTCCAAGGCTTATATGAACGCCACGCGCAACGTAATAGACCAGGAGAAGATGGCCGTGATTATCCAGGAGGTGGTGGGCGAGCGCCACGGCGACTATTATTACCCCAATTTCTCGGGCGTGGGACGCTCCATAAACTATTACCCCATAGGGGCGGAGGTGCCCGAGGAGGGTGTTGCAGAGGTGGCCGTGGGCCTGGGCAAGTACATAGTGGACGGGAGCCGTGCCCTGCGCTTCTCCCCGGCCCATCCCGGCTCGGTGCTGCAGACCAGCACCCTGGACCTGGCCCTGCGCGACACCCAGACGCAGTTCTACGCACTGCCTGTGGCGGACCCGGGCCAGCTCGATTTCACGGTACATGACGATTTCAACATCTGCCGCCTGAACGTGGCGGACGCCGTAGGCACCGGGGCCATGCGTTACATGGTCAGCACCTACGACGGCATAGACCGCGTGATGCGCGACACCGACCAGGGGCGCGGACGCAAGGTGGTGACATTCGCCAACATACTGAAGCATGACGTGTTCCCCCTGGCCGAGTGCCTGCGTTTCATGCTGGGGGAGGGGCAGTACGAGATGGGCCGCCCGGTGGAGATAGAGTTCGCCGGCCTGATAGACCCGAAGGCCACCGCATCCTCCGAGCGCAAGGGCACCCTCTACTGGCTGCAGATACGCCCCATAGTGGACAAGAAGGAGATGCTGGACGACTCCATAATGAACCATCCGGACTCGCAGCTGCTCTTGCGCTCCGACACGGCCTTGGGCCACGGCCTCATGGAGGGTGTGCGCCATGTGGTGTACGTGCGTGGTGATAGTTTCGACTCATCGCACAATCCGGAACTGGCCAAGGAGGTGGAGGAGCTGAACCGCCGGTTCGTGGCCGAGGACCGGGGATATATCCTTATAGGCCCCGGCCGTTGGGGCTCCTCCGACCCCGCACTGGGCATCCCTGTGAAATGGCCGCAGATAGCCGGCGCGCGCCTGATAGTGGAGACCGCCCTGCCGGGTTACAGCATAGAGCCGAGCCAGGGTACGCATTTCTTCCAGAACCTTACGAGCTTCGGGGTGGGATATTTCACAGTGAATCTCGCACATCCGCTGGACCTGTTCGACGAGGCTTACCTGGACTCGCGCCCGGCTCTCTACGAGAGCGAGCGGCTGCGTGTGGTGGAGTTCGCCGAGCCGCTGCCAATAGCCATCAACGGACGCCGCAGCCTGGGCATAGTGCTGAAAGAGGGCGTGTCGCCCGTAGCTCCCGCCGATGACGATGAGTGAGCGGCAGGACATATTCGAGGTTCCCGGAGCCGGGTGGATATTCCGCCACCCTCGCCGTGCGGCGCAGATGATGCAGACCCTTGTCTCGGCCTTGGAGGAGGCGCAGGCGAGTGTCGGCGCGGCCGATGCCGGGCGCCTGGAGCTGGAGGAGCGGTTGCGTGGCCTGAAAGGTGAGCGCAGCGCCTTGCAGGCGTCGAACACCGAGCTGTCCCTGAAGCTCAGGAAACTGACCGAGGACCATGAGTCACTGCAAAGGGAGATAGACGAGGTGCAGGCGATGTTCGGCAAGGTGCAGTCCATGAAGGAGCGATACGAGAACCGGATAGCCCGCTACAAGGCCGAGACGCAGGAGCTGCGCAGGGAGCTGAAACGCCAGGAGGAGGCCGCGCTTGCCGAAATCACTCCTTTGAATACAGAACCCGTGAACCGACGAGGGAAAAACCGGCGTATGGACCCGGAGAAAACACATCCTGCGCCGCCCGGAAGGACTGACGGCAGCGAAGGGGACTGGTATCTCCCCCTGGAGCTGTAGCCCGTTGTCCCGGACCTGATATATACGATTTAGACAACTTGTATTTCAACTAATTAAATTTTGTCGTTATGAAGAAAATTATGATTACCGCAGCCGCGCTGGCCATGCTTGTCCCGGTATCCGTGGAGGCCCGTATGGCTTATCTGCGGTCCGGAGATCCGGACGTGCCGCGTGCGTTGGAGCCTGTCCCTGTCTCCTGGGACCGTCAAGCCCTCCGTCAGGAGGCGGACATGCAGGTACGCTCATCTATCTCGCCTGGTCCCGCTCTTGTGGACTTTTCGGTAAACCTGCCCCTCGAGCTTGTGCCTTCGGAGGAAGACCTGCGCCTGTTCAACGTAGTGGACGCTGACGGCGACGGCAAGAAGTGGGGCTACAACAAGAACTACGCCGGCTTTGTCAGCCCGAACAACAGCAAGCAGGACTGCGATGACTGGTTGATATTCCCGGCTATCAATTTCGACTCGTCCAAGACCTACGAACTTTCCTTCACGCTTGCCGCCACCATGCGTGGCGAGGTGTTCTCCGGCAGCTTCGAGGTGTATGTGGGCCCGAAGAACAGTGTGGAGGGTATGCGCAAATATGGCTCGCGCATCGACTACCATTCCACCACCGGGCGCACCGACAACCATGAGGGTCCCTTCGTGACGCAGTTCGGCGTTCCCGCCACTGGCGTCAACTATGTGGCCATACGCTGCATCACCGAGAAAAACGTAGAGGTGGACGACCCCGACTCCTACACCGGCAAGAAAACCATCCACGAATCCTGGCCCATAGGGCTTTACGACATAAAGGTGCAGGAGACCTCCGGGAGCGCCGAGGCAGTCTCTCAACCCGATTTCACGCTGACCCCCGCCGAGAAGGGTGACCTGAAGGCAACCGTGGCCTTCACTATGCCTCTCAAGACGCTCAACGGCAAGGACCTGCCCGCCTCCACGCAGCTCAAGGCTGTCATCACCACCCCCGCCGAGACAAAGACCGTGACCGGCACGCCAGGCTCGGAGCAGAGCGTGGAGGTGGCCACCGTGCAGGGCGTGAACGCCATATCGCTGCGCGTGGACACCGAGGTTGAGGGAACGGCCCAGACAAAGGAGGTGTACACCGGTGTGTTCACCCCCAACCGCGTGCATGACCTCCAGGGAGTGGCCAGTCGCGACAACATGTCCATCTCCATGACCTGGACCCCGCCCACCTCGGCCAAGAACGACGGCTATTTCGACCCTCAGAAAGTGACATACGGCGCATACTCCTATGACAGCGCCTCGAACACCTTCTCCCTTATCGAGGACCTGGGCCAGGCTCTCTCCTACACTTACCGTGTGCCCGAGGGAGCGCCCCAGAAGAACACCTCCATCTATATCATTCCCTCAAACGCAGCCGGCATGAGCGACGACACCGTGAGCTGGATAGACGAAGACCCTGTGCGCGTGACCGAGGTGCTGGGCGCCCCCTACAAGCTCCCCATGCGCGAGGAGTTCGAGGGGCAGGCGCTGACTTACGCTCCGGTGCTCAACGAGCGCCCCGGCGACTGGCGCGGACGTGTCATGATCTCCGACCCTTCGGGCTGGGTGCCTGACTCCAACGGCTCGGCCATGATGGCCTACAACCCCTCGGACGAAGACCCCACCTGGGCGCGTGCCTCCTCACCCAAAATCTCGACCAAAGGGGTGCACAACGCCTCCGTGACGTTGGGAGTGATGCGCTACGCAGGCTACACCTCCACCATGAACCTCTATGTGATGAACTATGACAACGCCTCGGAGCCGGAGCTGCTCCAGAGCTTCGACATGTCCACTGGTGGAGAGAACGGCTGGGTGGACTATGCCATCCCCCTCCCCGAGAAATACCAGGATTGCGAGTGGGTGCGCTTCTATTTCGACTTCAACTTGCCCGACGTGGACTATGTCGGTGCCGTGGACTACTACGGCGTGGCTCATTCTGCGGACAATGACCTGGCAGTCACCGGCATGAGCGGCGACCAGGGCGTGGCCGTGGGCAATACCGGCAGCGTGTGTGCCGAAATCTATAACGTAGGCATGAACGAGACGGTGCCCAAGGCGCGTTTCGAGCTGCTGAGCGAGGGCGTCGTGGTGGCTTCGCAGGATGTGGAGGGCGAGAAGCTCGCCAGCGGCCAGCGCTCTACGTTGACCTGGGAGTTCACCCCCGGCGCCGACATGTACGGCAAGCCGGCGGCGGTGAAAGTGACTCTGACAGGCGATGACGATGTGGCGGACAACAACTCGCGGGTGTCGGAACTGACGGTGCGCCCCGCCGAGGTGCCCGTGGTTCTCGACCTCAAGGCCTCTTCCGCCGAGGGCGGCGTGGCCCTGACCTGGTCCGAGCCTATGCGCGCCCGCTTCCTCACCGAGTCTTTCGAGCATGAGGAGGGTTGGGCTTACGGCGAGGACATCGCCAATTTCGCCAACATCGACCTGGACAAGCAGACAGTCTACAAGTTCAGCAACAACGCCATGCCCAACGAGCAGACCCCCAAGGCGTTCATGGTGGCCGTGCCCTCCGAGATGCAGACGAGCGACGGCCTTGAGACCCATACCGGCGACAAGTACCTGATGGCGACCTGCCCCGAGATGAAGGCCGACGGCCAGACTCCGGCAGCTGCCGACGACTGGTTTGTGTCTCCCCTCACCGTGGGTGGCCAGTTCGTATCCTTATGGCTCAACATCATCAACGAGCGTTATCCCGAGACCCTTCGCCTGATGGCCTCCTCCACCGGTCGCGAGCCTTCCGATTTCGGAGTGCAGCTGGCCGAGATAGTCAAGGACAAGCATGGCTGGCAGAAGGTGGAGGCCCAGCTTCCCGCCGACGCCAAATATTTCGCCATCCACTACAAGAGCCGCGACATGTTCGGCGTGCTGGTGGACGACATCCGTTATGCCGACGCTGGCGACCTGGTGCCCCTGACACGCTTCGAGGTGATGCGTGACGGGCAGAAGATAGGGGAGAGCACATCCCTCGGCTACCTCGACACTGACGTGAAGGCAGGCGAGCGCCATCTCTATCAGGTTGTGGCCGTGGGCGAGAAAACCTGGCCCGCCTCCAACACCGTTGAGGCTGTCTATGACCCCTCCGGCCTGGAAGACGTGGCTGCCGACGGGTCCGTCGTCGCAGGGCGTGGCTTCGTCACCGTTAGCGGTTACGCTGGACTCCCCGTGCGCGTCGCCGACACGGCGGGACGCCTCCTGTACGTCGGCACAGCTTCCGGCACATCCCTCACCGTGCCCCTCACACCGGGCCTGTACATGATTCAGACAGGCGATACCATGCACAAGGTCATGGTACGCTGACCCCGCTGTTGAGAACCATCCCGCCTCTTCCGGTCCTTGCCGGAAGAGGCGTTTTTTCTGATGAGGCGACGGGCGTGTCGTGATTTTTGCTTAACTTTGCAGGCGTGATGCTGAACCTCCCCTGGCTATATGACATGAATTACCGTGCTGCCCGCAGGCTTGCCGCCTGGGGTGTGCTGTGCGTGGCTCTGCTCACGTATCTGCTCACCCTGGAGCCTACCGCCTCCTACTGGGACTGCCCCGAATATATTTCGGTGGCCACGGGGCTTCAGCCCGGACATCCGCCCGGCAATCCGATGTGGATGCTCGCCGCACGTTTTTTCGTGAATTTCGCACCGGGTCCCGAGTACAGGGCCTTGGCGGTGAACGTGATGAGCGCAGTGTGCGCCTCCCTCACTGTCATGCTCCTGTTCCTGACCATAGAGTTCTTCGCACGCCGTCTGCTCCGGCCCGTGACGCGGGCCTCCTCGCTGTTGTGCCTGGGAGCCTCCCTTACAGGGGCGTTGGCTTTCTGTTGGAGCGACAGCTTCTGGTTCTCGGCAGTGGAAGCGGAGGTGTACGCGTTCTCCTCGCTGTGCACGGCCTTGCTCTTCTGGCTCTCTCTGGTGTGGTATGAGCACAGGCGAGAGCCTCGTTCGGACCGTTATCTTATCCTGTTGGCATATCTCACCGGCCTCACAATAGGGGTGCATGAGCTTAACCTGCTGTGTCTGCCGGCGTTGCTGCTGGTGGTGGCCTACGGCATGAGGGAGGAGCTGCCGCGATGGCGCATAGCCGTGGCGCTCCTGGCGGGACTGGGAGCAATAGCCCTGGCCCTGTACGGTGTCATACCCGGCTTCATGGCGTTGGCCAAACGTGTGGAGCTGCTGTGTGTGAACTCCCTTGGGATGCCATTCAACTCAGGGTTGCTCATAAGCTGGACTCTGGTAAGCGCGTGCTTGGTGGGGGTGGGCGTATGGCTCAACGGGGCCTGCTGGCGCAGGAGAAGGCTGTTGAGGCTGCTGCGCGTAGGTGTGTGGTCCCTGTTCATGATGCTCTTGGGATTCTCGTGCTACGCGCTGCTGATAATACGCGCCTCGGCCAATCCACCCCTGGACTCAGGCCATCCGGCTGACATATTCTCGTTCTCCTCATATTTCGCCCGCGACCAGTACGGAAGCGCCCCGTTGGTGTACGGCGCTCCCTTCACGGCGCAGCCCATGCGGCTGCGCACGGTGGAGGACGGCGACACGTCCTATTCCCGTTACGCCGTGTCGGCCTGCGTGCCACGCTATGTGCGCGGTGTGCCGGGCATGCCCCACGCCGTGTCCGGCTATTTCGGCACCCGCGAGGACTCGATGCGCAACGCAGCCCTCCAGGCGCGTGGCGGCGACTGGTACCAGGTCTCCTCACATACTTTCGAGAAACGTTACCCCCCGGAGCTGCACATGTGGTTCCCGCGCATGCACAGCCACTCCGAGGGCGACGTGACGGGATATTTCAACTGGCTGGACACCGACGAGTGCACCATGACGGCTCCCGGACATCTCACGCTGGCCGTGGACGAGGACGGCGATCCCGTGGAGATTCCCTCCGGACGCTCCCCGGTGCAGAGGCACCAGGTGAGGCCGACATACCTTCAGAATTTCCAGTATTTCGCTGTGTACCAGTGCGCCTACATGTACTGGCGCTATTTCATGTGGAATTTTGTGGGCAGGCAGAACGACTACACGGGCCACGGAGAACCCGATGCGGGCAATTTCATCACAGGCATTGACGCGTTGGACTGCCTCATGCTGGACGTGGCCGCCGAGGCCCCGGCGAATGTAGGAAAGGGCAACAAGGGGCGCAACGTATATTTCGCGCTCCCCTTGATACTCGGCCTCATGGGGCTCGTCTGGCAGCTGTGCCGGGGCAAGCGCGGACGCAGGCAGGCCTTGCTCATAGCCGTGCTCTTCATCCTCACCGGCATGGCCATTGTGGTGTACCTGAACCAGGGACCCGTCCAGGCGCGTGACCGTGACTACTCCTTCCTCGGCTCCTGGTACGCCTTCTGCATCTGGATAGGGCTGGGCACCCTGTGTGTGTGGTCGCTGGTGCGCATATGCCTGCCCCGTCACCCGCGCCTTCAGACCTACCTGAGCGCAGGGTTGGCCTTGTGTGTCCCCGTGCAGATGCTCTCCCAGACATGGGACGACCATGACCGCTCGGGACGCACCGTAACCCGTGACATGGCTTACAATATGATAAGCTCCGTAGGGGACCAGGCCGTCATATTCTCCTCGCAGGACAACAATATATTCCCTCTCTGGTTCGCAACCGAGGCTGAGGGGCTGCGCCCGGACGTGAGGGTGATTTCTGCCCCTTACATGAGCCTGTCCTGGTATCCGGGGCAGTGGCTCATGCCTATGCGCGAGTCGCGTCCGCTGGCCGTGACAGCACCCCGGGGGCTGTTGGCTTCGGACATGCTCGGGTTCGTGAAGATGGGCTCCGACACCACCTGGACCCCGGCCACCGAGGCCCTGCGGCGCCTATACTCGCAGGGCATACGCGACTATATGGCCGACCCCTCTCAGTCCTACCCCCTGCTCGAGACCCCCAGGGTATATTTCGTGATGGAGGGGGACACCGTGCGCATTGACCTGGGACGCGGAGCCTCCGGCCGACGCTTCACCCTGCTCGACGCCGGGGAGCTGCTGACCCTGGACATCATGGCCACCAACGCCGAGAGCCCTGACCCGCGTCCCCTGTACTGGACGCGTCCATTGGGCGAGGATATGTTCGGCGGCCAGCTCAAGCCTTATCTGGAGCGCATAGGCACCTTGCAGCGCCTCAATCCTGCGAACCCCGGGCTCAACGCGCGCGAGACGGCACGCCTGGCGCTCACCGCCTGGCGTTTCGGCACCCGTCCCGGCGTGCTGGAAGGGGGGAAGGAACCTTATTTCGACCCAGTGGCGGCCCACAACCTGGCACTCTTCCGCTCATCGCTCATTGAGTCCGCCAAGGTACTTTCCGAAAGCGGCAGCCGCGCCGAGGCGCTCATGGCCCTGACGCTGCTGGAGAAAATCGAGCGCAAGATTCCCGCCACCATGGTACCTTACGAGGCCATACCGCTGGAGCCGGAGGTATTCGGTCTGCACCGTGTGCCCCGCTATGCCGACGAGGGACTCATGGCGGCCGACACCTACCTGGCCATAGCCGCCACCCTGGACCGTCCTGACCTGCGTGGGCGCGGAGAGGCTCTGCGCGAGAACCGCCTGGAGGAACTGCGCGCCATAGACCGCTACCGCAACTCCCTGCGCGAGAGCTACCGCCCCTTCGTCACCTACCGCCTGGAGCACCTCCTGTACGTACTGCACCCCCTGCCGGCCCCCGACACCCTCCCCCTCTTCCACTGATAATTCCCTCCTCCCCATCTCGAACATTGTTGCGAGGACTCGGTTGCTCGCTGCCCTTTACTTGCGGATTTGTGTACATTCTTGATTATTAATCTGTTACCGGGGTTTATATGCCTTGGTTATGAAATCGTTTTGTTTTTACGTTTTTTAAAATTAATTTCGCGAATGGAAATAGTCTGTAAATTCAGGATTTGCGGATGATTGTAAACATCAAACCTACATGAAATGAAAAAGCTGATGAGTAAGTATTTGATTGGGATGGTGAGCCTGTTCTGTGCCGTAGCCATGCTCGCCTGCTCGGACGATGACGAGCCTAAGACCGATGACCCCAATGTAGACCGGACGGCTTTTGCCCCGCTGCATGAGATTTGCGGGACGGGCATATGGGTGGCAGACTCATTCGTGTGCTATGACGCGGAAGGCAATGTTATCGACGACCCGGTGGGTCGCTGGGTCGGCCAGTTCTATGGCATGATGTTCTCGCTCACCGAGGAGGACTATATGGAGTACAGCCTTGACGAATCCACCGGCATAGACCGCTGGCTCGTCAGCAGACATGCGTACGTTTTCGACCGGACGGACGGGAGCCTTTATCTGGACGGGTCCGCGACGCGCTATGCGCAGGTCTCGGAGGTAGGAGAGGACAGGGTGACGCTCACGGCTTTCTATGATGAGTTCGCCGACCCTTCCAAGTATGAAACGGAGAATGGGCATGACTTCACAGGCTCGTA
>URZM01000032.1 GCA_900552315.1 uncultured Bacteroidales bacterium | reverse complement strand
GTAACCCCTACCCAGGAAAACGAAACGGAGAGAGCCATGGGCTCTCTCCGTTTCGTTTTGCACCGTTGGGGGTGGGGTCACAGGAACAGCTCCGGCGTTTTCCGGGGCCAGGAGTACAGGTCCTCCAGCTCGCTCTTGTGGTAGAGGTAGTTGGGGTCGTCAAAGTACTTGGCGCCCACGGGGCAGTGCTTCACGCAGCGGTTGCACTTCATGCACTTGCCGGGGACCTGGTGGGCATCCTCCGCATCGATGGCCCCCAGGGGACATTGCTGGGCGCACAGGCCGCACTGGGTGCAGGCGTCGCTGGTCTTGGGCTTGACCGGGAGGATGTTGATGGGGTTGCCGTGGCGGTCCCGGGGGGTGTAGTAGGGGCCCACGGGGTCGTTGCCGGGCACGGCCACGGGGACGGTGGCGGCGGGGTCGGCGATGCCCTCTACCTTCTGGAACACGTCGTAGGCGAAGCCTGCGGCGATGGTCAGGTCGCTGATGTCCGGCCGGCCGGCGTTCTGGCTCGGGGAGAAGGCGTGCTGGCAGGAGAAGGCCGCCCCGGCCACGGGATGGAACCCCCCGTCCCGGAGGGTGTTGCGCAGCTCCATCAGGGCATCGTCATAGTGGCGGTTGCCATAACACACCACCGGCACCGCCAGGGCACCGTTGCCCTGGACCGAGGCCACATACTTGATCAGCAGGTTGGGCACCCGGCCGGCGTACACCGGGGTGCCGGCGCCGATGAACAGCACGCCCCGCTCCTGGGCGTTGAACAGGCCGTAGGTCACTGCCTCGCCGGTCTCGAAAGCCACCAGGGAGCCGGTGTTCCGGCCTTATGTCTGTTTCGCTCTGTACGCATATCTTAGGAACGTGCCCGCAGTCCCATAAATTGTAAGGTCCCCAAGAATATGACGCTCCGGCCGAGGTTGTTTCTGTTCAATTCTGTTCATTTCGCGCAAGCGGTTTCCCATGTCTCGCTTTTTGCGTAATTTTGCTGTTGCATTATGGAAGAGTTTTATATCAAACAATTATGCAGACAAATTGAGAAACGCTTCGCACACGCCCTTGACACCACCGAGGATTTCGCGGCACTCAGCGACGCTATCTGGGGCATGACCGGGGAGCGCCTCAGTGTCTCTACGCTGAAACGCTGTTTCGGGCGGGTGAATGCAAAACTGGTACACCGCAACACGACTCTCTCCATTCTGGCCCGTTACGTCGGATGCGACGACTGGGCCGACTATACCCGCTCCCTGCGGGCCAGCATAAGCGAGGAGTCGGAGTTCAAGCCTATAAACGCCATCTCCATAAGCGACATGACGGTGGGCTGCGAGCTGAAGATTAACTGGCTGCCTAACCGCGAGATTCTCGTCAGGCACCTGGGGCAGAGCCGCTTCGTGATTCTGGAGGCGAAAAACACCAAGCTGCTCTCCGACGACATGATTGAGATAGCCCTCCTGGCGCCCGGAGAGCCTATGTTCATCTCTCGCATTGTCAGGGGAGAGAAGACCATGACCGGATACCTGGCCGGACAGCTTCACGGTGTGAACGTGGAGCTGCGGGTGGCCACCGACAAGGACTGAGCGCTCACTGCATGAGCTTCACATAGCCCCCCTCATGGAACGACCGGGACGACACCTGCCTCCTGAAATAGTCTGCCTCTTCCCGGCTCCACCCGCTTCGCAGCCCCTTTTGCACCCAGCTCTCCATTATGTGGTCGAGCGCGGCCGTGTCATACGGCTCTCCGCGCCCTGCCGCGTGACGCAGGCTGTCGCGTATGTCCATCGCCCTCCACAAGGCCACATTGAAATCCACCGTCCCCTCTCGCGGCTCTTCCTTATGCACAGGGTTTCCCTGCTCCACGCCTCGCGGCTCCCCGGCAGGCGCCGGCATAGGCCGCTGCATGGTGTACGCCTCTGCCTCTTGTGCCGCAGCCGGATTTCCCTGCGCAGCGCTACCGCTGACCGGAACCGCATCCCGGACCTCCGGGGCAGACGCAGGCTCCGGACGCTGCGGCGCATCTTCGCCATCATGATAGATGGCCCACGCCGCCGCTCCTGCCACAGCCACGCAAGCCACGGCGGTCAGGAGCCATAGCCAAGCCCTTATACGTCGCAGCAGCCTGAGCGCCGCCCCTCCGTCAGCAGGCCTTCGCCTCGGGTCGCGCCGCAGGCATCGTCGGGCCAGCAGCCGCATGGCCGCTCCGCCCCCTGCTTGCCTCAGCATAAGCCCCAAGGCATACACATCCGCACGCTTCCAGTCCACCGGACCGCTCCCCGCCGTCACCTCCGGGGCCGTGAACCCCGCAGTCCCCGTCACGCTCTTCAGCGCCACGCTCCCCGCGTCGTCTCCCAGCCCCAGGTCTATGATACACGGATTGCCCCCGTCGTCCACCAGGATGTTCGAGGGCTTCAGGTCGCGATGCGTCACGCCCCGGGCATGCAGGTGCGCCACAGCCTCCATAAGCCTGCGCCCCAGCTGTCCGCGCACGCTCCTGCCCGGCCTGTGGCTCTCCAGGTACTGGTCGAGCGGCTCTCCGTCCACCCACTCCATGACTATGGACCACCCCAGGCCCGGCAGCTCCGCGAACTCCACGGCGCGCGCCACATTCGGATGCCCGATTCGCAAGAGCAGGTCAAACTCTTTCTGGAGCATGAGCCGCCCCAGCTCCGGGTCCATGCCGTCCCCCACGCTCTTGACCGCCCACCAGCGCCCGTGGCGCATCATGCGCCCCAGCACGCTGTTGCCGCTATTGCGCACCTCCATGTATCCTCCCTGGAGGCTGTCGCGGTCGTCGGTGAATCCTGATATGTCGGTCATTTCCGTCATGTCATGCAGATGCGGCGACCCCTCTCAGCCCTTATCCTCCCCCGGGCGCCCGGCGGTCATGAAGCGCTCACGGCCACACATGTCCCTGTGACTCTCCACCCGCACGTAGCCCTGACCTTCGAGCATGGTGACAAGCTCACCCACATGTCGCGGATTGATTTCCAGATACATGCGTCCGCCAGGCACAAGCGCCCTTATGCCATATTCCCCTAACGCGCGGTAAAACAGCAGCGGATCCTCGTCCGGCACAAAAAGCGCCGAGTGCGGCTCATGCTCCAGCACGTTGGCCTCCATCTGCGCCGCCTCGCTGCGGTCCACGTAAGGCGGGTTGGACACTATGATGTCCCATATCTCCGCCTGTGCGGGCAGCGCCAGCATGTCTTCCCGTCTGAAATCCACATGGCACCTCAGCGCCTTGGCATTGGCGCGGGCCACCTCCAGCGCCTCCCGGCTCACGTCTATGGCCGTCACCTGCGGAAACCTTAGGTTGCGGGCCAGCGCCAAGGCTATGCACCCGCTCCCCGTCCCCGCGTCCAGCACCCGCAGGTCAGGCCTCCCCTCGCTCTCGCGCACTATCATCTCCACAAGCTCCTCTGTCTCCGGGCGCGGGATCAGCACCGCCGGGCTCACCGCCAGGTCAAGTCCGTAGAACCTGGCCCGCCCCGTCACATACTGTATCGGCTCATGGCGCATGAGACGCTCGAGGATGGCCTCCACCTTCCCCCTCATGAAATCCGACAACGGCTCCTGCTCATGGAGCGCCAAGTCAACGGCGCTCCAACCCTTCAGATGCTCGAATATCAGGCGTATGATGGCCTCCGCCTCCCGGGGCGGATAGAGGCCGCGCAGCGATGTGCGCAGATGTCTCAATGTATCTCTCATACCTTTAAAACATAGCTTCTACCACGATTATTGCCCCGCCTGCCGCGCTCCGCACAACGCTTGGCATTAATTATTTTTTTGTTTGCGAATAAATGAGTAATTTTGCGCGTATATTTGTAATACATACTCATACCGGACTAATGGACAACTCAATCACCGTCAACGGACTGCGGTTCACACCCTATCTCACCCGCGAGCAGATACAGGAGCAGGTGAGGCGCGTGGCCTCGGAAATCAGGAGAGACCTCGAGGGCAAGCGTCCCCTGTTCCTGTGTGTGCTCACCGGAGCCTTCATATTCGCCTCCGACCTGATTCGCGAGGTAGGCATCACCGACTCATCCATAGCTTTCGTGCGATATGCCAGCTACGAGGGCACATCCTCCACCGGCACCGTCAAGCAGCTCATGGGCATCGGCGACGAGGCCGAGGGCAGGCACATAGTCATTATCGAGGACATTGTGGACACCGGCCTCACCGCGCAGCGCATGATCGAGGACCTCAAGAAGAAGAATCCCGCCTCAATCCGTTTCGCCTCCCTGCTCCACAAGCCCGAAAGCTCCAGGACCGGGTTCGTGCCGGACTACGTGGCATTCTCCATTCCCCCGAAATTCATAGTGGGATACGGACTCGACCTTGACGGCAGCGCCCGCAACCTTCCAGACATCTACGTCCACGAGGACGAAGACTGACTCCAAAAATAGATTCATACACCAAAGGATATGCTCAATCTTGTAATATTCGGTGCCCCCGGCAGCGGTAAGGGCACACAGAGCGCAAAGCTCATAGACGAATACAGTCTTTACCACATCTCCACCGGCGAGGTGCTGCGTGCCGAGATAGCATCCGGCTCCGAATTGGGAAAGCTTGCCGACAGCTACATCTCAAAAGGGAACCTCATCCCCGACGACCTCATGATACGCATCCTCGACGACATCCTCGAGAAGCATCTCAAAGACCGCGAGGGAATAGTCTTCGACGGTTTCCCCCGCACCATACCCCAGGCCGAAGCCCTCACGGAGCTCCTCCGCAAGCATGGCACGGAGCTGCACGCGGTCATCGGCCTCGAGGTGCCTGAAGACGAGTTGGTGCAGCGCATGCTCAAGCGCGGAAAGGAGACCGGGCGTGCCGACGACAACGAGGCCACGATCAAGAACCGTCTTGACGTTTACCACCACCAGACCGCGCCCCTGCAGCAGTACTACAAGGAGGCCGGCAAATACATACCCGTAAAGGGAAGCGGCGTAGTAGACGAGATATTCCGCGACATAGCCGGAGGCATACACAAGGCCACAGGCATCAAGAACCGCACCGCCCGCTGACCCTCATCCTCTATCCCTCTCCTTTATCCCTCTCAAATCTCTCATTTCTCTTATTCCTCTCATCCCATAGTAAAAAGGCTGCGTCCGGAGAGCGGACGCAGCCTTTTTTTTCATTCATTGTCATCGTTTACCTCATGGTCACCTTGCGTGCCGTGCGGCCGGCCTTCACCACATAGATGCCGGGTTGGGCCGCCACCTTCACCGGTCCGTTTGCAATCCCGTTGTAGAGGCTTACGCCATCCATGCGCGACACGCTCACACGCTCGCCTTCAGCGCCGCTGACCAGTATCAGGCCCTCGACGGCGCTGATGCTGACGCCCTCGGCCTCTGCGGCTCCGATGCCACTGGGCAGAAGCACGTTGGCCGGGCCTGACTCGCCCTTGTCATAGAGCGCCGTCACGGTATAGGTGTGCCCCTCAGGATTGTATCCTCCGGCCACATGGCTTGTCTCCTTGACGGGAGCGGCGTTCATGGCTATGCCGTCGCAATAGACATTGTACCCCCTCAGCTCCAGCTCCTCTGCCGCGCCGGCTGGCACGAAGCTCACGTCATCTATGAAGAGCATCACGCCGTCACCCGTATTGCTGCGTATGGCGAAATGCGTCGTCCCCTCCGGCAATGTCACCGAATACTCCGTCCAGTCCCACGGAATCTGGTAGAACTCCTTGAGCTCCACGAAATCGTCCGGCTCTGTGCCGTCGCTTGAATACAGCACATAGAACGTCTCCGGATACATCCAGTTGTAGCTCTTGGCCATGAACGAGAGGATATGCTCCTTGCCGCAGAGTCTCGGCGATATGGCCCAGTCGTCCGTGGCTCCTTCCGTCACGTTCATGTTGGCCAGATACTGGTTGCCCGATGCGGCTGCGAAAGTGTTGTTCAGGTCCTCCAGACGGTCGTCCATCACCCAGAAGCTCTGGCGTGACCCGTCGGGGATGCCGGGGAACGTCACTCCGTCGAAGCCGTTGATTCCCTTCTGGTCCAGGTCCAGGAATCTCCAGTCGGTCACCTCGCTCTTCCACGCCTCCGAGCTTTCGAAATCCTCGGTCACGCGCGCTGCCGTGGCCTGGCCCATGTCCGGAGCCTGCCAGCTCAGCGACAGGGTGCCGTCGCCGTTCTTGGTGGCCTCGAGGGTGGTGGGGCAGGGCAGCAGGGTCTGCTCAAGCTCAAGCACCTGGGCCGCCGAGCGGTCGTTGCCCGTGTTCACGTCCTCGTACAGGTCCGTCTTCACGTGCAGGCTGACCTCCTTGCCGAACGACGGGTTGATTTTTGTGTCGAACACAACGCGTGCAGACTTGCCGGACTCCAGTGCCGGAAGCTCCTGGCGCATGTAGGCGTTCTCGTTGGCATACAGCACCACGGCGCCCCCTTCCGCGCGGTTCAGACCTATGTTCTCCACCTCTGCCACTATGCGCACCGGCTCGTTGGCCACCAGGCGTGCAGGGGACGTGAAGCCGACGCCGCGCAGGTCATACGGGGCCCACGGCTTGATCTCCATCTCGTCCACCACCGTGTACGAGGCGTGGCGGCAGGTCGCCGTCAGGCGTACCTGTATGTCATGCCCTGCATAGTCGTTCAGCGGGATGGCGACCAGGTTCCACTGGTCCGAAGCTCCCGTCTCGTAGTTGGCCTTCGAGTACACGCTCGTGAAGTCTCCCTTCACGCCTATCTCCACCTCTATCTCGTTGTCGTCGCGGCCCCAGTCGCCCGCCATGTTGTACACATAGAACGACAGCACCGGGTTCACAGCATCCTTGAGCGATATTTTTGCGCTTGTCAGCGACGCGCGGTCCCCCTCGGCGGTAGCCGCCATGGCTATATAGCCCGTGTCATGGTCATGGCTCTTCATGTCCGGGAAAGTGTCGTCGCTCATCGACTCCCAGTACCCGTAACCCTCAACGGTGGCCATGCTGAACTGGCTGGAGGGAAGTCCCTCGTTCTCGAAGCTCTCTCGGTAGGGCAGCGCGTAAGGTGTTCCCGTTATGATCTGCGGGGCTATCGCACCCTTGGAGTGCCCTCCTTCTGTCTCGGCGAACACGGCGAAATTGATGAACGCCTGTGTTCCGGGGTCTACTGCGTTGAACGTATGTTCCGTCGTCCTGAGCCCTTCGGCTATGATCTCGCTTATGTCGGCGTTCTGCGACAGGCGCACCACCGAATATGTGATCTCCTCCTCCGGCAGGCTCTTGCCGTTCTCGTCGGTGCTTACCGCTGCCCAGGTCATATGCACCTCCCCGTCCTTGTCCGTTTCGGTGGCTGTGGCCCATGCCGGGTGCGCCGGCTTGTGGAATCCCACGAAGGCCGTCACGCTGGCGGCGTCCCCGGCTCCGCTCCGGTTCCAGGCCACGGCGCTGTAGTCATGGTTGCCGCAGTCCGCCCCGTTGTCCTCGTATGTGTAGGTCCCTCCGGGGGTCGGGCCCTCTATGGCGTGTATCTCCGTGCCGTCGCGGCTTATCGTTATCTTGTCTATGGAGCCAAGTGGATTGCCGCTCACGTCCAGCACCGGGGCCTTCAGGCTGATGGTCGCTTTGTGCAGCCCGTTCTCGTCAGGGGTCACCGTGAACTCCGACGGCGCCTGCGCCAGTCCCGCGTCTGCCTTCGCCGTCAGCGATATGTCATCCAGGTACAGGTAATACTCGCTTCCCGGCGTGGTGCAGTGGAACCCTATGTACCAGTCCCCGCTCTCCGTCGGGTTCACGTATGCCTTGTATTCCTTGAACTCCGCGCTCTCCACCAGCTGCTCGGGCAGCAGCGTCAGCGTCATGGCCTCGGGGCTGTTCTTGCGTCCCATCTTCACCTCCACGCGCTCCTTCAGGGTCTCCCCTCCGTCGTGCATCTTGGCGCTCAGCTCGTACGCCACTCCCTGCTCCAGGGTTATGGCCGGCAGTATCAGCCAGTCGTCGGCGCCGTTCGCCGCCTGCATCGTCCGGCAGCGCATCACCTCCGTGTAGCTGTTGTACGCCCAGCCCTCGCCGTCCTCGTTGGCGTCCACTATGGTGAAGCTCTCTATCAGGTCGTCGCGGTAGAACTCCGCACCGAAGTCCTGGGTGTACGGCACCGTATAGGCACCCACGCCCACGCTCTCTGACCGGCCCGGAGCCGAGGTCTTTCCGGCGTATGTAGCCTCCACCTCATAGTGGTATATCGTGAATTTGGACGGTTTGCCAGGGTTGTCCGTAACGCTCGTCTCCTTGGTCTGCTCCGCCACTGTGACCTCGCCCGGATAGCGCGTCACCTTATAGGTCACCTCCGCAGGGTCCAGGTACAGGCCGTCTGCGCTCTCCGTCACGGCCTCCCAGCTTACCAGCATCTTTTCTCCGTCCCAGCTCGCGCTCACCGCCGGAGCCTTGGGCAGGCCCTTTCCGGCGCGCACCTTCAGCGTCGCGCCTTCCCCCGCGCCGGCCTCGTTGGCCGTCACTACCGTCAGCTCATGCTCTCCCTCGGCGGGAAGGGTCACGGCGGCGTTCACCGTTGCGCCATACTCCGTCTGGCCGTTGGCAAGCACTGAGCCGCCAAGGGTCACGGTATATGTCAAACTCCCTTGGGCCGGTTTCCCCTCCGAGTCCGTCTGGGGTGCCGTGAAGCTTACCGTCCCCTCCAGCGAGCCTCCCGGGAACTCTGCCGTAAGCCCCGTCACCTTCCCGGGGGCTGCCGGAGCCGCCTCCGAGGGTATGCAATAAAGGCCGGTCACCTGCTCGTTGCCCGCAAAGGCGTACAGCAGCGTGGCTGCCCCCGTGGCCTTGTCTATCTCATATAGCCCCGAGGTTCCGTCACTCAGGGATGCCGTGCAGTACAGCTTCCCGGTGGTGGTGTCTATGGTCGCGCCTCCCATGCCCGTCAGCGACAGGCCCGTGGGGCCGATGACGGTGTTTTCTCCCGTATCCTTCGCCACGCTCACCAACTGCCCGTCGCCTCGGAGCGCGTACAGCATCCCGTCCGTGCCTATGGCCATCGCGTACAGGGGTTGCTCCAGGCTCCCCGCCACTGTACGTATGAGGCTGCCGTTCTTGTATCGGGGATACTCTATCGTGCAAAGCTCATACCCCGTCTCGCTCGCGTCGGGCATCGACCCGTACACAATATTCGTGGCCGGGTCGGTGGCGAAGGCCGTGCCGCACTCATACGCTTCAGCCTCCCTGCTGTACCGATGCACCCAGCCGTCCTCCCGGATCTCCCAGGAATCTATGTAATACGTGCCGTTGCCGGGCCACCAGTCATATTCTTCGAATTTCATCGAATAATAATACTGGCCCTGCCGCACGGCGCCCTTGCTGCCGTCCACCACATCACTGGCGCGCTCCAGAGGCTGTTTCACGAATGTGCCGCCGCTTTCGCCGGGAAGCTCATATACTCCTTTGCTGAGATTGGTCGAACTGCATACGGCCCCGAATATGCGAGGCACGCCGGCAGGCGAGGCTTTAGACATCTCCGCTTTGTGGGTGGCTTGGCGCGCCAGGTCGGCCTGGAACGTTCTTGGCCTCCGCACGCGCACCCCCTCGTCGGCGCGGACCGAGCCTGCCGCCCGGACAATACCACCTTCAGATACCGGTCTGCGTTGAGGCGCTACGCTCTGCGCGACGCTCGTGCCCAAAAGTCCCGCCCCTGCAATCGCCATGATAAGTTTCTTTGTCATAAGAGATTGTGTTACTGGTGAATAAGATTGGAATTAGTGATTAGCCAAAGTTGAATAAAAAGACCTTCTCTGCCTCCTCTCCCGAGGGTGTTTTCTCGATAGCGAGGCACACAGATGATCTCATCATGTCGTGTGTTTGTCACATGCTTCGATGCACAAAATTAAGCAAATAAATCAAAAAACAGTAAAAGCCACCCCAAAAAACGCCACGCCCCTCAAAAAATACAATGTAGGTTCATAAAACCGACCTCCTCCCCATCCCCCTTATTTCTCTCATATCTCTCATATCTCTCATATCTCTCAACCCTCTCATGCCTCTCATATCTCTCCCCCCAAAAAAAACTCTCACAAAAGCGCCAAGATAGCGCTGTCAGACCTCATCACCGCCTCCCGAGAGAGCCTCACGCACCCATCCTCCACGCACAGCAGCCCCGCATTGCGGCGAGCATCCCGCTCAAGCCGCGCCCGCGCCTCAGCCCCGAAACGCGCCCCATACTCCTCGATCCGGATTCCCTCGCATCGCCGCAGCCGCGTCATTATATACTCCTCCCGCAACTCCTCATCACTGAGATGCTCCTCCTCCGCGAAATCCAGCGAAAGCGCCCCGGCTCCACTGAAATGCCGGATATACCTCGCCGTGTCCGCAGGATTGGACCTGCGTCGGCGTTCCCCGTCATACGAGTGTGCCCCAGGCCCGAGACCTATGTAAGGCGCCCCAGTCCAATACGCGCTGTTATGGCGCGACCTATGCCCCGGCAGGCAATAATTGGAAATCTCGTAATGCTCATATCCGGCTTCCCCGACCGATTCCGTGAGCAGGCGGTACATATCTTCGCTCAAATCCTCGCTGCATTCCTCCGCCCTCCCCAAGGCGCGCATCTTGCACAGCGCCGTCCGCTCCTCCCACATCAGGGAATACGCCGACAGGTGCTCAGGCCTCAGCGCCAGCACCCCCTCCACGCTCCTCCTCCAGCTCTCCAGGGTCTGGAGCGGGAGACCGAACATGAGGTCCAGGCTTATGTCCGCGAACACACCTCTCAGCGTCTCATACGCACGCAGCGCACGCTCCGCCGTATGCCTCCTGCCTATCGCCGCCAACTCCCGGTCACACAAGCTCTGCACGCCCATGCTCACCCGGTTCACGCCACATCCGCGCAATGACTCCGCGAGTCCCTTGCTCACATCCTCCGGATTGACCTCCACAGTGACCTCCACAGGGTCCAGCCCCGAAAAAGCATCGCATACCCCCTCCACCACATTCACAAGCACTCCCGGCGGCATCTGTGAAGGAGTGCCCCCTCCTATATACAGTGTATCCGCATGCCCTGCCGCACATGCCTTCGCTTGCTCCCATTCCCACTTCCTTGTCTGAGCCTCCCGTATGAGTGCCTGCGCGAACTCTTCCCACGGTGCCTTGAGGCTCCCGATGCTGTAGAAATCGCAATAATAGCATTTCCGTCGGCAATAAGGAATATGTACATATATACCCGTCATATGTTAAGTAGAGTTAAATTTATGCGCTTATAGAAATATGAATGTTAAAATTATTAAAAATCAATGAAAAAATATATGTTGTACAACAATGTTTAAGAAAATAATTGTAACTTTGCACTGAGTTTTTCATGGTATTAGATTTTAAGGTTAACACAATGGATTGGTTGTCGTGAGACAATCAATTTTTTTATGCCCCTCTGAGCACGCCACGCCGGACAATGTACGTTGGCCCGCAAACAGGCCAACCCCTACAATGTAGGGACATGCCTTCGGCATGTTAAACCGCCAACGCCCCAAAATGCCCCGGCGTCTTGACCCGGCCAACCCCGATATTGTAGGGACATGCCTTCGGCATGTTCTCCCTCGCGCACAAAGTAAATCTGCATTCCTATGTGTAGGGATGCTCCCCGGAGCATCCGGACCAATGGAGTTGCCCCCACCCGTACAATGCCGTCAATCCACCATCGTGGCCCCAAGGTTCCCAAGGATACGGCGCATACCATCGTTCTCCTCTAAAAGACGCTCGAAAGCCTCACGCCGGGTAAGCACCCTCGGACGCTCCCCATGCTCGTCAACCTTCACCTCAAGCTCTATCGCCCCGCTACCCGTCTGAGTGCGCATAGAATCCTCAAGCTCCCGAAGCTGGCCCGGATTGTCCACAAGCACCAGGAACCTCCCTGGCTCTCTCGTGGCCTGAGGCTGGCAGCTCCGCATCGTCGCGTTCAGGAGCTGACGGTCCGGATGCTCCTCAGTGAACGATTTCCAGCTCTCAAGAAGCCTCTCTGCCGACACAGGATTCCCCGCATCAGCAGCAACCTCAGGCGCCGACGCCCCTGAAGGTGCGTAAGACGGCTCCTCCGGCTCCGCAGCCGTGGCTCCCACCGATATGCGCATCAGCTTGGGGCGCCCCTTGGCGGCCGCAGGTGTCCCAGGCATCGCGGCAGCGGCCACCCGCGGAGTTGTCGCCGCTCCCGGCTCGACACGCGCCGGACACTGCTGTACCGCACGTGCTGCGGCAGGTCTCACCTCACTGCCCGCCTGCACCTGGGATCGATCTCCGCCGGTCTGGCGAGCCGTAGACTCACCCCTGACCCCCGCCTGCGCTTGGGCTGGCTCCCGAAGGGCCTGGCGCGGCGGCATGCCCTTGCTCTCCGCCGCGCCCGACGGGTCCGACAGCTGGCACAGCCTTATCAGAGTCAGCTCCACGAGAAACTGCTTGTTGCCCGACGTCCGGTAATTCAGGTCACAATAATTCACAGCCTCCATGGCCGCGTAAGCCCACCTGGGCTTGACACGTACCGCCTGCGCCCTATAACGCTCGGCCACATCCGCGCTCACCTCCAGCAGCGGCAACGTCGCCTCCGACGCAGCCACCATCAGCTCCCTGACATGCGTCCCAAGGCCGTTCACGAACGAGAGCGAATCGAAACCCTTGTCCCGCACCTCCTTGTAGATGAGAAGCGCGCCCGGCACGTCCCCGCTCAGGAACGCCTCCGTAAGGCGGAAATAAAACTCATAATCCAGCACGTTCAGGTTGTCGATAGTCCCCTGATACGTGATATGGCCCCGGCACGACGCCGACACCTGGTCGAAGATGGACAGCGCGTCCCTCATCGCACCGTCAGCCTTGCGGGCTATCACCCCCAACGCCGACGGCTCAGCCTCCACTCCCTCGCTCTCAGCCACATACGCCAGATGCTCCGCTATGTCATTCACACCTATACGGTTGAAATCATAGATCTGGCACCGCGACAGGATCGTCGGAAGCACCTTATGCTTCTCCGTCGTAGCCAATATGAATATCACATACTTCGGAGGCTCCTCCAGCGTCTTCAGGAAAGCGTTGAACGCACCCACCGACAGCATATGCACCTCATCTATGATGAACACCCTGTATCGCCCCGACTGCGGCGGCACACGCACCTGCTCGTTGAGCGTGCGTATATTGTCCACCCCATTGTTCGAGGCAGCGTCAAGCTCCACTATGTTGATGCTCCGCCCCTCGTTGAACGCCCGGCAGCTCTCGCACTTGTTGCAAGCCTCCCCGTCCGCCGTAGGATGCTCGCAATTGATGGTCTTCGCGAAGATGCGGGCGCACGAGGTCTTGCCCACACCGCGAGGGCCGCAGAACAGATACGCCTGAGCCAGACGGTCACTCTCTATGGCATTCTTCAGCGTCATGGTCAGCGACGGCTGCCCCACCACGCTCCGGAACGTCGACGGACGGTATTTCCGCGCAGATACGATATAAGGTGTACTCATACCGCGAAATTACGCAAAATTCCCCGTCCCCGCAACTTTATTGCACCCCCCGCCGTTAATATTCCAGACTCCAAACGGTTTGAACCCATAAAAACAATATACTATCATGGAAAAAAGCAGACTATACACCGGCACAGGCGACGCCGGCACCACATCACTCGTGGGAGGCCAACGCGCACACAAGGACGACATACGCCTCGACGCATACGGCACCATAGACGAACTCTCAAGCCACCTCGGCCTGCTCCTCGCCCTCTCCGACTCATCCATAGCCGTACAGGCACAACTGCGCCACATACAGAACAAACTCTTCAACATCGGAGCATACCTGGCCACAAAGCCCGCCCCTGACACAAAGCCCGAACCCGCCGGGCTCACCGCCGAAGACATCAAAGACCTCGAAGAAGGCATAGACGCCCTCGACGCCGAGGTCCCCAAGGCCAACGCCTTCATCCTCCCCGGAGGCACCGTCGCAGCCGCACAGGCGCACGTCGCACGCACCGTATGCCGCCGGGCCGAAAGGCACATAGTGGCCCTCGCACGCCAAAGCTACGTCAGCCCCACGCTCCTCAGATACGTCAACCGCCTCTCCGATTTCCTCTTCATCCTGGCCAGGGCATACAACTTCAACGCCCAGGTCGAAGACCACATCTGGGAAAAAGACTGATACTGATACATACGAACACCGCCGTCATGCACAGGTAAAAGCCTGACAGACAGAGGCATACGCACCGATAAACTAAGGTCGAAAACCCGCAAGCCAAAAAAACATCCCCCCACACTTGCACAATCCGGGGCAAATAGCTAATTTCGCGCGGATTTTTACCAAAAACACAAAAGCATACACACATGTACTGGACACTTGAACTTGCATCCAAGCTTGAAGACGCGCCATGGCCCGCCACACGCGAAGAGCTCATAGACTACGCCATGCGATCCGGCGCGCCAATGGAAGTGATAGAGAACCTCCAAGAGATAGAAGACGAAGGCGACACCTACGAAAGCATAGAAGACATCTGGCCCGACTACCCATCCAAAGACGACTTCTTCTTCAACGAAGACGAGTATTAAGCAGAAATTTTAACGTAAATACCTGATAATCAATGGTCAAGCAAAATATAATTTGTTTGGCCATTGGTGTTTTATAGCCCCAAATAGCGTGGTTTGTTTGGCTAAAATCCGATTTTTTCGGAGGAAATATTGAGTTTGTTTGGCTAAAATTCATTACCTTTGCAGTGGTTTGTGAGTATTACACAAACCGGCATTTTTAACTCCAAAAACATCTCTCCACTATGGGAAGACCAAAACGACTATACCCTTTGGGAAAATACAGGCTCCGCATCCGTGGGACTGTTGACAACAACAAGCCTTATCTTGTCGAACTGGAATATACTTGGAATAGACAGATCGTAAGAAAGGGCATGAACATATTTGTCAAGGTTGGTGATTGGAACGAAAAGCTCAATAAGGGGCGCGGCGGTGTAAAATCATCTTACGGCCCCGAAGCTAACCGGATAAATGGTGTTCTACTTAACCGAGTTGATAGAATAGATGGTTTATTAGCGGAATATTCTCAGAAATTCCCGAATCAGATTACCGTTCAACTCATAAATGACTTTCTCGCTGATAAACCTGTCATCAGAGAGGACAAAGGCAAGGATTTTGTTGAATTTGCTCTTGAACGACTGGACTCTGACTATTCTCGCAACAGAATCGGTCGAAGTCGGTATATGAATGGAAAGAGCGGAATGAATATGTTTCAGGAATTCTTACGCTCAACTAAACGTGGCACCTACAAAAACGACAGTATTTATGTAGGAGAAATATCCGTCGAACTCGTAGATGAGTATATCACTTGGCGTAGAGAGGTCAAACAAAATAGTGATGCGACTATCAATCATTCACTTACACCGATTCTCAAAGCCTGTGCTTATGCTACGGAGCTACGAATGATTGATGTGGCTATCAATGCCCGAATACAAGACATGAGAATTGCCCCCAAAGTATCCTTATCTATTGATGAGAAGGAATTTGACGGCAAGAGCCTAAGTCAAGAAGAATTCTTAAAACTACTGGAGTTTTATAAAAACGATACAGAACCGCGCCGCAAAGAGTTTATAGAAATGTTCTTATTCGCATTTCACGCCTGCGGGCTGCGTGTTGTCGATGTGATGACCCTTCAATGGGGCCACTTGGACTTTGACAAGAAGGAACTGCGCAAGGTCATGGTAAAAACAAATAAACGCCATGTAATACCCCTGTCTGAATCTGCCATAGAAATACTGAAGAAATGGAAGGAAAAACGCCCTGATACCAAATATGTATTTGATTTAGTCAAGGAGAATCTGGACATTGATAATGAGGAAGAACTGTATCGCGCCAGAAACAGTGCGACAAAGTGCATTAACCAGTCTCTTAATGTTGTTGGAGAGAAACTTGAACTCAACTTCAGCCTGACAATGCACGTTGCGCGCCATACATTTGCAGTTCTTGCACTCAATAAAGGATTGTCTATGACTGTTGTCAGCCGCCTACTTGGTCATGCAAGCACAGATGTTACTGAGAAAGTGTACGCTAAATTCCTCCCGGAAACACTTTCTGCTGAAATGGGGCGTCTAAGTCCTGATTTGGTAATATTCAAGATGCCACAAGTATAACACAACCTTAACCTTCCTAAACAAAAATAGCGGAGAATAACCCAGCGTTGAAGGGATTATTCTCCGCATTTATTTTACTCCAAAGCGGAGAGAGGGGGCGGTCTGCCGTGTCTGCGGCGATATGCCGTCAACAAGTGACGGTGGACAAGTCCACTGACACCAGTTGACCGCATCACGCCTATGGGCAATGCTGAACACCGACAACGGCCATCGCCTTATGGAATGGCATCGGGGACGCTGCCTTCACCATAAGACTGAATGGCTGTCGTCCGTGTTCTGGGGCGCATTGCCGGATAAGGACTTTTACGACCGCCCCCTCACTCACCGCTTGAACAGCATCCACCGAAAAGAACAGT
>URZM01000031.1 GCA_900552315.1 uncultured Bacteroidales bacterium | reverse complement strand
GATCAGCTTCTCCTTGCAAAACTCCTTTTGCAGCTCTTTGAGCGCGAGCTGGTAGCGCATCTCGTCCAGGCTGTATCCTTTCTTTTTCACCGGCTCGTCGGCAAGCGCCATCACGGCCGTGTTTTTCTTGTCTTCATTCATGGCCTTCTTTGTTTTTGACGGTTGGGACCTTGGGATATATCAGTTTCGATATAAGCCGGGCTATAGGGTTTACTATCAGATGTTTGCGGAACGCTATCAGCAGGACCACGAGCAGGGCCACTATCCCGGCCACGCACAGGTAGGCCAGCCAGGGAGCCATCATCTCGCCGAAAGCGCATACTGCCGACATGGCCAGAAGCACCACGCACAGCGCGCCCAGCAGGATGCCGATAAGGCCCAGTGCCAGCGAGGAGAACAGTACGGTCAGTTTCTCGGCGGCGGTTAGACGTATGCAGTCAGCCTGCAGCCGCACGTATCTCTTCCCGAGCTTGAAAAGCTCTTTGATTTGGTCCATAAACGATTGTTTCATAAGCAATGTCAGAGGAGGGGTTAAGTGAGAGTCGGATGCCTGGGTATAAGAGTGTGTTTGGGTTTAAACCGTCTTAAGATTCTATAAGGATTCTATGCGGTGTGATTCAAACACTCTCTAAAAGAACAAGCGGATGCACCGTGGTGCATCCCTACATACAAGTCGAAATGCACATTTACTTTGTGCGTGGACTTCAAATGCCTGAATACTCCAAAGTCTCCGGAAAGCCCGAAGCCGAATGTGGCGCAGCCTCCCGGAGACAAGCTATTACTTGTTGTTATCTCACAGATAAAAACTCGTTATTTCTCGATGGCCCCGGAGAGTTCAGCCACAAGCTGATCCACTTCGGAGTCGCTGATTTTTACACCTTTGCGACGCAGGGTGCTGCAGATTTTGGAACGCAGGTCAGAACCCTTGGCAGGGGCGAACAGGATAGCTGCGCCGGCGCCTACGATGGCTCCGCCAAGGAATGCGTAAAGTAAGCCGAGATTCTTCATATCTTTTCTTTGTTAATGTTAATCTAAATTATGCGGATGGGGACGACCCTGAGACTCAATCCTCGTTTTCCAGATGCTCCTCGATTTCGTCTACGAGCTCCTCCATTTTGTTCTTCTTCAGGCAGATGCCTTTCTTGCGGAGAGCCGTGGCGATTTTGTCACGAGTGTCCGACCCTTTCTCGGGGGCGAAGAGAAGACCTACTGCGGCACCTGCGACAGCACCGCCGATTACAGCGCATATAACATGAATGGGTTTCATAATTACGATGGTTTTTAAGTGTTTATATTTTGATTTTAATTGATTTCGGACATCATACACTTATATAACGCAGTCGTGTCCCATAAGTTTCCACAGTCCTCAAAAATTTTTCATCGTCATGTCACACCCCATCCCTTATTTTCCCGTTTGACTCCCTCCATGAATAATCCGCGTAGCTCCTTGAATCGCTCATGCTCGAAATCCTGCTGGTCCGGAGCAAGGAACCGTCAGTGGGTGCTCGCGGCTGCAGTAGGTATTGTTCGGCTTTGTCGTTTGTTTAGAAAATAGACCTGGGGGGAGTCTGTTGGTTTTTCAGGCTGAATGGGTACAGGAAATGGAATGAGTCGACGGAGTGTTTGAACTCCTCCGACTCCACGTCGCATCCAAGCGGCGGGTCAAGTTTTCTGTCCATCTCTGCGACACCGTCTTTTGTGATGTCGCGTATGATTCCCATCAACTGAATGTCGTCCTCGACAAAAGTCTTGAACAGCATAGTCTCCAACAAGGGGGCATTAGCCTTTTTGAACTCTGAGCTTATGACCGTGCAACGGTTGGTTCTCATCCTTATGGGGCTTTTACCCACGGAAGATTCCATGTGCCGCTTGACAACGGCGAGGTCCATGAGGTTCTTGTCATAGTCGGCGGGGAAATGGCTGTCGATGAATTGCCGGGCTTCGTTATCCGTGATGCACTGAGCGCGCTGTATGTCCCGGCAGGTGTCATTGGGATTGAGATGAATCCAAAGGAATTGGTTGTCCCCATAGTCAAACACCAGGTCATCTTGCGTAGGCATGGCAACCTTGCGTATGCCTGCGGGCAGGTATGCCCTGCACCACAGCAGGGGCAAAGTGTCGCCTCTCTCGCTGACTGCCGGGGTATCCATCCTGTAATGGAAATCATATATGTTCCCGGTTTTCAGCAGAGAGAGCTTGTGCCCTGTTATCCCATTGATTCTACGCATATAACCGTACTTCTTATCAGGTGCGTTGAACAAACCGATGGAGTCCATCAGGAATTCGCCGTAAGTGTCCTTGTTGCATACGAACTCAAAGTCGCCGTGCGTATACTCATGGGACAGCCGATGCAATTTCTTGAACAGGGGGCTGTCTTTTTCTGGCTTTCGAATAAAAGGTCTCCCTCCTTTTTCGACCCAATGTAGATTTTTCAGGTCATGGGTATAGAATCTGATGAAGCGCATGTATATTTCGCTCAAGTCAATGATGTTTGTTTGTTTTTGTGTGAAGGACCTGTTAAAATCCTTTTTCAGGAACAGGATGGAGTTCTTCAAATTGGCAAAGTCGTAAAACCGCCATAGACCAGTCTGTCCATCAGACTGGATGTATATTCCGTTTTTGTAAACTTGACATACAGCGTGTTGATTACCCAATACAGGATTAGTCTCAGCATACATCTCCATTTCACAAACAGTACTGGAGCCACAGCTGATGAAGAGTGATAGCCATATCGTAAGTGCTATTTCCTTTATTAGTTTCATGCTATTGGAAATTTATGGTTTAAAGGTTTGTCCCTTATATCTGAATGCGAATTTATAATCGTCAGCCAGTTTTTTAAAATTTGGAATGACATTAACGGGCAGAGAACCCGACCGATTATAAAGATAGTGTACATCTATATATTCTCTTGGATAATTTATGTATTGTGAATTATGCTCTATGTCGTAAGGCATAAGAGCCTTTTCAAACTGTCGTTTAGGGGTTTCCAGCAGTGACTGTATCCTGTAAGCCTCATATTCGTCTATTATATCTAATAAACCATGTGACATGCCAGGATATTGGTTACTAAGATTATACATTGCCCTATTTTCTTTTGCTCCAAAACTTATTTTGCCTTGTTCGAATTGAACAACATGCATGGCCTCATGGCCGAATCTGTCAATTGAGAATTCTCCATCATAGGTACAATCTGAGATGAATACCTTCCCTGTAGATGCATCAAAATATGTTGCTCCGAACACATCTTTCTGATCTGATTTTTCAGGGGTATAGTCATAAACCTGCGAAGATTCTCTTGCTTGCCTTATTCCTATTTTAAAACGGCCGAGTTCGACAGCTTTTGCAATATCTCCATCAAATAGAGCCTCTCTCTCAACAAAGGTCGCCTCTTGTTCTAAATTACCCATGAGGTTCTCCATTATTGTTGTAAAGAGCATGCCGGAGGGGTCGGTCAGGGATACGGGGTTTGCGGCGCAGTATAGGTAGGGGTTTAGGTGGGGGTAGGTCGCTGCCAGGGGGTCGGGCTTGTCGAAGATGAGGAGCTGTGGGTCGAGGCGTCGGGCGTGGAAGTCGTAGTCAAGGAGGTTGCCGCTCCTTTCCAGCTCCTTTCCGGAGAATAGGTCGCGGGAGGAGCCCTGCCAGTCGGCGAAGGGTAGGCCGAAGGGGTAGTAGGCCGTCAGGTCGGCGTATACGTTCCCTGCGGGCAGCACCTGGCCTATGCCTTGGCCGGGTAGGGTCAGGGATAAACCGTTGTTGCCGGAGGCGGAGGGGTTGCTGTTGGTATTGTTGCCGTTGTTGTTGCTGTTGCCGGAGGCGGAGGGCAGCGCGGAGTGTGCTGTCCAGGTTGCGCGGAGGCTTCCCCGGCAGTCGCGCACGGCGGCCACGTGCCGGCCATGGGAGTCGATCCATCCGGCCTCGTGGATGTACCGCTCCACGGTGTGGTCGGCGTATTCCACGGGACCGCAGCGGTCCGAGACGCTGGCGAGGTCGAAGACGGGTGTGGCCACGATCGCGCCGACCTGTCCCGGCTCGGGGGATGTGAACTCGATGCGCTCGGTGCCGTATTCGGCGCGGAGCAGCGTGCCTTGGGAGTCGTAAGTGCGTCGTATGCGGTTCACGCCATCGCACACCAGGGAGGGCAGTCCGAGTATGTTGTAGGAGATGGTCACACCCTTGTTGCTGTCGCGCGAGAGCCTTCCGTCGGGATCGTAGGCGTACTCGCCGTCGCGGCGTACCTTCTCGGAGAAATCGGTGGCGATGGACAGGGTGCAGTCCTCGGCATTGTCGTCGGCGCGGTCGAGGCGAGGCCCCTTCCATGACAGGGAAATGTCGTCCACCAGGCCGTATGTGCAGAGTGTTCGCGAGCCTGCGGGCGAGGGGAAGGGGGATGAGGAGACGGACCTGTCGGCCAGGCCGTGTCGGCGAATGGAGAGAGGCGCCCCGTCCGGGTTCCAGGAGTACCGGACACTGTAGTCGGGATTCTGGCATGAGACGGATCCTGCGGCTATGCCTGAGAGAGGCCTTTCGGAGCGAGAGGCCTCGGCATAGTCGGCGCTCAGGAGCCGGGGGCCGTCATAGGAATAAGAGTATGATGCGGCGAGCTTCCTTCCGTTCGCTCCCGGGGACTCCGCCAGGGAGAAGGACTCGGCGCAGACACGCCCGTTGAAGAGGGGTTTGAGGGAGGCAGGGGCGCCCGGGGGAGTGGAGCGGCGGTACAGAGACTGGGAGAAAGGTTCGGAAGAGATGGACTGCAGCTCGCCGGAGTCGGCCCAGCCATAGTCCACGTCCAGTCCGCCGTCGATCAAGCCTACTGAGACGGTGCGGCGGAAATCGTCGTACTCAGAGGCGGTGAGGACAGTCCATGGACCTCCGTTGACCCTCATGCGCACGGCCAAGGGGGCGAGGTCCTCGTTCCAGTCGAAGGTGCGCTCGGCGATTATGAGCGTGTCCGGGGATGAGTGAATGTGGGTGGAGGCGAGTACACGCCCGTCGAAAGAGAGTGAGAGAGCGGTGCGGTCATAACCGCCGAGATGGTTGGCGGCCACGGACTGCACGAGCCTGCCGCGCTCGTCATAGTAGAAAGCCGAGGGGAGCAATGGCCCGGAGCCGGAATGGGGAACCACCCTGCGTGCGGAGCCTGTGAGGTGACCGGCGGTGGAGAAAGTGAGGCGTAGATCCCCCCTGGGGTCGCATCCCTTGACGCTGCGGAAAGCGAGGGAGTCGGCGTGCTGCGGGAAATGGCGCAGGAAACTGTAGTCGTCATAATAGTCGGCGCTGAGCAGGTCGTCACGCGCGATGGAGGGACCGTCGGACAGGGGACGGTAGCCGAACAGGGGACCCTCGCCGGACAGGGAGGGTACGAAGGAGGTGGAAGAAGGCAGTCCGCAGATGCTGTCTGCGAGGGCGAACAACGAGCCGTCGTCATGCTGCATGGCCGTGAAGGCGCGGCGGCCCAGAGGGTCGTAAGCGGTGCGGACCACCCTGGAGGAGGCCTTGAGAGCGCCGTCCTGCACCAGGACGGGCTTGCCTCCGGGCGTATAGGCCGTTTTAGAGGGGACGGCTCCGGGCATGGAGGCGGAACGGACACGCCCCCGGCGGTCATAGGCGTAAGAGAAACAGCGGGCGCGGACCTGAGAGTCGGAGAGGTCGAGGGAGACGCCGCGCTCCAGGTCACGGCACACGGAGGGAGGAAGAACCAAGACCGGCCGGTCGAGGTCGTCGTACAGGTAACGGGTGTCGAAGAACTCTCCCGAGAGAGCGCTCACACGGCGGTCCAGGACCTTGAGACCCTTAATGTCGGTGAAGGAGAGGGATACCTCGCCGTCTTCGTCGGTGATGCGGGTGACGCGCAGGGAGCCAGCGCCGTACCAGGCGTTTCCGGACACGATATTCCCGGCGAGGGTCACCAGCCGGCAACGGAGCATGGGAGAGGCGGAAGAGGCCGAGTTGCATAGGTATTCGGTGGAGATGGATGGGGTGGAGCCGTCGGGCCGCGCGTTTGAGGGGCGAGAGGCCGAGACAGGCCTGCCCGCCGGGGCGGCCTCGTAGACGGTGGCGGAGAAGGCCGAGAGAGGGTCGGCGTAAGCGGACTTCAGGGACTCCGCCGAGAGGGGAGAGTCCAGGTCGCCGGAAACAGGTGCAGGGAGCCATGCGCGCACCGGGCGCCCCTTGCCGTCAAGCTCGGAAAGTGAGGCTATGTGTGGGGAGGAGGAACCTGCGCGCCATGAGCGGGAGGCGACCTTGCGACCGAGACCGTCGAACAGGTCGCGGGACACGAGTGCGGAAGCCAAGGCGGCGGACCTGGAGTTCAGGGACTGCGTCGCCACGGCGGTCTGCAGCCAGTTGGAGACGGAGCCTTGGGACGCGTACTGCCAGTCATATATCTCTAATGGATGACCCAACCGGTCAGAGGTGTAAGAGAGTCGGCCCGTGGAGTCGTAGTGGTAGCGGAGGGCAGTCTTGTCGGGGCTTGTAATCCGGTTGATTCCGAAGCCGGGCTTGCGGTCGTAAATCGTGACCAGCGCCGAGGGGAGACTCTTCTGCAACGCGGAGAGCTTGGCGAAATCCGGTGCCGGGGCGGCCGCGAAAGCGTCGAGGTCGCCGAGACCGGCCTTTACCTGGTCCAGCGAAGCGCCCTTGACGGTGGCCACAATGTATCGGTGCTCATAGCCCCATACATATATGGTAAGGTCGTCCGGGTCGTCGGCCATTTCGCAAACGGGCCGACCGTGCAGGCCGAACTCGCGGCGCAGGGAGGAGGGGTGCGAGCCGTCGCCACGCCTTACGGACTCAGAGGCGGGACGCATCCAGTTGCCGTCGGTGTACGAGTATAGCGTTTCGTTCAAGAGAGTCTCGTTTTCCCAGTCCTTGTCCAGACGCGTCAGGCGGTCGCTGACTGGAAATGCCAGAAGGTTGGCGTCGGCCATGGCTTTGTACAGGGGGGTGTCCGGGAAATCGGAGGTGTAGAGAATCTCGCGACGCTCGGAAGAGCCGTCGGGAAACAGCGTCTCGGTGCTCATGGGGAGCAGGTGACTGTTATAGGAGAGCTGTGAGAACAGCTCCATTGAGGAGCCGTCCGGCCAGTACTCGGTCGCGCAGACCTGGTAGTCGCGCTTGGCTCCGGTGAGGAAACAGCAGGGGGAGATGTCGGGGTATCGCCAGCCGTTGTGATATATGATTTGGCACTTTTCGGAGGCGAGTATTGAGTGCCGGAGATATGTGTAGACATAGGTGGTCTCGCGCAAGAGAAGATGCGTGTCGGAGTATTCACGCTTGGACTTGAGATGTCCGCGCCTGGCCGCCCAGGATAGGTAGGGGACATGGTACTGGAAATATAGGTCGGTGCGCTGGAGCCTGTCGTCAGGTCTGTCGGCGAAATCCACGAAACGGTACACGGTGACAGAGTTGTCCGGTCCTATTTCAGAGACGCACGAGTAGCCTATGTGGCACACGTCGGGGTTTGAGCCGAGCCTGCGCACCGACTGGGCGTTGTAGCAATCGTTGCGGAACATAAAGCCTTGACCATTCTCCTTGTTGAGGTGCCGGTAGCAGGGGGGCTGAAGGAGGATGCCGGAGGTGTGGGCAGTGTCGGCGGCGGAGTCGGTGACGTCGCGGTAGACGAATCGCTTGAACAGGAACTCGCACTCAGGGTCAGCGGAGGCGTTGTTGTGGATTTCCCTGACGCGGACGCCACCGGCGAACCGTTCGTCTTGGTGGACCCTGAGACCGTCGCGGTCGGCGTTCACCTCGCGGCAGTAACTGTTCGGCTCGTATACGAAACGGGTGTATCCGCCTGTGGGGTAGTTTATCTTCATGAGAGAGCCGATGGTAGCTTTCTGAGGCTGCGGTTCGCGCCGAGAGTGATAGGATGGGTCTGTGAGCTTGCAGGCCCTCTGCCCGTACTGGTAGGCGTCGTCCAGACGGGTGGCGATACCGGTGTCGGCATAAAAACCCCAGTGGTCTACGTCATAGCTGCAATAGTCAGGGAGCAGGTGTATGCGGTCATATTCAAAAGAGTGGGAGCCGACGCCGTCCTCGCGCACCTCCAGGAGCGCCAGGCGCATGGTGCCTTGCGTGACGGAGTCCTCGTCATTATAGGAGAAATGGAACTTTCGCTGCACGTTGCCGTCGGCCTTGAGGGTTATGTCCGTGAGCTTGTACCAGGTAAGGGCGTCGAGCATCAGGGAGGAACCCTTGTTGTTGGAGGCGGGGTTGCCGTACACGTCAGATGAGGCGAGATAGACGAGAGAGTTCCAGTCGCCGTACTTTTCCGTGCGCGCCATGAAATGGTTGCGGCATATGCTGTACATGGGATAGCGCAGCTCGCGGGTGGGGGCTATGTCGAACTCTACAAGATAATCCCCACATTCTATGGAGCTGAGGTATGAGGGTGCCACCAGAGAGCCGTCGGCAAAGTCACGGCCCGTATAAAGACCGCCGGCATCCGTGTTTTCGGTGACGTTCACGCCATTGTAAACCTCGATTCGAGGATCCATGGGATTGAGGGTGGAGGTCTGTATGAAAGACTCGGATATGCCCATCTCGGCCACGAAGTGATTTTTCTCGTAGCGGAAATCAACGACCTGGCCGTCGGTGTACTCGATGCGTGTGAGGTGCCAGGCCGTGGCCGCGATCTCGGAGTTGTGCTGCGCGAAGAACCCTACGGAGTACTCTATGGCATCGGACCTGTCCTTGCCTCCGAAATAGTATTTGGTGCCCTGCGGGTCGATAATCAGGAAATTGCTTATGGCGCGTGAGCGACATTCGTGGAACACCTGCGTGTGGGGAGGGTCAGCCGAAATCACGAACACCCTCGGCATGTTTGTCTCGGCAAGTTCGTCCGAGACATCGAGGATGATTTTGAGGTCGGAATCGGAGTCCACCACCCAGCCTTCACGTGTGTAGTAGAATTTTCCCGTGTATCCCATGAAATTGAAAGAGAACTGGTCCATCTCCATGTCCCATACGGCCAGATTCTCCTCTTCGGGATAGCTGGGATCCTCCATGTCCGCGAACATGTTATCGTTAAACCCACTCTTTCCGCCGAGGTTGCCGCGCTTGTTGTATATGCACCCGTATTTAGGATGGCAGAAGCCTCCTGAATGGGTGGCGACTGAGGCATTGTAGTTGTCTGACTCGTCGGGTAAGCCTCCCACTACCCGGGAGATGCTTCCGCCGACGTGGAGTGTCCATCCCATTCCTACCCACCCGGGATGTGAGTCGGGTCGGACTCCTCCTCCGTGGTATGACAGGGAGATGGGTATGGAGTGTGTGCCGTCGCCGATTTCGAGCAGGGGCAGGCTGACCTCGGGTATGCCGGTGTACAGGGATACAGGTACGTCGCCGTACTCGCCCAGCGAGTTCATGTTGGGGCTTTGCAGGTACTTGTCGGCGAAGATTGACTGCCCCCTTGCGGCTAAGGCCGGGAGGAGCAGCAGGAGCATCGATATCAGGTGGCGATGTGAGGGCATGAGAGGCAAAAGTTGATTCAATGGCAAATTTACTACATTGAATTGATATATGCAAATTTTTGCGGAAATTGTTGAGGGGGATGAGCGGAATGGTACAGCCTCTCCGAGGCTGTTGCGTGTCAGTGAGCGTACCCCGGGTGACGAGCACCCGGGGTTAACGAAGTGTGGGCACCTCCGGTGCCAGTATGGAGCGGCGATGGGGTTAGGATGATGGGCGTGATTGGGTTTGTGGTAGAGGGGAGTGATGAGAGGTGTGAGAGAAATGAGAGTGATGAGAGAGGTGTGAGAGTGGTGAGGGAAATGAGGGTGATGTGAGTAATGAGAGTGATGAGAGAGGGTGATGATAGGGATGAGAGGAATTAGAAGGGGAATGAGGGAGAATAGGGAGGATTGGCGGCTTAGGGGAATGAAGGGAGTGGAGGTTGAGGTGCGGGTATGGAGGAGGGGATTAAGGGGAGTCTTAAAAAAGGTTAGAGTTGGGGATTTTTCGGGTGCGGGCGCGGGTGGTTCGGATTTTTGGCATTAACTTTGTAAGTTGATTATTGACGATGAAGAATAAGATTTCAAAGAGTAGGATTTCAAATGATAGAAACGCTCCTCTTGCCGTCGGCGAGGGGAGCGGCAACATATTGGTGAAGGGGGCGCGTGTCAACAATCTGAAGAATGTGGACGTGGAGATACCCCGAGGGAAGCTCGTTGTGGTGACTGGCGTGAGCGGCAGCGGCAAGAGCTCGCTGGCTTTCGACACTCTTTACGCCGAGGGTCAGCGCCGCTATGTGGAGAGCCTGTCGGCATACGCGCGCCAGTTTCTGGGGCGTATGCACAAGCCGGAGTGTGACTATATCAAGGGTCTGCCCCCGGCCATAGCCATAGAGCAGAAGGTGAACACCCGCAACCCGCGAAGCACGGTGGGAACGAGCACCGAGATTTATGACTATATGCGCATGCTGTTCGCCAGGGTGGGACATACGATAAGCCCTGTGAGCGGAGAGCGGGTGCGCCGCCATACGCCGGAGACAATAGCGCAGCAGACTCTGGAGCTGCCGGAGGGGACACGTATAGCCGTTCTGTCGCCCATAGTGGTGCCGGAGGGGCGCACGGTGGCCCAGCAGCTGGACGTGTTGCTGAAGGAGGGTTATTCCCGACTGGAACGGGACGGGGAGTTTACGGACATATCGGACCTGCTGAGTTCGGGCAAGCTTGACATAAAGGGCTGCAAGCTGCTGGTGGACAGGCTTATGGTAAGCTCCGAGGCCGACGAGGCAAGCCGCCTGGCCGGCAGTGTGGAGACCGCTTGGTATGAGGGGGGAAACACGTGCTACATAAAGGCTTGGCTCCCGGACGGGGTGCAGGAGCATGAGTACACGGGAGGCTTCAGGGCCGACGGCATGGAGTTCCGCGAGCCGACGGATCTGATGTTCAATTTCAACAATCCGTATGGCGCGTGCCCGGAGTGCGAGGGGTTCGGCAAGGTGATGGGCATAGACGAGGACCTGGTGATCCCGGACAAGACCAGGAGCGTGATGGAGGACGCGGTGCAGTGTTTCCGTGGCGAGAAAATGGGGGAGTGCAAGCATGACCTGATCAGCGTGGCCCGTCAGTATGATTTCCCTATCCATACGCCGTATTGCGACCTGAGCCAGGAGCAAAAGGATTTCCTGTGGCACGGCAAGGGGAAATGGTACGGGATAGACGGTTTTTTCGAGTGGGTGGACCAGAACCAGTACAAGATACAGTACAGGGTGATGAAGGCCCGGTATAGGGGCAAGCGCGTGTGTCCCACCTGCGGGGGGAGGCGTCTTCGTCCTGACGTGGAGTATGTGAAGGTGGGAGGCAGGAGCATCACGGAGCTTGTGGTGATGTCTGTGAACGACCTGCGCGCCTTCTTCGAGAGTCTGGAGCTGGAAGGGGGCGAGGGGAAGATAGCCGAGCGGCTTCTCACCGAGATTCGCAACCGCCTGGGTTTCCTTCAGGACGTGGGCCTGGGGTACCTGACCCTGGACCGGCTCAGTTCCACCCTTTCCGGCGGGGAGAGCCAGCGCATCAACCTGGCCACGTCGCTCGGCAGCAGCCTGGTGGGCTCGCTCTATATACTGGACGAGCCTTCCATAGGGCTTCATCCGCGCGACACGGACCGCCTCATCAAGGTGCTGAGAAGCCTCCAGTCCCTGGGCAACACTGTGGTGATAGTGGAGCATGACGAGGAGATAATGCGCATGGCGGACTATATCATAGACATCGGCAAGGACGCAGGCCGACTGGGCGGGTCGCTCATATACGCCGGGCCTGTGAACGAGGCAGTGGACCCGGCGACGGATGACCGCGACAGCTACACGTTGCGCTATCTGCGCGGAGAGCTGGACATACCGGTGCCGAAGCATAGGCTGCCCTGGAAGAAATACATAGAGGTGAAGGGGCCGCGCCAGAACAATCTGAAGGGGATGGACGTGCGGTTCCCGCTCGGGGTGCTTACGGTGGTGACCGGCGTGAGCGGCTCGGGCAAGTCAACGCTCGTGAAAGACATCCTGTATCGCGCCATGATGCGCCATTTAGGCGAGCCTGCGGACGCCCCGGGCACGCACAGGGGCCTCGGCGGGGACCTGGATGCGGTGAGCCATGTGGAGTTCGTGGACCAGAACCCGATAGGCACCTCGACCCGCAGCAATGCGGCCACCTATCTGAAGGCATACGACGAGATACGCCGCCTGTTCTCCGAGACGGCCCTGGCGCGCCAGATGGGATTCACCCCGGCCTATTTCAGTTTCAATACCGATGGGGGCCGGTGTGACGAGTGCAAGGGGGAGGGGGTGATCACCATCCCCATGCAGTTCATGGCCGACATCACGGTGCCCTGCTCGGCGTGCGGCGGCAAGAGGTTCAAGCAGGACATACTGGATGTGCGCTACCGGGGCATGAGCATAGACGAGGTGCTGGACATGACCGTGGCGCAGGCCATAGAGTTCTTCGGCGAGTCCGGCACCACCGGAGACAAGCGCGTGGTGCGCAAGCTGCAGCCGCTTGCCGACGTGGGTCTCGGCTACATAAAGCTGGGACAGACCTCGTCGTCGCTTTCTGGAGGAGAGAACCAACGCGTGAAGCTGGCCTATTTCCTGAGCCAGGAGAAGAGCGAGCCGACCCTTTTCATTTTCGACGAGCCGACCACGGGATTGCATTTCCATGACATCTCCACGTTGCTGAAATCGCTTCGCGCGCTTGTGGAGCGCGGCCACACGGTGTTGATAATAGAGCATAATCCGGATGTGATAAAGTGTGCCGACCATGTGATAGACATAGGCCCGGAGGGTGGCGACGCGGGCGGCGAGGTAGTGGCCACCGGCACTCCTGAGGAGATAGCCGCCAATCCAAGGTCATATACAGGCCGGTTCATAAAAGACAAGCTGCGAGGATGAGAAAATACGTGATGTTGTTTACGGCATTGGCGCTGTGCGCGCTGTGCTCGTGCCGAGGGGAAGAGGAGAAGAAGGTGGACCCGAGGCAGTGCGACGCCTTGTACGGCGAGCTGCTGGACGCATACAAGGCATACGGCGATTCCATGGCGAGGTGTGCCGACACAGACACCACCGGCCGCGCCAAGGCCCTTGAGGAGCGCCTCGAGCGCCGCATCAAGGAGATATACTGGCGTTATCCCATGGACCTGGACTCGCATTTGAGCGAGGCGCAGAACGACACCTTGTGGCGCTACGCCAGCAGGTATATAGAAATGCGCCAACGGCATGTGCGTCCCGAAATGACTGACACGGCACGGACGGGCGCGGAAAAGGACAGTCTCGGAACCCTGGGCTGAGGATTCCGAGACTGTAACCGGTCTTCGCGCCGGAATTGCTCAGTATTTATCGTAATGCACGGCCTTGGGGTTCCATTTGTCTTTGGGCTGGTGCTCGTGTGCCGGATAGCCTATACATACGGCGCTCAAAGGGACGATGTCCTTTGGAAGACCGAGAATGTCGGCTATCGCCTTCTCGCGGGCTTTGATGGGATGGATGCCGCACCATACGGCTCCGAGCCCCTGTGCGTGGGCGGCCAGCAAAATGTTTTCGGTGGCGGCTGACACATCTTGTATCCAGAAATCGCGTCCTTCGCCATCCTCTTCTTTGGCGAGGTCTCCGCAAGCCACAATCACGAGCGGCGCCTCCTTGGCGCGTATGTACTGGTCAGCCTGGGCTATAGCCTCGCGTACAGCCTTGTCGGTGACCACCACGAAATGCCAAGGCTGCTTGTTCATGGCGGTGGGAGCCGCCATGGCGGCCTTCAGGAGTGTCTCGACGATGGAGTCGGGTACCTGTTTGTCGGTGTATTCCCTCACGCTTGTGCGGGTCATGATGCAGTCGAGGGCTGCGTCGTTGCGTACAGTATTGCTGTCGATAGTGTCCTTCATGTCGTTGTGGTTCAGGGCCAGCAGCACTGCCAAGGTCACCACTCCGGCGCCCAGCAGCACGTTCAGCCAGTTTGATGCTTTCATTATTTCAATCGTTTTAACAGGTTAACGGAGGTAATGGTTCACATTTTGCCCTCGGCATGGTTGAGTAGCGTGCCCACGGGGCATACGAACCGGCAGAAAGGCCGCATGATGACCAGCGAGAGCAACAGGAATACGCCACCCGTTACGAGCACCACGGTGGAGGCGCTCTTGACTATGAACGCGCTGAACAGCTCGTAGTCAATCCAGGAGGCCAACAGTCCGCTCCACAGGCACAGGACGAGCAAGCACCATAGGGCGTTCCGGAAAAATGTGAGGCCCTTGACGGTCCTGGTGGAAATGTGCAGTTTGGGCAGATGGAGACGCGAGGCGAGTTCCTGCAATGAGCCCATAGGGCATACCCAGGCGCAGTAGTGCCCGGAGCGTCCGAACAAGGGGTATATGAACGCTACCACAAACAGGAGTATGGAGAGGAGCGAGGCCAGGGTGAAGGGTATGCCGTTGGCGAGCGTGCGGATGAATACCGAGTAATCGAGGAAAGTCCCGGTCCAGAAGCCGAGCACGCCGACGTTTAGAATCTGCTGGATGAGCCTGTAGGTCTTGTTCTTGACAAAGAGTGGTGTCAATGCGGCCCCGATAGCGACCAAAAGAGCGAGGGTGTACTCAATGGTGAGGTCTTCGGTCTGTTTCCCGGAAACCGTTTCCTCTTTGTGTCCGGTGTCTGCGAGCCGTATGCCGGCCTTGAAATTGTCGGTGATGGCCTTTGATGAGAATGTGGCGCCGCTGACGGCGTCTACCTCTTTGGCGGAGGCCTCATCTATGGTCAGGCCGTCCCATGAATGGAGCAACACCTCGGCACGGCTGAAAAAGCTTGGCGTTTCCTGATTTGGCAGCGCCGTGACTGAGTCCACCTTGCCGTCTGAGATGTATATCTGCAGAGGTACCGGGCCGTTGAACCCTGTTATGTCCTTGCCTGCCTCGGTAGTGTTTATGACCTGTTGGCCGGAGGAGGACTCAGACACGGTCAGGGCCTTGTGATTTGCAGTTTCGGGCCATAGCCGGCGGCCTAAGATACGCCCTTCGCGCACTATTGCAAGGGAGGCGAGTATGCAGAACACGGCTATGAGGCCGGTGAGCCTTACGGCAAAGGTTATCTTGGTTGACCTTTGTGGGTCATGACGTGAAGCTGACATAGTTTGTAAAGAGTTTTGCTTAGGGACAAATCAAGGCTTCCCTTCTGATAAACGTGGAGATTGGAAGAATGTTGTGTGGGAAGGTCAAGCGGCAGGAACTGAAAAGTACGGATAATATTGTGCTGTCCATAATATTTTATCACTGTTTTTTACTTTTATTGGCAAAAAATATTTGGAGATGAGAGGAAAAAACGCTAATTTTGTATTCGCTAAAAGTAAACATAAAAGTCCGGGGCTGCGTGCTCGGGATTTCGTGAAACAAGAATCAACATTTATAACCCCTAAACCCCCTTTGCCTATAGCGTACCTCTACTTCAAAAAATAAGGAAATAGAATGGTAAATATGTTAAGCATGAACGACGAACAGTTGGTGAAGGCTTATGCTCAGGGTAATAACGAAGCGTTTGACACGCTCCTGACCAGGCATCAGGAGCGGATATACAGCTATATTGTCCGCATCGTGAAGAACGAGGACGTGGCCAATGATATATTCCAGGACACCTTTGTCAAGGCAATCATGAATATCCGCAAGGGAAGGTACACCGATACCGGAAAATTCCCCGCATGGATTTCACGTATAGCGCACAACCTGATCATCGACTATTACCGACAGGAGAAATCCGAGAACTTGCAGAGCTGCGACATAGACGATGTCGACCTGCTCAACCGCAAGGAACTCAGCGAGGCCACTGTGGAGGACCTTCTCATCACCGAACAGATTCATGATGACGTGCGCCTGCTCATAGATGAGCTGCCGGATGCTCAGCGCGAGGTGCTTGTGATGCGCTATTATCGCAACATGAGTTTCAAGGAGATAGCCGAGGCTACAGGCGTGAGCATAAACACGGCTCTGGGACGTATGCGTTATGCTATCCTGAACATGCGCCGTATGGCAGATGAGAACCGTATTGAGTTGTCTATGGCATAATCAGATAAAAATATTCTTCGGTTCATATAATAAGTAGAAAATTCTCCCGTTTTATTATCAAACGATTAAAAAGGGGATGCCTATGAAGAGATTTTCTACTCAATGTATGGATGAATTGAAGGATAAAACTAAAAAGAACCGGAACGAGAAGAAGAGTACACCAAGCAGACAAACGCTTGATTTCCTGTCTCAGTTTGCACGGAGTTACCATGTGGAACCTGCGTTGCAACCGGAATTCGGTGGTTATGTGATGAACTAAGAAATTAAAGGAAAGAGGACACTTGCGCAGTGTTCTCTTTCTTTTTTTGTACCTTTGCACAAAAGACTTGAAATTATGAAACATAAGATTGCTCCTTCTTTGCTGGCAGCCGATTTTCTGAACCTGCAAAAAGAGGTCGAAATGATAAATAACAGTGAGGCGGACTGGTTGCATATGGATGTTATGGATGGTGTTTTCGTTCCGAATATCTCATTCGGTTTTCCGGTGCTGGATGCGGTAAAGCCCATCCTGAAGAAGCCG
>URZM01000030.1 GCA_900552315.1 uncultured Bacteroidales bacterium | reverse complement strand
TATTTCCAATGCCTGCGCGAAAACTGCATCCAGAGGATTCTCAATAATTATGACAAATCCAATCCCGAAGATTTTGTTGCCAAGACTCTGAAGCATCCCATATTAGAATGGCTGGATACGGGACAGTCGCCCCAAACTTGTGCCCTTACAACGGAACGCTTTCTCCAAGTCTGCCGAGGGCATTTGCGGGAACACAGAAAATATTATATCTTTACACGAATTATTAACCGATTCCTGAACTTATGAGCGAACAAAGTCCGGTGGTGTCCGTAATCATACCCATATACAACAAACAAAAGTATCTGGGCAAGTGCCTTCGCTCTCTGCTGGCACAGACTTACCCCTCCATTGAAATCATAGTGGTGGACGATTGCAGCACTGACTCCTCCCCTTCCAAAATAAGGCATCTGCTGACAAAGATGCCGGGTTCGAAGATAGTGCGAAACGACAGGAACCTGGGGCTGCTCAAGTCCCGGTATGTAGGTATAGCGCAAGCGGAGGGCGAATACATCGCCTTCATGGACGCAGATGACTGGATGGAGCCGCGTGCCGTGCAGGTCATGGTGGAAACCATGCTCGAATACCGCGCTGACCTGATGCAAATACGCAACCAACGACGCATGAAGGGAGTGGCGGTAAAGTACCAGGAGCGTTACGACCGGGACCTCATGGACAGGCTTATAGAGGGCGAGGAGTTTCGCGCCCTGGCCTCTTACGTGGGCATGGACAGCTACATTTATCCCGCATGCTGGGGAAAGCTGTACCGTGCCGACAAATTGCGCGAGGCTGCAAGGATGGATTTCGACCAGTTCTGGGGTGAGGACCAGATTTTCAACATACAGTATCTGAGAGAATGTAAGTCCATGGTGTTCAGGGACTATCTGGGCTATAATTACCGTTGGGGAGGACAGACCACCTCGGTCTATAAATATTCGGCTCTCAGGGAGTACAAATATGTGCATCAGCTCAAGCGTATGCTCGGGCAGGACCAGGCTTCCATTGATGCCGAGATTGTAATGCTGCTGCGTTACCACGTGCGCTCGCTTATCACCGAGCTTGGCTACACGCGCGAGGCGGTAGAGATGATTCTCGCGGACGAACTGCGCGACCCGCTGTGGAGCCGTGTGGGTGTCCGGACCTCCGCCGCAAAAATGGTGGAGACCGAATACGCCGACATACAGCGCAATCCTATGAAATACCTGGCCAAACGGCTGCTCAAATAATTTTTTCTGCAAGACGGCGTAGCAAATAGCGTAGGCGTGCGTCTAAGTGAATAAAATCAAATTTAGAAAATATACAATGAAACTGACATCCAGACTCAAAAAGCTGGCCCTGACGGCCTGCTCCATCCTCGCCCTCGGCTCCTTCTCCGCAGACGCGCAACTCCTGTGGAAGGTAGAGAAACCCGGTTCTGACAAGGTATCTTACCTGCTTGGCACACACCATTTCGCTCCGGTGGAGATTCTCGACTCCATAGACGGACTGAACCAGGCTTTCGATTCCGTCGAGAAGCTGTACGGAGAGATTGACATGGCCATGATGAACAATCCCGTGGAGTTGATGAAATACCAGAATCTGCTCATGGCCCCTGCCGACAGCACTCTCGACAAAATACTCACTCCTGCCGAGCTGGACTCGGTGAACGTGGTATGGACACGCGTCACCAAGGGCCAGGCTCCGCTCAGCATGTTCTACCCTATGAAGCCCGCTTCGGTGTCAAACACCATGGTGGCCGCGCTCATGGCTGAACGGTTCCCGGACAAGGACATGACAAAGCCGGGCATAGACCAGACCATGCAGAACCGCGCCAAGGAGGCAGGCAAGGAAGTGGCCGGACTCGAGACAATGGAGTTCCAGATGGATATGCTGTTCGGAACCCCTATCTCAAAACAGAAAGAGGACCTGATGGAGGCCGTGGCTGACGGCGGCAAAGCGAACATAGACCAGACACTGGAAATAACCGACGCTTACATGAAACGCGACCTGGATGCGGTGGAGAAAATGATGACCGATCCTGAGGCAATGTCTCCTCAAGAGGCAGACCGACTTATTTTCAACCGTAATTACAACTGGGTCGAATTTCTTAAGGAGGAAATGGCCTCACATCCGGTGATGGTGGTGGTAGGAGCCGGACACCTGCCGGCAGACAAGGGTGTGATATCGCTGCTCCGAAAGGCCGGCTACACGGTGACACCCGTAAACTAACCATGTGGCATCTTCCCCCATCATGACTCATACAAAGCGCCGAGGATTGTCTCGGCGCTTTTTTGCACCGTGACGTCTATGATGCGGACATGCGGGTCACGGGCATACCAAGTCAACTGCTTCTTGGCGTAGACACGCGTGTTTTTCTGCATGCGTGCCAAGGCCTCGTCCAAGGTCCAGTCGCCGTCTATATACCGGAACATCTCCTTGAAGCCCACGGTGTTGAGTGAGTTGAGATGGCGCAGATGCGCCACGGAGCGCACCTCGCGCTCCATGCCTGCGGCAATCATTCTCTCCACACGTGCGTTTATGCGGTCAAAAAGCACAGGCCGGGGGGCAGTAAGCATGTATTTGAGGATACGGAAGGGCCTCGCGGCCTTGGGCCTTCCCCTGAGCGAGGAATAAGTGACTCCCGATTCCAGGCATATCTCCAGGGCGTGCATGACCCGCTTCATGTTGTTGCGGTCCACCACAGCTCCATACTCGGGATCAAGACGATCCAACATGTCCAACAGGGCACGGTCCCCATCGCTGTCCCGCATACGCGTCACCTCGGCCCGCACACGGTCACTGACGGTAGGCAGCTCGTCCAGCCCGTGGCACAGGGCGTCCACATACATCATGGAGCCCCCGCAGGCCACAGCCACGCCGCCGCAGCGGGCGAAAATGCCGGGAAGCAGGGCAAGCGCACGCTCCTCGAACAAGGATGCGCTGTAATAGGCGTCAAGAGGCAGGCAACCCACGAAATGGTGGGGCACCTGCCTCAATTGTATCTCTGTAGGAGCGGCGGTGGTGACGGGTATGCCGGCATATACCTGGCGGGAGTCGGCAGAAAGAATCTCCGTACCCAACGAGCGTGCCACCTGGACGGCCACATCGCTTTTACCCACGCCGGTAGGCCCTGTGATGACTATGAGCGTATCCACCCGCTGCCTGCTGTCATTTCTCGGCCACGAGGCGGGCTATCTGCACCACCACGTCGCGGGCTTTCTCCATGGACGGGATAGGCACGAACTCGTAACGGCCATGGAAATTCAGGCCTCCGGCGAAAATGTTCGGGCAAGGGAGTCCCTTGAAGCTGAGCTGCGCGCCGTCAGTGCCGCCACGGATAGGCTGCACCTTGGGAGTGACGCCTGCATCGCGTATGGCCTGCACGGCGATGTCTATGATGTGCATCACAGGCTCTATCTTCTCGCGCATGTTGTAGTACTGGTCGGAAATCTCCACGGTGCAGCTGTCGGGGAACTCGCTGTTGGTCTTGCGTACAAGATGCTCTATCTCGCGTTTGCGGCTCTCGAAACGGGCGCGGTCATGGTCACGGATGATGTAGGTCATCACCGTCTGCTCCACGGTACCCTCGATGCCCACCAGGTGGTAGAAGCCCTCGTAGCCCTCGGTATGCTCGGGGGTCTCCCAGCGAGGAAGCATGAGCATGAACTGTCCGGCCACGCGGATGGAGTTGATCATCTTGTGCTTGGCATAACCGGGATGCACGTTACGTCCCTTTATGGTTATCTTGGCCACGGCTGCATTGAAATTCTCATATTCCAGCTCGCCGATCTCGCCGCCGTCCATGGTGTAGGCGAAATCGCATCCAAACCTCTCCACATCAAACTTATGCGCACCCTTGCCTATCTCCTCGTCCGGATTGAAGGCTATGCGCACAGGTCCATGCTTGATTTCCGGATGCGCCTGAAGATATGCCACGGCATCTATTATCTCTGCCACTCCGGCCTTATCATCCGCTCCGAGCAACGTGGTGCCGTCGGTAACGATCAGGTCCTGGCCAAGATAATTGAGCAGCTCGGGGAACTCGTCGGGACTCAGCACCACCCCCTCCTTCTCGTTGAGAGTGATGGAGTCTCCGTTGTAATTCTTGACAATGCGGGGATTCACATGGCGTCCGCTCATGTCCGGGCTTGTGTCCAGATGCGCTATGAAACCCACCACCGGCACTTTCTTGTCAGTGTTGGCCGGCAATGTGGCCATCAGGTATCCGTTGTCGTCGAGAGTTATATCTTCCAAGCCCATCTTGTGCAGCTCTCCCTCCAGGTATTGGGCGAAAATCATCTGACCCGGTGTGGAAGGCGTCATGTTGGTAAGCTCGTCGCTCTGCGTGTCGAACTTTACATACTCAAGAAATCTGTCTACGAGTGTCATTTAGGTATTATGTTTAAGAGCGTTAATATCGGGTTATTCGGTCATCAGCTCGATTTCACGGGCTATGTCAGGACGCACGGCCCTGAGAGTGTGGATAAAGGCGGTGTCAAACACCTCGGCCTGAGCTTTCCGGCCAGCCGTGAGATAGCTGCTCTGTATGGCCCGGGCCTCCAGCAGCTTGGATTGCATGCCCAAGGTATCGTCAGCGGCGACATTGATTAGTGCCCGCGCGGCCAGGCGCCCCTTGTTCACGGCCTCGGTCTGCTCCTCGGCGCTCAGCGTCTGCGAGCCGTTCCCGTTGCCGGAATCCGAGCCGGAGCAGCAAACGCACCCAAGTGCAAGCACGGCCGAAACGGCGACACATATAATGTTGTTCAGCTTCATTTTGTCAGTCTTGATAGTCTTCGCAGAGGGATTTGGCTCCTCTGTTTTTAATCAAATGCAAAATTAAAAAAAAAATATGACCCAGTCAACATCTGGGTGTGATAATTTGTTGACAATATAAACCAACAACATATAAATCAACCAAATAGACTCTGCTATGAGACACTTTACCATACTGCTGGCCGCTTTGTCGCTCGCATTGGAGGCATACGCCCAAAACAGTCTGCCGGCCCCGGGCGGCGGCAGCTTTCCCGGTGGCAATTCACTTCCGTCCCCGGGCGGAAGCAACTGGAGCATGGGTCCGGGCATGGGCGGTCCCAACTGGGGTTCTCCTTGGGGTCCTCCTCCCCCTGCTTCAAATCCCTCATGGACTCCCACATATTACGGCTACGACTGGCAACAGGGAGGCAACCTCACCGTGATGGCCTGCGGCTATGACGCACAAGGAGTATGGAGGGTACTGCCGTTGAGAGTGAACTATGACTACAACGGAATCCAGTATGACGTGGAGGTAATAAACGCATGGAACCCTTGGAGCGACACCTGGAACATGGGGGTGGATGTACCTGCAGTCAACACCTCGTACTACCTGAGAGGAAGCTATTACGATTTTTACGTCGTCCTCTCTACAGGAACGTACTATTTCAATCTTTAGAATACGACAATAGAGCGCAAAACCGACTTACCGTGGCTTTGCGCTCTATTCTTTGTGTGGGTTTCAATTCATTTTATGATAAGCTTTGCCGAAGGGGCGCTCTCGCGATTCATGCGATCCACCGCAGTTACTATAAAAGTAGTCCCCGGCTCAGCGCTGTCAAGGCGCACCGCATTGAACGGGGTGATGGATATGATGGCCTCCGGGTCATTTATATCCAGGCTCTCACCTTTGAAAAACTCGTAGACCACATATTTCACAACATCGGTATCCTTCCCGGGGGAAGCGTCGGCCTTCGCACCGTATCCGTGGAAAGTGGCAGGCACATCCCAGGTTATCACCGGCCCCTCATCAGTCTTCTCTGCATGCAGGCCTGTGACTTTGGCAGGTCTCACCTCTTGGTCTCCGTATGCCGGGGCCAAGGCCAAAGTGCGCTGATGTTCCGATGCCAAGGCGTCCTTCACACCTTTGTAATTTCCTGTAACCCAATATCCGTGATACCAAGCGTTGCCGTCCACGTTCTTCAGGCGGCGGGAAATGTCTATCTTGGCGGCGAGCTCGTTCTTGTCCGAGGCCGTCGGGGTATCCATGGTACCCTGCGTGTTCTGACCTATGTAGAGATGCACCGGCTCAGGCACATTCTCTGCCCACCACTCGGCAAGCTTGCGCGAAGGGGCCACCTTCTTGTCAAGAGGCCAGTAAAGTTGAGGCGCCAGATAGTCTATCCAGCCCTTCTGCGCCCATAGGATCACATCGGCATACAGGTCATCGTAATTCTGCAACCCCGCGCTCTCGCTGCCTCGCGGGTCGTTGCACTTGTTGCGCCATATGCCGAAAGGACTGATGCCGAAACGCACCCAAGGCTTCACCTCCTTGATGGTGTAATGCAGCTGCTCTATGAGCTTGTCCACATTCTGCCTGCGCCAGTCTCCCTTGCTCATCCCCTCCGGCGCGAACTTTTTGTAGCTGGCCGCGTCTCCGTCGAACTTCGCCCCATTGGCCGCCGGATACGGATAGAAATAGTCGTCCAGATGAATCGCGTCTATGTCATAGCGCGTCACTATGTCAGCTATGACACGGCTTATGTAGTCCCGGTTCTCCTGATAGGCCGGATCGAAGAATATCTTGTTGTCGAACCGGAAAAAGCGTTCACGATGCTTGTTATAAAGATGGTCCTCAGGGAGCACCTCCTTGGCGTCCGAGGTCACGCGGTACGGATTCAGCCATGCGTGCAGTTCCATGCCGCGCCTGTGAGCCCCCTCCGTGATGTACTCCAGCGGATCCCATAGCTCACTGGGCGCTTTTCCACGCTTGCCTGTGAGCCACTTGCTCCAAGGCTCTATCTCCGATATATAGAGAGCGTCGGCCGTTGGACGCACCTGGAAGATGACGGCGTTGCACCCGGCCTCGTAGAGCTTGTCGAGCTGCTCGTCTATATACGCCCTCTGCTGCGCCGGGGTCTTGTTCATCCACTGCGACTGGCCTATCACATGCAGCCAGGCTCCCCTGAACTCTCGCTTTGGAGCAGGCTCCAGGGCCGAGAGGGTGGCCGAGGCGGCCAATGCCAGCCCCATGGCCAAGTATCTCAGTCTCTTCATCTGTTTCATCATATCTATCTTTAAAGTCGTTAAGGTCTTTAAGGCCATCACAGACCTTAAAGACCTTATATTCAATTGAATCATATATACTTATTCCATGCTGTCGCCATAGCCGGAGCCATCCATCACCTCCATGGTGTTCTTGTTGGGTTTGGCTCTCATGTTGCCGAAGGAGTACTTGACCGTGAGCCTGAGCTGCCGTCCGCTGCGCCAGCGCTTGTCCTCCTGCTCATAGGCCAGGCCGTCGGCCGTCACGCCGTATGTGTACGAATGCATCTTGCGCGAATTGAATATGTCGCGGCAATTGAGAGAGAAGCTCCAGTCACCCACACTCTTTCTCAGTCCCGCGTCCACGCTCCAGCCTGCCCCTCGGCTGCCCTGGGCGGTAAGCTGCTTGGAGTTGTAACGACCGGTGGCCTGGAAGGATATGTCCCACGGCAGACGAACCTGCGCCATGCAGCGTATGTCCCATGCAAACGAATTGCGGGAAGCTCCGTTCACCGGCACTGTGGTGCCGTTGTCCAACGGGAAATCCAGACGCCATGCGCTCACATGGTTGTTATACAGGTTGGCCGTGGTGGTGAGGTTGAGCACGTTGCGGAAAAGGGTGTTCTTCATCACTATCTCGGCTCCCGCGTCCGTCTGGTTGCCGGCATTGGCCGTGGTGGTGTACATGATGCCGTTGTTTATATAGCTTATGCGGTTCATGCAGTCGGTGCTCGTGCGCAGATAGGCGGAGACGCTTATGATGTGCTGAGGGAAAGACTTGATGTAGTTCAGCTCGAAGGCATTCGAGTACGTGGGTTGAAGCTCCACGTTGCCGTAGCTGATGTTAGTGGGGTCAGAGATGTTCTTGAACGAGTTGAGCTGACCTCCCCACGGACGACGTATGCGCCGTGTATAGTTTACCTGCAGCTCATTGTCATGCGGGAGAGCCCAGGACAGGAACGCCGAAGGGAACAGGGAGAAATCGTTTCGCTTGTACGGCTCCACATCGTCGCGGCTCTCTCCGTATGCCAGAGAGTGGGCGCGTATCTGCCAAGCCTCGGCCCTGAGTCCGGCCGAGAAACTGAAAGCGCGGTATTTGCCTCCCAAGGTGGCATAGAAGGCTGTGACGTTGTTGGTGTATATGAATCGGTTCCAGAGCGACTCCTGCAGATGCCAAGGCTGCGTGGAGGTTTCCTCCATAGTGGAGGTAGGGCTGTTCTCGTGCGAATAGTTGCCGTTGTATCCTGCCTCAAGCTTGAGCCAGGAGGTAAGCTGGTTCACATAGTCCAGCTTGGCCTCGACGGTATTGTTGCGTATCTCCGAGGTCTGCTCCTGGTACACCTCGTCGGCCTCCGGAACCTCGTCCCATTCCTGACGCTGGTAATAGCTGTTCCACATCGGGCCGCCCCAATAGTTGTAGCCCACCAAAGCGTCCAAGGTATGGTTGTCTCCGAAACGGTGGGTATAACCCAGCTCCAGGTGGCCGCCGTTCATGTCGTTTGAGTTGCGTGACAGGTTCTGGTTGCGTCTCCACTGCCCCGGCATGTTCGAGCTGTAGAGAGTGGACGAATGGCCCCACCGGTGGCCCAGCATACCGAAAGCGTTGGCATACAGGTCATCCTTGTCCGTGAAATGCCAGGTGGTGCCCAGGCGCAGGAACAGGTTGTTGCCATGGTTCTTGCTGTCTCCGTCGGAATACAGGAACTCACCGTTGTCGTAGTCGCGGTGGGAATATGACCCTCCCGTATTGTGGCGCATCCTGAAGCCGAGCGAGGCATACGAGTCAAACTTGCCGCTGTTGTAGTTTATATTGAAATTGGCGTTGCCTCCTCCACGTGTGTTGGCGCTCAACTCGGCGCTGCCGTAATATCCGCCTCGGCGGTCCTTTTTCAGCACGATATTGATGATGCCGGCCGTGCCCTCCGGACTGAATTTCGCGGAAGGGTTGGTGATCACCTCTATCTTCTCGATTGTCTCGCCCGGTATCTGCTCCAGTATCTGGGCACGGTTGTCAGCCGTCAGTCCGCTCTCCTTGCCGTTTATCCACACGGTCACCGAGCTGTTGCCTCTCAGGCTGACCTCGCCGTCCTGGTCCACCTCCACGCTCGGTATGCTCTCCAGCAGCTCGCTGGCCGATGTGCCGGCGGTGCTGATGTCATTCCCAACGGTGAACACCTTCTTGTCAAGCTCGAATTTCATGGCGGAGGCCTGCCCGGTGACCACCACCTCCTGCAGCATCTTGGCGTCATCGGCAAGCGCTATTTCACCTACCGACACCGCGCCGCCTTTCACGGTCACGGGTCGTTCCTGAGGAACGCTGCCTATGTTGGTCGCCTTGAGCAGATAAGTGCCGTCAGGCACATCCTTGATGGTAAACTTGCCGTCAGCGTCAGCGGTAGCGCCTATCGGCAGTGCCTTGCCGGTCTTGGAGTCGTACAGCTGTACGTTGGCGAAATCTATAGGCTCGCCGGTGGCCTTGTTCTTGACGCTTCCGGTGACGGTGCCCTTGGCCAGACAACCCAAAGCCACGCTCAAGGCCGCCACCGTGCATACAATCTTCTTCATTTTCTGTCTTTACTATAAAATGCTGTCTTTACATACGAGAGAGGATTCGGCAGAACCAGGCCCGGGAACCGCTCCACCGTAAAACAGACAAGGGGTACAGAACAAAGTTTAAGACCGCGTCTGTTAAAAAAATTAAAGACCGCCCCACCCTATAGCACATGACAAAGCCCCGCAGGATGATCCTGCGGGGCCTATGGTCAGACTGTATCAACGGTCTCAGCGGCCTGCGATGGCGGCGGTATCCTCCGCTATCATAAGCTCCTCGTCGGTGGGTATCACCACCACGCGCACCTTCGAGCCGGGGCGTGTCAGCTCCACCTCCTTGCCGCGTGCCTTGTTGGCATCCGGGTCGAAATCAACCCCGAGGAACTCGAGCTGACGACATACCACCTCGCGCGTGCCGAGCTGGTTCTCGCCCACGCCGCCGGTGAAGACTATGATGTCGACACCGCCAAGCTCGGCCGCATACGCGCCGATATACTTGATTATGCGAAGCTCATACATGTCCATGGCGAGTTTCGCGCGCTCGTTCCCGGCGGCTATCGCGTCTTCCACGTCACGCATGTCGGAGCTTACCTCCGTCACGCCCAGCACGCCGCTCTGCTTGTTCACGAGCTTCAGCAGCCCGTCGGCGTCAAGGTTCATCTGCTTGGCCAGATAAACCAGCGCGCCCGGATCCACATCGCCGCTGCGCGTGCCCATCATCAGGCCCTCCGTGGGGGTGAGGCCCATGGAGGTGTCCACGCTCTTGCCGTCGCGTATAGCCGTGATGGAGCCTCCGTTGCCTATATGGCAAGTTATGATGCGCTGGCTCTCGTAAGGAACGCCCAGGAACTCACAGGCGCGGCGTGACACATAACGGTGCGATGTGCCATGGAATCCGTAACGACGTACGCCGTACTTGGCGTAAGCCTCATAAGGGAGCGCATACATGAACGCCTTGGCGGGCATCGTCTGGTGGAAAGCGGTGTCGAACACGGCCACCTGAGGAGCATCGGGCAGAAGCTCCGTCACAGCCTCTATGCCGGTCATGTTGGCCGGATTGTGGAGCGGAGCCACTGTGTAGCACTCCTTGATTTTCTCTATCACCTCCGGAGTGATGAGCACGCTCTTGTTGAACTTCTCCATGCCGTGCACCACGCGGTGGCCCACTGCGTCTATCTCGGAGAATGACTTGATGACGCCCTCCTTGGGGTCGGTGAGTATCTTCAGGATATTGGCAACCGCCTCCTTGTGGTCAGGCATCGATACCGTGATGGTCTCCTTCGTGCCGTCCGGACGCTTGAACTTGAGAAAAGAGTCGGGCAAGCCCACCTTCTCCACGCCACCCTCGGCGAGCACCTCCTTGCTCTCGGAGTCGATAAGCTTGTATTTAACGGAAGAGCTTCCGCAGTTCAATACTAAAATCTTCATGGGATTTCTATGATTTATGGATTTGTATGAAGCACCGGACAGGTCAGAGACCTTTCTCGCCGATAGCCTGGTTGCAGGTCACGATTATTGTGTTGTACACATCCTCCACGAGGCAGCCGCGGCTCAGGTCGTTGACCGGGGCGGCAAGTCCCTGCAAGATGGGGCCTACGGCGCCGGCGCCGGCCAGACGCTGCACCAGCTTGTACGCTATGTTGCCCACCTCCAGGCTCGGGAACACCAGCGTGTTCGCATGGCCGGCCACAGGGCTGTCCGGGGCCTTCGTGGCTCCGACTCCGGGCACTATCGCCGCGTCGCTCTGCATCTCGCCGTCGATTTTAAGCGACGGATCCATCTCATGGGCTATCTCGGTGGCGCGCACCACCTTGTCCACCCTCTCATGCGAGGCGCTGCCCTTCGTGGAGAACGAGAGCATCGCCACAACAGGGTCGATGCCGGCGATGTCCTTGGCTGTCGCGGCCGTGGAGACGGCTATCTGCGCCAGCTCCTCCGCCGTGGGGTCAGGCACCACCGCGCAGTCCGCGAAGATAAGCATGTGGTCGGTGCCGTAAGGTACATTCTCCGGCAGGCACATTATGAACGCGCCGCTCACCACGCTGATGCCCGGCTTCGTCTTCAGCACCTGGAAGGCCGCGCGAAGCACGTTGCCCGTAGTGGAGAGGGCTCCCGCCACCTGGCAGTCGGCGTCGCCGTTCTTGATCATGAGGCAGCCCAGATACAGCGGGTTCTTCACCGTATATCGGGCATCCTCCAGGCTGACGCCCTTCTTCTTGCGAAGCTCGAAGAAAAGCTGTGCGTAAGGCTCCGTGAACTCACGGTCGTCAGGATCCACCACAGTGGCTTTGTCTATGTTTTCAAGTCCGAGCTCACGGGCTTTGGACATGACCTCGTCTTTCTTGCCGATCAGGATGACTTTGGCAAGGCCCTCAGACAACACGCGGTCTGCGGCCTGCAAGGTGCGGGGTTCGGTTCCTTCGGGGAGTACAAGGCGCTGAGGATGGGCTTTAGCCTTAAGCGCCAGACGTTCAAACAGGTTCATAGGTTCTATGGTATTATAATAAGTTTGGGTATGTCTAATCACATACAAAGTTACGAAATATTTGCCGAACCACAAATTATTCGTAACTTTACGCTCCCGAAACGGGACGCCACATGCTCCCGTCACTGAACCATGCGCATAGTTAAACGCCTGCATATCTTCATATTGAAGACATTCCTGCCCCTGTTCGCGATGACATTCTTCATCGTGCTCTTCATCGTCCTCATGCAGTTCCTCTGGAAATACATAGACGACCTCGTGGGCAAGGGCCTGAGCATGGAGGTGCTCGGCGAACTGTTCTTCTATGCCGCCGTCACGCTTGTCCCCATGGCCCTCCCCCTGGCCATTCTCCTGGCCTCGCTCATGACTTTCGGCAACCTCGGCGAGAAATTCGAGCTGACAGCCATGAAGGCCGCCGGCATAAGCCTGTTGCGCGTCATGGCCCCGCTCATAATACTCATAAGCGGCGTCGCCGTCGGGGCCTTCTATTTCCAGAACGACGTGCTGCCGAGGGCGCAGGTCAAGATGTGGACACTCCTCTTCTCCATGAAGCAGAAAAGCCCTGAGCTGGAGATTCCCGAGGGGGTGTTCTATGACCAGATTCCCGGATACAACATCTTTGTGCAGAGCAAGAACAAGGAGACGGGCATACTGCGCCAGCCCATGATATATGACGTGAGCAAAGGCTACGACAAGGGCACAATCCTGCGCGCCGACTCGGCTCAGCTCGCCTTCACAAAGGACATGAAACACCTGTATCTGCACCTCTGGAACGGCGAGCAGTTCGACAACCTCCAGAACCAGAACACCTCCGGACAGAACGTCCCTTTCAGGCGCGAGACATTCAAGGACAAGGAGCTGCTCATCCAGTTCGACGCCGGTTTCAACCGCCTCAGCGAGGAGGGCATGAAGAAGCAATATGTAGGCAAGGACATGGCAGAGCTGCGCCACACCATAGACTCCGTGCAGCAGCGCGTGGACAGCGCCGGCAACATGTACGCCTCATATCTGCGCCGACTCCCATACGGCGGCGTGAAGGTAGAGCTTGACTCCGCCACCCACGCCCCGCTGCCATACAAGGCCGTGGCCATGCCTTCCGGCCCCCTGGACCTCGACTCCCTGCTCAGGCAGGTTCCCGCCTCAAAGCAGGAGATGATTCTCTCGCAGGCCACAGCCAAGGCCAAGACACAGATCGCCGACGCCCAGTTCAAGATCCAGACCATGAAGGACGACCTCACGTCCATACGCCGCCACGAAATCGAGCTGATGAAAAAATTCACCCTCTCGGTGGCTTGCCTCATATTCTTCTTCATAGGCGCACCCCTCGGAGCCATTATCCGCAAAGGAGGACTCGGCACCCCCCTGGTGATTTCGGTTATTCTCTTCATCATATATTACATCATCGACAACACCGGCTACAAGATGGCCCGCGACGGACACTGGCCCGTAGTCGAAGGCATGTGGATCTCAACCGTGATTCTCGCCCCGCTCGGCATATACGTCACCTGGAAGGCTATGAACGACTCGGCTGTCTTCAACCCCGACGCCTACCGCAACCTGCTCTCCAAGCTGTTCGGAATGAGGCAGACCCGCAAGGTGGAATACAAGGAAGTCATCATCAACGACATATCGCAGCCTCGCGCCTTGGCCATGGTGGCCGGGGTCAAAGGCAGTGCCGCCCAGCTGCTCGCCATGCGGCGCAGGCCCCAGTTCTTCTTCCGCTACTGGTTCACCGGCTTGCCCGTACATGCCGTCCAGGCCCTCGGAGAGAGCATAGACGACACCGTGGAATACCTAACCGACTGCCGCGACAAGGCCGTGGTGCAGCAGCTCTTCGACTATCCCGTAATCAATGCCTTGTGGATATACCGGCCCGCGCGCAAACTGTGGCAAAGCATACTCGCCATGGTCCTCTTCCCCCTCAGCATCCCCGTGTGGCTCATGGGCGCATGGAAACAGGCACGTCTACTCAAAGAGGTCAAGACCACCACACGTGTCAGCGAAAAAATAGAGACCCTGCTTGCCGACGACGGCACGCAAGGTCCCGATACTGACGTTCCCGATTCCGCAGAAACGACGAGCGGCGACACCGATTCCGACAACCCTGAGTCGGAAATCTCAGAAACCGTTGCCCTTTAACTGCTCCAGCTGCTCGTTTATACGCCGCTGCTGCTCCTCCAGCTCAGAGATGCGACGCGTGCGTGTACGTTCATGGCACTCGTCGGCGGCCCTGCGCAGAGTGTCAAGCTCCGCGTCTATGGCCTGCAAATCCGTATCCGATACTTCAGGCGCGTTCTCTATCAGCGACACCGCGCGATGCAACGTCTCCAGAATCTCCCTGGTGCTCTTGGGCGTATTCTCCATCTTGCGCATGCGGCGGCGCCACTGCATTATCGAGGCATACTGCAAATGCTCAGCCTTCGAGCGGAAACGCTCGATGGCGTTCTGGCTGCGCCCCTTCAGAAACGAATCGATATACCTGTCAATAGTCTCCTTCCTTGTCATTATGATTTGCAATTAATAATTTCCGCAAAATTACAAAAAATCCGCCAACCCGCCAACCCCCATACTCACCCTCATCCCTCTCATTACTCTCATTACTCTCATCACTCTCATCACTCTCATTACTCTCATTACTCTCATCACTCTCATCCCTCTCATCACTCTCATCACCCTCATCACTCTCATCCCCCTCATTGCTCTCATTACCCTTACTCCCATCGTCCATCAATCCCCCGCCCCGAATTATCACAAGCCACCTCGGGCATGCCCCTGGGCATGCGAAGGGCCGTCCCACCCTTTATACATTACTTCCTATCACCGTCCCCGTATCCAATCCTCCCATCCGTCGCAATGCGAAGCCAGATACTCGCCCTCCGGTGAATCCGGATACAGCCGCGCCACAGTCCTGTACTCCCGCATCCACAGGCACACCTTCGCCTTGGCGTCAGCCCCACGCAAGGCATACCTGTATTTCGTGATATGCGGCGCATAGTCCGTGACCACACTCACATACTCCCTGGGCCGGTTCACCAGATACCCGGCCTCGCGTGAGGTGTCCCAGCTCCTGAACGAGTAAACGTATGGCTTGTCAGGACCCTCCGCCATCAGCCAATACTGCGTCAGCGCCCAGCACACCGTAAACGAATTGTAGCGTCCCGACTCATACTCCAGCCCTGCCATGGCGCGTTTGTCCGCATCCCGTTCAGTGCGCATTATTCGCTCCAGCTCCACCATGCGTCGGCCAAACCGAAGTTTAGCGTCAAACCGGCCCTTCACGCTCTCAGCTCCCAGACGGCGGTAACGCGCCACCGGACGTTTGTCCCACACCCCGTCATAATACACAAACGGATCAGGATCCAGATATCCGTCCCGATAAATCCCCTGCCTGAACTGAAGCAGCAGCGACACCTTCTCCAGATACCTCACGGCCTCCTCATACCTTCCCTCGCGCAGACACAGAGTCCCGGCTATCTCATTCAGGTAATCATCATCCTGGTTCACCAATCCTCTCAGCCTCCGCACAGTCGCACCGTTGCCGTCCCGCAGCAGGCGCATATACTCCTCCATGTCCGCCACGCTCCCCGACAGCATCATCTGCACCCCGGGATGTGAGTAATCGACCATCTCCCACAAAAACGGGACCGTTGTATTCTCCCTCCCGGTGCCCACATTGGCCACGAGCATCGCCTCGGCCCGGCGCCCCTGTCGCAGCAGCGACGGCACCACATACAGCCACAGCGGCCGCAAGTCATACCGGCGATGCTCATACAGCCACGCCACATCCTCCCCTAAACTCCGGCCCGTGCGGTCCAGGTCCGCGCGCACGCAGATGTCGAAGACTCGTGCGTCTTCAGCCATCTCAGGCGTCGAGAAGCTCTCCCTCAACGCCTGAGAGATATACTCCGCCGACTGCCGTAAATCCCTCATATAATGATACTCCACAAACGCTTTCAGATATAGCCAGTCGCCACGGTGCACAACCTCCGGCGAGGACAACGCCGCGTCCGCAACCCTCAGGTAATAGACGTTGTCGATCTCGTCTCCATAGCCTATCAGACCGTTCAGCCTGCTTTTGAACGACCCGTTCTCCGGATTCATTCCCGCCATCTTCTCCTCCCAGTCAGCGCCCCCTATGCTCATGAAATCTCCAAGCTCGGCGAATATCTTCTCCCCTTCTCTCTCGCGTCCAGTGTTCACCAGGCATCCGGCCAGATAGTGGCGCGCCATCTGCTTGAACAGGTTGCTGTCATCACGCCAGTCCATATACTCCTCATACCAGTCTATGGCCTCCTGATAACGCTTCAAGGTACGCAGCACACGCATACCCTGGAAAGCATAACGGTCGCCGAAATGGCTTATGCGTCCGTTCTCCTCCTTCGTCAGATACGCCTTGCAGCGCCGCAGCACGTCCTCGAAACGCGCCTCCTCCTGGCTCAGACGGTCATATCCCCTTCGGTCCGACGGATAATACCAAGCGTCCAGCCGGGCCGCCCGCAGCTCCTCCACCTCTTTGGCAAGCAGCAAAAAATTCCTACCCTCGACAGAATCCCATCTTCCGAGCCATTCCAGAAAGCGGTTACCGCCACTGTAGCTCCCACCGGAAAACGCCTCGCGAAGCTCCGCCAGCGTAGTGCCATACACAGCCTTCTCCACATCTCCGGCCGGAATGTACATGCCTCCGGCTGGATTGTACATGTTCGCCAACTCCTGCCACAGGGCTATGTTCCTTGCTTTCTGGCTTTCCGTGGTGTTTCCAAGCTCCGCCGCGTTATAGAAATGATACATGAGGGGAGTCCCTGTCTCGTATGCCGGCTCCCAGCAAGCATCCGCGCTCACGGCACACGCGCACGCCACCA
>URZM01000029.1 GCA_900552315.1 uncultured Bacteroidales bacterium | reverse complement strand
CCTTTTATGGTACGGTACTCCACGCGTACACGCACCGAGTCTATGGTGTCGGCGCTCAGGCGGCTGGAGATGAACACCGATTCCTTCGTGGCGGAGAAAGGCTTGTCGTAGCCGTACAGGCGTACCGCGCCGACGGCGCTGTCACCGCATAAACGGCGCACGGAGTCTGTCCGTGCCACAGCCCGCGATACGGCGCCCTGCGTCTGCATGGCCTTCGTATCGACCTTGAGGGAGACACCCTGACACAGGAGGGACAGCCCCAGTCAACACCAAGGCCACGAACAGGGTCGATATGGTACGCAGACAGGGTCTCATGCCGTAATGTCATTTGGTGGAGAAGGCATAGCGGAATCCGAAACTCAGAATCTCCTTGAGCATCCAGTGCCGCCAGTGTCCGTCGGCCTGGCTGGAACCGGTGTCGTAGCGCAGATGCACGTAGACCTGCGTGGAGAGGAACCGGTTCACCGCAAAGTTGAAGGTGTTCTCCCAATCCCCCTGGAAATCATCGTAGTTCGTGAACAGGAACAGGCGGGAGCGCCATGTGATGTTGCTGAATATGTTCCATTCCAGAGTCGCTTCGGCGTTGCTGCCTATCTGGCTCTGGGTGACGCGGCCTGCCTTGATGCTGAACTGAGTGGGGTCCACGGCGTGGTCGATACAAGTCTTGAGATTGTAGGATATGGGTGCGAGGGAGACGTTGAACTTGAGCCGGTTCTTGAATCCGGTGGTGGAATAGGTCATACCGATACCCATGTTCAGCTCTCCCGGAGAGAGGAAAGCGGCCTTGCGTGTACGACTGTTCTCGCCATAGACGTTGAGGAACTGTGTCTTGAACTGTGTGGTGAAGCTGTAGAACCACTTGTGCCGGGCCCTGACACCGAATTTCATGTTGTACTGCAGCAGGTCCTCCGACACGGAATACTTGTGCAGGCTGTCCTGCGGCGTGGAATTGAGGCCGAGCTTGTAGGAGAGGGTGCTCTCGAACAGCAGGGAGGGATGGTAGACCTCGTTGAGCCGGACATCCCACAGGAGGTTCACGAGCAGGGACAGGGAGTTGTTGCCGCCCTGGTACCAGTTTGGCGACAGGTAAGCCTGCGAGAACTGGAGCGAGGCGTCAGTCTTGTGCAGCCAGTTCGTGCGCCTTACATCATCTATCATGCCGGGCACCGGGGCTTCCATCGGGTTCACCGGAATGTCGGCTATCAGGAAATCATCCGTGTGGTCCTCAGTGGGGAGCAGACGAGGCGGCTCCGGGAGCGTCCACACCAGATATTCCGCCCTGTCGGGGTGCGACATAAGATATTCCGCCATCAGCTCTTCCGCGATGCGGTCGGCGCGCGAGGGCGTGAACAGGGGCTCGCTCCTGCGCAGCTGCAAGAGGCTCATGTCCCAGTCGGACCAGCGAGGGGTGTCAGGCACGAAGCTGACCTTGCGCGGCACATAATACCCGCTGAAAAGCCTTGCGCGTGTAGACAGAGGCATATTCAGCGAGTCGGCATGCACGTGCGAAAGGCTGAAAAGCAACTCCTGCACACCTCGCGGCGCAGGCGCAGCGTCGACATGTGCGCCCATATCCCGGTATGGAGGCACAACAGTCCCGTGCCCCGAAAAAACGGCACACAAGGCCATGCACAAAGTCAGGACCGTAATCCGGATACGCGACATCACTGGAGGTTGGATATGTAGTTGCATGAGTCGTCTACTGGTTATTTGCGAGTGGGCGCAAGGGTTCCGGAATCATTTCAGCAGGCTGTCATACTCCTCTCCCTCTATGATGCGCAACGCCTCTCGGAATATCGGGTCATGAGGGTTGTAGACCTTGTCGTAGGTCTGGCTCTCATAGATATCGCGGCCTATGAGGCCCTTGACTATGGCCGCGAGTATTTCACGCGAGCGGTCGAACTCCTCCTGATTGAATTTCACGCCGTCTGCCTCGCCTCGATCCGTGATTTCCTTGAGCATGGAGTCCGTGACCTGGAAGCCTTTCACGAACTGGTCGTCGTTCTTGTACAGCTTCTTTATGGACTTGCGGTTCAGGTCCACGTATGCCACCACGTACTGGTTTATGACGTTCTTTGCGCTCAAGTCGCGCATATACTTGGTATTGGGCATCGTGTCCAAAGGCACGAAAAAGTCCGGCGAGACACCTCCACCGCCGTATATGCGGCGCTTGAGCCTCATGGTCTCGGCAGCCTTTGCCTCGTCATACTTTATAGAGTCGGGGTGCATCAGCTCACCGTGGTTGAAACGGTCGAGCAAGTCCTTGCGGTAAGCCTCGGCGTCCCCTTTCTCGTAAGGACGCTGTATGTCCCTGCCGGTAGGAGTATAGTAGTGGGCCACCGTGAGCCGCATCATGGAACCGTCAGGGAAAGGTATGGGACGCTGCACGAGGCCCTTGCCGAAGGTTCGCCTGCCTACGATCAGCCCCCTGTCCCAGTCCTGGACGGCTCCGGCTGTAATCTCTGCGGCAGAGGCGCTGTACTCGTCGGCCATCACCACGAGCCGCCCCTCGCCCAGGAGAGGATTCTTGCCTGACGGCTTCACATACAGGTTCTGCCGATGGGAGTTCTCCCCCTCGGTGTATACGGCCAGATAGTCCTCCGGCAGGAACTCTCCGAGCAGCTCCACGGCAGAGTTGAGGTAGCCGCCTCCGTTGGCGGTAAGGTCAAGTATCAAGTTCTCGAGTCCCTTCTTCTTAAGTTTCTTCAGCGCGTCGGTAAACTCCTTCGCTGTCTCGGCTGCAAACTTGTTGAGCTTTATGTAGCCTGTGCGCGGAGTCACCATATATGCGGCGTCCACGCTGTAGATAGGTATCTCGTCGCGGGTGACGCGGAACTCTATGGTGTCGGCCACTCCGCCGTGGCCCACACGCAGCGTCTTGAGGTTGGCCACAGTGCCCTTGGGCCCGCGCAGATATTTCTTCACATCGTTCTGCGAAATCTTGATTCCGGCTATCACGGTGTCGTTGACCGCTATGATGCGGTCGCCGGGCAGGATGCCCACCTTCTGCGAAGGGCCGTTGGCCACGGTGGAAATGACGTAGACGGTGTCCTTCACCAAGTTGTATGTGATCCCTATGCCGGAGAAATTGCCTTCGAGAGGCTCGTTCAGCTCACGGGTCTCCTTGGCGTTGGTATATGACGAATGTGGGTCCAGCTTCTCGAGCATGCCGGTGATGGCGTCCTCCACGAGCTTGTCCTCGTTCACGGTGTCTACATACAGGTTTGCGATGGCCTGCTCGGCGTAGCGCAGCTTGTTGAGAGGCGCGCTCACCTGGGCCATCGAGACGCACACGGCGGCAAGGGCCGCAAGGGGTATGAATATCTTTTTCATAGAGTATTGTTTTCAATTTTGGGTAAAAAGTCCGATACGTCCACTCCATAGTGCTGCAACTCGCGCACCACGGATGAGGACACGCTCGAGTGTTCGGGCAGGGCATACAGCAGCACGGTCTCCAGGCCGCTGATGTGGCGGTTCACGTCGGCCAACGTGCGCTCGTACTCGAAATCCTGCACGCTCCTCACTCCACGCAACAGGAAGCGGGCCCCCATCTCCGCCGCGAAATCGGCGGTGAGCCCCTCGTAGGCATACACCTCCACGGAGGGTTCCTCCTCGTAGACGGCGGCGATGGCGCGTATGCGGCGCGCCAGGTCGTCGGTGTCAGCCTCCCCCTTGTCGGCGTTGGTGCCTATGGCTATGATTATGCGGTCGAACAGAGGTATGGCCCTGTCCACCACGCTTTTGTGCCCCACAGTGAAGGGATTGAAGCTGCCGGGGAATAAAGCTATGCGCATTGTATCGGTCATTTTAGTTGTGAAAATATCGGGAAGAATATTCCTTACGCCCGTCAGGAGATTTGGGAGTCGTCCTCTATGACGAGGTTGTCGATTATGAAATTCTGGCGGTTCATGGTGTTCTTGCCCATGTAGAACTCCAGAAGCTTGTCCACGGCGTCGTCGCGCTTGAGCGTGACGGGATCGAGGCGCATGTCCTCGCCTATGAACTCGCGGAACTCCTCCTCGTTTATCTCTCCGAGACCTTTGAATCGGGTTATCTCGGCGTTGGAGCCGAAATGCTCTATGGCGGCCAGGCGCTCCTCGTCGGTGAAGCAGTACCAGGTGTCGCGCTCCTCCTTGGCGCCCTTCTGCGCGGCGGCCTTGCGGCCCTGTTTCTTGCGGCGCGTGGCCTTCTTGTCGCGCACGCGGAAAAGTGGCGTCTGCAAGATGAAGACGTGCCCCTTCTTTATGAGGTCGGGGAAGAACTGAAGGAAGAAGGTTATGAGCAGCAGGCGTATGTGCATGCCGTCCACATCCGCATCGGTGGCTATGATCACCTTGTTGTATCGCAGGCCGTCAAGCCCCTCCTCTATATTGAGGGCGGCTTGCAGGAGGTTGAACTCCTCGTTCTCGTACACCACCTTCTGGGTGAGTCCGTAGCTATTCAAGGGCTTGCCTCGCAGCGAGAACACGGCCTGTGTGCGCGCGTCCCTGGCCTTGGTGATGGTGCCGGTGGCCGAGAGGCCCTCGGTGATGAAGATGGAGGAGTCCTCGCGCAGGTCGTCGGTCTTGGAGTTGAGGCGCACTGTGTCGCTGTAATGCACCGAGCAGTCGCGCAGGTTCTTGTTGTGCAGGCTCACCTTCTTGGCCCTCTCGCGGGCCAGCTTGGCCACGCCCGCCATGGCCTTGCGCTCCTTCTCGCTGCGCTGTATCTTCTTGAGCATCACGTCCGCCGTCTCCAGGTCCTTGTGCAGGTAGTCGTCCAGCTCCTTCTTCACGAAATCGCCTATGAACTTGTTCACCGTCACGGGACTGCCCGGGGCTATCTCCTTGCTGCCGAGCCTGGTCTTGGTCTGGCTCTCGAACACCGGCTCCTGGATGCGCACGCTGATTGCCCCCACCACGCCGTTGCGTATGTCGGCGTACTCAAACCCCTTGCCGTAATACTCCTTGATGGTACGGCTTATCCACTCCTTGAAAGCTGTGAGGTGCGTGCCTCCCTGGGTGGTGTGCTGGCCGTTGACGAATGAGTAGTACTCCTCGCCGTACTGGTCGGTGTGGGTCAGCACCATCTCTATGTCCTCCCCCTTGAGGTGTATGATGGGATACAGGGGGTTGGCCGTAAGGCGCTCGCGTATGAGGTCCAGCAGGCCGTGGCGCGAGACGTAGCGCTTGCCGTTCAGGTAAATGTTGAGTCCGGTGTTTAGGTAGGTGTAGTTGTTCACCATCGTCTCCACGAACTCCATGCGGAAGGCGTAGTCGCGAAACAGCTCGGGGTCCGGTGTGAATCGCAGGAAGGTACCGTCAGGCTCCTCGGTGGGCTGCGGCTCGCTCTCGCTCACCAAGTTGCCCCGGTCGTAGAGCACGCGCACGCACTTCCCGTCGCGGCAGCTCATCACCTCGCACTCTGTGGAAAGCGCGTTCACAGCCTTCACGCCCACGCCGTTCAAGCCCACTGACTTCTGGAAGCTCTTGGAGTCGAACTTGCCGCCGGTCATGAGGTTGGAGGTGGCGGCCCGAACCTTGCCCAAAGGGATGCCTCGTCCGTAGTCGCGCACGGTGCAGGTACCGTCCTCTATGGTGATGTCTATCTGCTTGCCGTGCCCCATGTTGTACTCGTCTATGGAGTTGTCTATCACCTCCTTGAGCAGCACATATATGCCGTCTTCGGCATGGGAGCCGTCGCCCAGCTTGCCTATGTACATGCCCGGGCGGCGGCGTATATGCTCGTTCCACGCCAAGGTGACGATGGCGGTCTCATCGTATGTCCCGGCAGACGGCGCCTGCGGGAGCTGAGATTCCGGGGTCTTGTCAAACAGGTTTCCTGACAATTCTTCAGACATCTGGTATCTATATTTTTATTATTCTTCAACAATCAGTCAAGTATCACAAGCTCGCACGGTTCAGAAGCGACCGCTCCCTTGCCGGGGGTGTGCTGCACAGCGATTCCGTAATACACCCCTTCAGGCACGCGGTTGCCGTCAATGTCTGTCATATTCCATGTGAATACGCCGTCCTTCATCGGAGCCATGAAAACCGTCTTGCCGGCCGCGTCCACTACACGGAGAGTGTCTACACGCCCCGGCACGGCATCCTCAGCCACGAGCCGCACGCTGTGACGATAAGGCCCGGGAGAGTCGGCCCGAAGGGCTGAGGCCTGCCGCGTCTCGCCCACGGTGACTCCGAGAGTGGCCGTGGCGGTCTGCGAGGAAGCGTCACTCGCGGTAAGTCGAAGCAGGTGTCTGCCCTCAGGGATATCGCTGAGCGGGTAAGCTACTTTAAGCCGCTTCCCTCCCTCGCCTACGGTGATGTATTTGTTCAGGTCAAACCGCGTGTTACGTCCATCCACACTGAGATACAGGCTCGGAATACCATTGACGTCGTATGCCATCACCCCGTGGTCGTCGGTAATGTCGGCATACAGGGTGAAAGATGACGGCACAGGGTCATCCTCGCCGGTATCGGGGGATACCGCGTACAGGGTCTCTATAACCGGCGGCTGGTCCGAGGCCACGGCCTGCGCCTTGTCATAGGGACGTATGCCAAGGCACAGAGATCCGACGGCCCCTGTGCGTGTGGCAGGGTCGTATGCCGAAAGGCGGAGTACTGCCGCTTCCCCATCCCGGGTCTCGGGCATGTCGGCCGGAACCAGGATGCTGCCGCTGAATCTACCTCCCTTCAAGGTGGTGGTGTACATCGAGGTCTGGTCCAGGCTCACCTCTACCGATGGAGAGCCTTGGCGCGTGTGGGTCCAGCGTGTGACCACCGGAGCGCACAACCTTGCCACCACGGCGCCCTCGAATGAATCGAGGCTATTGCCCTGCCTGTCCGTAAGGGTACCATCTATTGTAATCTCCGAGCCGGGATATACCTCGGAAAGGGAACCTCCCTTCAACTCAGCCTGTATACCGGCTGTGGGGAGCGGAAGCACCAGGGCCGGGTCCCCAAGCAGATGGAACACGAACTTGTTGGCATGGTTCGTTACCGCAGACTTGCTCAATGCGTATATCTCGCCGAGGGTGCGGGACGCGGACAGGGGGCGCGAAGGGTCTTCCGCATCATCGAGCAACATGAATTTCTGCATGGTCTGCAGCAGATTGTAGTTATGCCTGGAATAACCGGAGCGGGAAGACCCAAGCACCGCGACAAAACCGTTGTCAGGCATCGTGAAGAGCTTCGTACCCATGCCCACCTTGTTGCTGTCGAAGGGGGAGACGTCACATGCTCCGAAAAGTGCCACTCCGTACCGATTGTTCTTGAAGAGACGCTCGCTGCCCGCATCCAGCAGATAGGAGCCTATGTAGTCATTGGAGGCATGACCCGTGTAGTAGGTGACCAAAGAGCCCTCCCCCACTTTGCTCAGGAGCATGTCACGCGAACCGGACCCGGCACACAGGTTATTGTAAATCTTGGTGCCGAAACCGGCAGACCCGGTGTTTGTGTCCATGGATTTCCACAGCTCCTCCTGCCAATTCTGATGTTCATTGTTGTCCGGGCCGTCCGCCACATAGTTGAAGCAGGAAAGCCAGTATGCGAAAGACTCATCATCGTAGAAAGCCGTTATCTTGTCCACCACAGCCTCGGCGTCCGCCAGGCTCACGACAGGAATTATTCCCACACCTATCTGCATGGGGACGGTACGGAAATATTGCGAGGATGTCTGCTCGTAGGCCGTCTTGTCATCCATCATGCCGTACCAGTCGTTCATGCAGAAAGAATAGTCCGCAGAGGATGCCGTATAGGTCTGGTTGGAAATCAGTGTGCCGATTTCGGGCACGAGACCGAGGCGGTCACGGTGGTCGCGCACATTGGGACCGAACAGCAGCAGGTTCTTGAAGACCCGTTTGTCCGGATTGTCGCGGTCATATATCATCTTGGCCAAGGCGCGGTATGCCATAGGATCGTCTACCCCTGCCGAAAACTCGTTCACCACATCCTGGTGAAGAACCACGGCCACCTCAATGCCCTCCTTCTCCTTGTGGAGCGCCGCCAGCCGATCTGCTGCCGGCTTCAGGGCCGGCAGGGTTATGATGACCATGGAGGGTATGATGTCTGTGCCCAAGGCATGCAGGTTCTGGTTCGCAACCAGTTCGTAGCCCTTCACTTTGTACTGCTCCTTGGCATAGTCGAGAAACACCAGAGGCCCGTCATGGTTGTCGGCCAGACACAGCACGCGCGTGTGGTCCGGCTGCATGCGGTAGCTGAGCTGCTTCACGTGGCCCGGGTCGCTTACCTGCCAGATACCGTAAGTGGAGCACACCTCAGGCATCTGGAGCCAGCTGTATTTCCGTCTGGTGAAACCGTATGGGTACACCGCAAACTGGGACTCGCCTTCCTGAAAACGGAGTTCGCGCTTGGCCCCTACCACGAAATAGTCAAGCGCCGCAAACGGGACATTGTCGTAGGAAGGGGTGAAGCTGAACAACACCTCACCTTCCGCATCCGGGACAGGCGCCGAGACATAGCTCCGGGAGTTGTACTTGTAGTTGTCATGTTCGCCGCAGGCCGGAATGTTGACCACCTTGGTATAGCCGTCGCCCTCTGCGGCAAACCCGAACTCTATCTGTGCAGCATTGTCGCACCGGGCGGCGAACACTGCCGTGACACAGCCCTCCGAGCCGGGCAACGCGCCGGGGATGCGATAAGGGAACCTTTGAGTCCTCTCATCTTTTCCGGCGAACGACTCGCCGAAGAACTCCCGTCCGGAGCTGACAGCGGTAAACCTGTCCGATTCATGATAGCTGTAAGCCCACGCCTCAGTCATAGGCGGAAGATTAGCGTCAAACTGGGTGTTGGAGACAAGCTCCACAGAGACCCGCTCCGCAGGGGTGTCGGTGATGAAGTATGCCACGTCGTCGGCAAAGACCTGGTTGGATTCCCTCTCGAAGCGCATGGCCTCCTGGCGGGAGTCGTTCTCTTTGCAATAACGCACCTTCGGGTTCCCCTGGGCGTAAAAATATGTCTTCCCGTCACGGCGGTAAACCGCTACAGGTTGCAGGTCGGACACGTATGAGTCGCCGTTGGGATTAACGAACTGGGTCGGCTGCAACCCACCTCCACGTCCGTAAATACCGATGGCATAAGGGTTGGTGAAACCCATGGCAGCCAGCTCGGAGTCGGTAATCTCGTAGACGCCTGTCTTGTCGAGATGTATTTTCACCCATTTGCCCTCGGCAAGCACCGATTTCTCAGGGAAAAGGGATGCAGGAGCGGCATGGGAGGCATGCCCGGCAAGCAATGTGCCGGACAGCAGGCAAGGCAGCAATATATGGTCAATCAGTCTCATCTTTCTAAAAATAGCTTAAGTCAGTTCTCACTTGATTTTAAATCCTGTCAGCGCCTTGGGTGCGAAGGGGGCGCGCTCGGCCATGACCTCTATACGGTCACCCGGACTAACGGCCACGCCCTGTTCAGGAAATCCGAGCAATATTATGTCCCCCGTCTTGAGCGTATTGTGGCGGCTCATGGCTGAAACAGCCTCATCAGGTCCCATACGCAGAGCCGTTGACTCCCAGCGGCATGCCGGCTCTCCGTTACGGCAAACCACAAACGCGAGGTCACTACTTTCCTCCGGTGTCACCTCGAAGAACGGGGCGGCGACAAGCGAACAGTCAAACGCCACGGCAGCCGCCTGCGGCAATCCCGCGCGGGACAACCTGCGCGACATGGAACAGGCACGCGCGTTCAGCCACAGGGACACATGGTCCCAATAACGATACGCGAACCGTGTCCCTATCCCCTTGCCGAGACGGTCTATGCGTATGGCCAATGAAGGGAAAAGCCTGAAATCATCATCAAAATCAGGCACATAGAATGGTCTCCCCTCGCGCAGCAGGCATGAGTCCGACAGCCAGCAGACGGCAGGCTCCGTCAGCTCCTCGTTTTCCGGAAGGGCGGTACCATAATTGTTCCACAACGCTATTATCTTCATATCTCAACAGCCGCTCATGTCGGCATTAAGCCGGTTGTAAATCAAGGCCAAGTGCGCATAGATGGAGGTGTTGGCCATCACTATTCCCTCGGCCACGCGCACCCGGTAAGGCGTAAAATTCCATATCGCCTTGATGCCGGTGCTCACCATTATGTCGGCTGTGAGCTGCGCCTTGTCAGCAGGCACGGTGAGTATCCCTATCTCCGCGCCGGTGGCCCTGCGCACCTTCTCCATCTCCTCCACGCCATATACGGGCACGCCGCTTATGGTGGTGCCCGCCACCCGGGGGTCCACGTCAAAGCCGGCCACAATGTTCAGGCCGTATTTCGCGAGACCCTTGTCATGGAGCAACGCCCCTCCCAAGGAGCCTATACCGACTATTATGGCGTTGTGGGCGCGGGAGAATCCGAGGAAATCCCGCAGCGCGGCGGACAGATCGGCTATGTCGTAGCCGATACGGGTCTTCCCCTTGATATTCAGGAAAGAGAGGTCCTTGGCTATCTGCGAGGAGTCGACATTCAGGGCCCTGGATATGCGTGTGGTCGAAACCGTCTTCGCCCCTGTGGCCCTGAGAATCTCGATATAAGCGAGATACCACGGCATACGGCGCAACGTAGGCTCCGGCAATATGTAGTTTTCAGAGGTAGTCATCTGGGTTATGGAGACACACGGGTACCCGGCTGTTCGCAACCGAGTGGACCCGGCACTTTCAATTGTCAAAATTAACAAAAATCCGCGAGACGGCAAAATCGGCCGCAAGACCGGTTTCACCGCCATCCGCATGCTCTTAGAGAGTTGTACATTTGTACGACTCTCTTAGGGATTGCCCACCGCAAATTTCTTGGTGGCCTTCTTCTCGTTGCCTGCGGCGTCGCGCACCGTGGCGCGATACAGGTATATACCCCTCGGCACACGGGAACCGCCATTGTCGGTCAGGTTCCATCGGGCCGAGAGCGCCCCGTCGCCTCGCGGAGCTTCGGAGTACCAGATTCTGCGGCCTGAGAGGTCGAACACCTCCACTACACCCTGCACGGCCTCTTTGGAATTTATGTAGAAGGTCACAGAGCTGATGGCAGGACTCGCGTCCGTGAAGATGTCAAGGTCAGGAAGCTCGCTGCGCGGCGCTATCTTGAACTTGAAAGAGGAACGGGTACTGTTGCCGGCGTTGTCCCATACCAGGAAATCAAGCGTGTGGTCTCCCTCGGCAAGTCCCGTGAGAGGATAAGTGACGGTACCCATGCCGGGGTCGGTGAGGTCTGTGACATAGTAGTCCGCTATGTTGTCATACACCTTGTTGGCGTCCACGGTCACGGTGAGCAGACGGCCCACTCCGCTCGTGGAGATGTTTATGCCGCTGTCGTCACGCACCTTGGCTTTGAACACCGGGTCCGGGCCAACCGTGGCTCCGCTGCGGAAGGCGCTGCTGTTGAGATACATGTAGATAATCTCCGGGTCGGTGGTGTCCTCCGTCCCGTTGTCGTCCCATCCATAGACATAGAACTTGTCGGCAGAGCCTATTGCGTCAGGCATCGAGCCTCCTTCACCGGCGTTGGCGTAAAGCGTCACCCTCGCTTGCGTGAAATTGTTCTCAATCTCCTCAGGAATCAGGAGTGTGGCCTCCCACTTGCCGTCCTTAACCGGGAAATTGCCGGTGAAGAGTCGGTTCTTGCGGTCATTGTAACTGATCTGCTTGCCGTCACTCTTTTGGGAATTTGTGGCATGGCCGTTGGTGGTCACCACCACCTCGGCGTCATAGAGAGTAGGCACCACCGTGCCGTTGAAGCCGGTGGCGGGAGTGCCGTCCGGAGCAACGACCGAGCCGGTCATCCTCACCTTGCTCAGCCCCGGCACCACAGGGTAGTTGGCTGAGTCGGAGATGGTGTCAATCTCACAGCCTGCCAGCGTCTCCACCTTTACCTGATAGGGTGGCAGCGGCACACGCATGGCAGGATCTCCCATCAGGGCGAACCTGTGTCTGTTGCTGTCGTCTCTGCCTGTTTCAACTGCGTTGACAGCATCCATGTACACCTGACCAAGACGGCGAGGCATGTTGTCGGCGCCCCTGCGGAAATAATTCGTCCCTATTGCATTGCTAAGCGAACCGTTTTGACCCATGTACACCTTTCTGTTGGCCGCTATGGCGGCTATGATTCCGGCCTCCGGGTGCAGCCACATGCTCTCGCATCCGGAGACTCCGTCAGCATCGAAACGGATGAACTCGCAAGAGGCGGTGTACAGCACCGGCCAGCGCTTGTTCGTCATCGAAATCATGTCGGTGTACGTCCACATGTCCTCTGCCGTGAGGGATGTGGGATTGGCATGTCCTATGTAGGTCCACAGACCGATGCCCTCCTCTATGAGCTTGAGCATGCGTGCCTTGGCCTGCGGGTAAGTCTTCTTATACGAACCGGCGCCGTACTCGTATGCGTCTATATACATACGCTCATAAAGGTTATGTTCACCTCCATTGGACAGCATCCGCTCATACATGCTCTGGCTCTGCGTGGCGTGGACGGCGTGGTCGCCGTCGTCGGCCAGAATCAGCACGTTGTTTCGCCAGGCACCATAGTCCGGGCTCTTGACAAAGGTCATCAGCTTGTCGACCATGGAGCGTGCCTCAGAGAGAGACTTGACCGGCATGCGTCCCACTCCGACACGCAACTTGGAGGTGTTCATGTCGAAAGACATGGAGCCGCTGTCATCAAGCATGGCTATGTAATTGTCGCTGACATAAGACCTCGTTTCAATCAGATTATCTGACGAGTTTGCCGGGTTCAGGGTGCTTTCCCAGGTCAGCACCCTGGGATAGGAAGAGCCGCGAAGGTTCTCCGTAAGCTTGCGCTGGTCGTAAGTGGCGCGGCCCATGAGCAGGCAGTAGGCGAAGCGCTCGTCCTCAGGTTGCGAGGCAGTGCGGTCATACCACATCTTCATGAGCTTGCGGAAAGCGGTCACGTCAGGCGTGCCGCTCGAGAACTCGTTGTATATCTCTTCGGGGGTGAACACCTGGACTCTCATGCCGTCCACCTCAGCGTGCAACTGCGCCACCCTGTCGGCCTGAGACTTGAACTCTTTTGGAGAGATGATAAGCATCTGAGGAGTCTCCAGGGCATGTATGTCCTGGTTCACCACACGTCCTGCGGACTCGGGAGCCATCCCGGCGTCGGAAATGTCGAACACGGCATAACGGCGCAACCCCTGGGCTTCCGGGGCGAAGCTCGCCACATCACCGTTCAGGTCATAGTCTACAGGACAAGGTGACACGGGGTCTGTGACATCCCACACAAGCGTGCCGGCACCGATTCCCGAGACATTGAACACAGGATGACTGCCGCGACCCACGTTATAATGGAATACGAGAGGCTGGCCCTTCTCCTTGACGAGAGCCCGCTCGTAGCTACATTCTATGAAATCGAGATTGGCCTTGTATATCACACCTGAACCGGAATATTTTATCGTCAAGGCCCCTTTGCCGGGTTCGCTTTGGAAGCCTTTCAGCGAGGTGCGCGCCAACTGTATGTGAACATCTTCGCTGGTTTTGTTTACGTTGATGGTCGACTGGCCTATCTGTTCATCGCCAACGCTGTAAGTAATGGTGGAGTTTCCACCTGCCTTGGCCCCGAAAGACACCCTGTAATCCACATCCTCGTTCACGGCTCCGGGAAGCTCGAAGGTGAAGGTGCGGGTGGATGTGGTTCGGAAATCCTCGCCCAACAGGTCAGAGCCTGTATTGCCGGCAGCCGTGGTCTCGGTCTCGTGCAGCAGATACTGCGTGGAGGAGGTCACACGCGGGTCGTCCGAGCCGTATGCGGTCTTCAACGCCTCCACATCGGCACTCTCCCCCTCGCGCAAGGGAGCGTCGCTCAGGAAATAATACGAGCCGGTGCTGTACGGGTTCTGTTCATGCAGCACCATTCCGCCGCTCAGGTACCAGTTCACCGTGCCTGTGCCGAAAAACATCAGGCCCGAGCCTGTGCGCACCGACAGCTGCAGGGGCAGGTCGTCGGCGTATGAAGAGTCCAGTGTCTGCGGCAGACGGCGACCGCCGTAGCCGTACACCCGCACTTGTTCCGGCGAAGAGAAACCCATGCTCTTCAGCTGCTCGTCGCTTACGAACTGCATGCCGTCTTCCTTGACCCTGATCTTTACCCATTTGCCCTGGGCCATACGCGAGCTCGGCGCGTAATGGTCCAGCGGGAGCGCCCGGGCCACAGGGATATGACAACCGGCCCCGGCCAAGACTGCCAGGGAGAGCAATGAAATATGAAGGTGTGATTTGTGCATAAAGAGATGTCGATATTTCGTAGCGGCCGCACCGGCGATGAAGCCATGCGCCGCCTCGCGGCGTTAGAATATGCAAAGATACATACTTTGGCATACATATAACGCGCGCGTATTGTTAAATATTGCAAACACCTCTGTTAAAAAAGCCTGATGGCGAGGCTCACTCCGGATACGCTGCAAGCGCTCCGGCGGTGCCGTTGAACACGTTCTCGTCAACCTTGCCCTCCACTCCCTTCACGCTCCCTGCGTGGGAATACTGCCAGAAAGTCCAAGGCTCTCCCTCTTCGAGAGGTTCCCAGTCGGTGAAGGAGCATATCCAGAGCGGGTATTCAGCGAAGCGTTCCTTCAGGAAACGGGTGTAACCCTCCTTGTTCGAATAGAAAGTGACCGGAAGCCCACGCATGGCCAGATAGTCGGTCATGCTCTCGAGATTGGCTATGACGGTCTGGTCAGGCACCCCTTCGGCATTGTTCTGCAGCTCCACATCGATGGCCACTCCCATGTCGGGACGTATGTCGCCGAGAGCCTGGCACAGGTTCATGGCCTGCATGACCCCGTCGCAGTCGAACCGGAAAAAATGATATGCTCCCGTGCGCAGCCCTGCGGCAGAGGCTGCGGCATGGTTTTTCTCGAATCTGGAATCGCGAAGCGTCTCCCCCTCGCTGGCCTTTATCCACACGAAACTTATGCCCGCTTTCCTGACCTTGTCGAAATCGATGTCGCCATTATGCGCGGACACGTCGATTCCCCTGACAGGATAGCGGGAGAAATCCACATCGGCCCTTGGGGTGCGATATGTGTCCCATGCCCATTTGCCCGCGAAGAACAGCACGGCAAGCACCGCCAGGAACCCGACCGAGACAAGTATGTCATGAACCGACGGTATCTTCATTTTGAAATAAGGCAGGTGGCGTATGCGGCTATACCTTCCCTGCGTCCGGTGAAGCCGAGTCCCTCGGTGGTCGTGGCCTTGATGCTCACACAGTCAACATCTGTCCGGAGTATGTCGGCCACGGTCTGCCGCATCTTCTCCACATGTGGATTGAGTTTAGGCACCTCGGCGCACACGGTGATGTCCACATTCCCCACCTCGTAGCCCCGCTCTCCTATCAACTGCACCACGCGGGCGAGAAGCACCTTGGAGTCGGCCCCCTTGTAGGCAGGGTCCGTGTCCGGGAAATGATAGCCTATGTCCCTCATTGCGGCCGCGCCGAGGAGCGCGTCACACAAGGCATGGAGCGCCACGTCAGCGTCACTGTGCCCCAGCAAGCCTTCGGTGTGAGGCACCTTCACCCCACACAGCCACAGCTCCCTGCCTGCCGCGAAACGATGTACGTCAAATCCAAATCCTACCCGTATCATACAGCCTGGTGTTATTTGCGGCGCTTGCCGAGCAAGTCCTTGAGTCCGTCCATGTCAAACGAAAGCGTGAAGCGCAGGGTCTGGTCCAGAGGCGAGCTCTGGGCGGTGGCAATCATGTACGAGGCGCCCAGCGGGACCACGTTGAGAGAGAATCCCGCGCCTATGCCGAAATAAGAGCGTCCTCCCTTGTTGGCGTTCTCGTAATAATATCCCAAACGGGCGAAGAACTGCTGGTTGTAGGCATACTCTGCGCCGAGCGAGAAATTGATTTCCTGCAGCTCCTCCTTGAATCCGCCGGGGGCGTCGGAAAAGCTTTTGAATATACCTGTGATAGGCGACATGTTCTCCCAGTCGTCCAGAGCCTTCTCGTATTCCTCCTGTCCCTCCTGGCTGTCCATATCATAATTCTTTGTGCGGGGTTTGGTGGGCACGAGCAGCTTGTTGAGATCAAGGCCGAAGGCCAAGGTGTTGTAGTCGGCAAGAGGGAACATGAAATTGGCTCCCAAGCGCAGATTGGTGGGCAGGAAAGCATTATTGGTGCCATGGTTGTAGCTCACCTTCGAGCCTATGTTGGAGATGTTGAAACCCCAGGCGAACTGGCACTCGTTGCGGCCCACCATCGGGTAGGTGACGTAGTAGCCCGAAATGTCGGCGGCAAAAGCCGAAGCCGCCGTGGTCTGCTCGCCGGAGTACGCGTCGTTGTACGAGAGGTCGGAAAGGATGTAGCGAAGCACCACGCCCATAGAGAATTTCTCGGACAGCTTGCGGGAATAACCCACATCGAAAGCGAACTCATAAGGGTTTATGGTCTGTATAACAGTACCTTCCCCGTCGTTGGTGGTCACCTCGCCCAACGAGAAATAGCGGAACGAGGCCGAGAGAGCCTGGTTGTCGCCGCTGCCCAGCTTCATATACCCCGACAGGTCTGCGAGGAATATGTCGTTGACCAGTTTGCGCAACCATGGCGTATACGATATGCCGAGGCCGCCGCTGCTGTAAGCGAAAGCATACTTGGAGGGGTTCCAGAACTGGGAGTTGATGTCCGGGTCGGTAGCCGCACCCAGGTTGCCCATAGCCGAACCACGCGCGTCGGGCGTGATGCCCAAGGTGGTGACACCGGTGTTCACAGGGTTGAACTCGTTATCCTTTATGTCGTTCTCAGCCCGAAGCGGCAGCGCACACAGCAACACCAGTGACGTACAGGCTAAATATTTGAATTTAAGATTCATCGCGGATAAATAGTGTGAGAAAAACAATTCCTTTCCTCTTTTATAAACTTGAATCACGCCGATTTATTGTGAAAATATCCCATCACTTGGCCACAGGTGACCCAAGTATTGAATTTTTTTCGTAAATTTGCGGCAAATCAAATCCGCAGAATCATGAAATACTACATCTTATATAACGATGAGAATCGCGGTCCTCTGGAGCTTGAGGAGCTTGAGCAGTACGGACTCAACCCCAAATCGCGCGTGTGGGCGCCGGGATGGTCCAACTGGCAGGACGCCGGCGACGTACCTGAAATCCAGGAATATTTCGCCAAGCAGGAATCAGAGTCGCGCCGCCTAAGGGAAGAAGAGAAAGAACGGGAGCGCCAGAAGCAACAGCAGCCCGAGCTCGCGGCACGCAGCGAGCAAGAGGCACGCACGGCCCGGGACAAGGCCGCCCAAGATGCAGGAGGCCCGGCGTCAGCCCAAGTCCCCGAGCCCGCCGCCCCCACAGCCGCCCCCAAGATCTGCCGCATCTTCTCCACATGTGGATTGAGTTTAGGCACCTCGGCGCACACGGT
>URZM01000028.1 GCA_900552315.1 uncultured Bacteroidales bacterium | reverse complement strand
TTGCCGGGACCGAAGGGGTTGAACTTGCGCAGGTATGCCATCAGCTCGGAGTTGATTTGCGAGAAAGTGATCTCGGCGTCTATGTCAAGCTGCGGCTCCAGTTGGTGGGGCAGGATATGCTCGGCCACGTACTCCTCGAACAGGCGTGAGAACTCGGCCACGTTCTCCTCCTTGAGCGTTAGTCCCACGGCGTAGGTGTGGCCTCCGAAATTCTCCAGCAGATGACGCGCCGAGCCTACGGCGGCATAGATGTCGAACCCCTGCACCGAACGCGCCGAGCCGGTGGCCACCCCGTCCGAGAGGGTAAGCACCACGCTTGGCTTGTAGTACAGCTCCGTCAGGCGCGATGCCACGATGCCTATGATGCCCTTGTGCCAGTCCTTGTTGCAGATGACTATGGAGCGGCGCTCGTTTTGCACCTTCACGTCGCGGCCTATCAGGGTGTTGGCCTCCTCCGTTATGCGCTTGTCGAGCTCTTTGCGGTCCTTGTTGTACTGGTCTATGGCCGCTCCCTTCTCGTAGGCGTCATGCAGGTCGCGGCTCACCAGCAGGTCCACGGCCTCTATGCCGCTCTGCATCCTGCCTGAGGCGTTGATGCGGGGGCCTATCTTGAATATCACGTCCGAGATGGTGATGTCCTTGTTCGTCAGCTTGCAGATGCGAATTATGCTGCGCAGCCCCAGGTTCGGGTTCGAGTTGAGGCGTTTCAGCCCGTGGAAGGCCATGACGCGGTTCTCGTCCACTATAGGCACAAGGTCGGCAGCTATGCTCACCGCCACCAGGTCCAACAGGCACTCCAGCTCGTTGTGGTTGCTCAGGCCGTTGCTCATTGCGAACCCTTGCATGAACTTGAATCCCACGCCGCAGCCGCTCAGGTGGGAGCACGGGTAGGTGCTGCCGGGCATCTTGGGGTTGAGGATGGCCACGGCGGGAGGCAGCTCGTCGTCAGGCATGTGGTGGTCGCAGATTATGAAATCTATTCCCTTGGCCTTAGCGTACTCTATCTCCTCAATGGCCTTGATGCCGCAGTCGAGCACTATGACCAGCTTCACTCCCGACTCGGCGGCATAGTCTATGCTCTTGCGCGAAATGCCGTACCCCTCCTCATACCGGGTGGGGATGTAATACTCTATGTTGGAATAATAGTTTTGCAGATACTTGTACACCAAGGCCACCGCCGTGGTGCCGTCCACGTCATAGTCCCCGTAGACCAGAATCTTCTCCTTCGCCCCCATGGCCTTGTTCAGGCGGTTCACCGCCTTGTCCATGTCCGGCATCAGGAACGGGTCATGCAGGTCCGCTATAGAGGGCGCGAAAAAACGGTCGGAGGCTTCAGGAGAGTCCACGCCTCGGCGCAGCAGCAGCTCGGCCACGGCCTCGTTGCCTCCCAGGTGCTCGGCCAGGGGGGACGCCTGCTTCTGCTGTTGCAGCGTCAGGGGCAGATAATTCCATTTCTTTATCATCTAAGGGAGCGGTTTTTATAAGATTAGCGAAAACTTGAGAGAAAACTGTGGGAGGAAAGACAAAACAGTTTCAAAGTCATCAAAATATTCGAGGCCGAGACAATGCAAAGTTACAAAAAAAGCGGCACACACGCAAGTCTGCGGTCAAAAATCCAGTTGGTAACCGCTGCTTTTTTGCGTGCGCTTTTTGCGTGTCTCGCGAATCAGCTTGCGTGGCTCAGTTGCCATGCTCTCTGTCATTTGCCCGCAAATGCCATGGGCGTGTTGCGCAGACAGGCCGCCCTTTGTCCGGGGTGTGGACAAACGGGCGGCCTGCTTGAGTGGGCCGTTTGCGGGTTGGCCGCTATGGACGTGTCACATATTGCGTATATTCTCGCATACGTCAGCCAAGGAGTTGGACTGCTCTACCAGACTACGGATTTGCTGGCCTAAGGCCACGCCTGCCTGGTACAGTTCGTCCTGGTCAATATCCTCGCCAGACAACACCACGGCCTTGTCAAGGATGGTTCCGAAGAAATTGGCCAGAGCCGAGATTATCTCTTCTTTCTCGTTGGCGGTAAGAGGGGTGTTGTCTGATTTGAACGGATTCATGCGGTCCTTGAACCTTGCCTGAAGATTTTCTACCTCGCTCTCGTCCGATGCCTGGTCTACGGCTACGCTCGCTTCGTTGAGCAGGGAGCAGAAATCATCCACATGAGAACCGCCGACCTTGATTTCGCCTTCTTCCTCATCTTGGAATTTACCTATTTTGCCGACTTTCTCCTTCTTCTTGCCGTCGTCGTCATCGTCGTCGTCATCATCGTCCTTGCTCGAGGAGGAGCAGGCCACCAGCGCCACCGCCATGAACATCACAGCTATGAGGCGGTTGATAAATTTAAGTTTCTTCATAATTAGTTGTATGTTAATTGGTTGTCATTTCGGTATCGGTAAGCTCCGGTATGGTCAGTCGCGCCGGGGGCATCGCTCAGTCGAGCTTGAGTACGGCCAGGAATGCCTTCTGCGGCACCTCCACGCTGCCTATCTGCTTCATGCGCTTCTTGCCTGCCTTCTGTTTCTCAAGCAGCTTGCGCTTGCGGCTGATGTCGCCGCCATAGCACTTGGCCGTCACGTCCTTGCGCACCGCCTTGATGGTCTCGCGTGCTATGATTTTCGCACCTATCGCGGCCTGGATGGCTATGTCGAATTGCTGGCGCGGTATCAGCTCCTTCAGCTTCTCGCACATGCGGCGGCCAAACTTCACGGCGTTGTCGGCGTGGGTCAGGGTAGAGAGCGCGTCCACGCTCTCTCCGTTGAGCAGTATGTCCAGCTTTACCAGGCGGCTCTCGCGGAAATCATGCAGGTGATAGTCGAAGGAGGCGTACCCCTTGCTTATGCTCTTGAGCTTGTCGTAGAAGTCAATCACTATCTCGCCCAGCGGCATGTCGAAAATCATCTCCATGCGGTTGCCCGATATGTATTCCTGCTTCACCAGCTCGCCTCGCTTGCCCAGGCACAGGGTCATGATGGGGCCTATGTAGTCGGCGGCCGTGATCACAGAGGCGCGTATATACGGCTCCTCTATGTGGTCTATCAGGGTCGGCTCGGGCAGTCCGGAGGGGTTGTGCACCTCGGTCATGTTGCCTTTCTTGTCATACACGCGGTAGGAGACGTTGGGCACCGTGGTTATCACGTCCATGTCGAACTCGCGCCCCAGACGCTCCTGGATTATCTCCATGTGGAGCAGTCCCAGGAATCCGCAGCGGAACCCGAAGCCGAGGGCGGCCGAGCTCTCAGGCTGGAAGGTGAGCGAGGCGTCGTTGAGCTGCAGTTTCTCCAGCGAGGCGCGGAGGTTCTCGAAATCCTCCGTCTCTATGGGATACACGCCGGCGAACACCATAGGCTTCACCTCCTCGAAACCCTCTATGGCCTTGTCGCAGGGGCGCTCCACATGGGTTATGGTGTCGCCCACTTTCACCTCCTTGCTTGTCTTGATGCCGGAGATGATGTAGCCCACGTTTCCGGCGCTCAGCTCCTTGCGCGGTGACATCTGCATTTTCAGCACGCCTATCTCGTCCGCATGGTACTCCTTGCCTGTAGCCACGAATTTCACGAAATCGTCCTTGCGTATGGTGCCGTTGACTATCTTGAAATAGGCTATGATGCCTCTGAAAGGGTTGAACACAGAGTCGAATATGAGAGCCTGCAGCGGTGCCTCGGGGTCACCTTTGGGGGCAGGGATGCGTTCCACTATGGCCCGCAAAATCTCCGGCACCCCCATGCCTGTCTTGCCGCTGGCACGTATCACCTCCGAAGGGTCGCAGCCCAAGAGGTCCACCACCTGGTCCTCCACCTCGTCGGGCTTGGCGCTGTCCAGGTCGCACTTGTTAAGTACCGGTATGATTTCCAGGTCATTGTCAATGGCCATGTACAGGTTTGAGATGGTCTGGGCCTGGATGCCCTGCGAGGCGTCAACTATGAGCAATGCCCCTTCGCAGGCCGCGATTGAGCGGGACACCTCGTAAGAGAAATCCACATGGCCCGGGGTGTCTATGAGATTGAGCACATATTTCTCGCCGTCCAGCTCGAAATCCATCTGTATGGCGTGGCTCTTGATGGTGATGCCGCGCTCCTTCTCCAGTTCCATGTCATCGAGCACCTGCGCCTCCATGTCCTTGGCGGCGACGGTGTCTGTAAACTCGAGCAGGCGGTCGGCGAGCGTGGACTTGCCATGGTCTATATGTGCTATGATGCAGAAATTGCGTATATTCTTCATAACTGAGTCAAGAAATCGGGGAGGGGCGAGCCGCCCCAAAAACGTGCAAATTTACAAAATATCCCCGACCCCCGCAAATCCATTTCTGTGCCTTTACGTACCGGCCCTGGGTTTGGGGTCAGCGGTGTTCGGTGATGTGTTCAAGCAGGGCCACGGGACCGAGCTGCCAGAGCTTGGTCTCTTCTCGTTCAAGATCCCGATATGTCTTGGAGCTATATATGGCTTTAATTGCCTCTATTGTCGTGACACCGAATTTCTTGGCATACAGCACGGCCAGCTGGCTAATCTTGAATGGGAGGATAAGATACAGTTTATCAGGTGTGATGGCTTCAATCATCTTTTCTCAATCTTATAAGCGTCCTTGAATGAGAGATGGTCCAGTGCCCGAGGCGTATGGAACAGATACTGGTCCACAAGCTTGTAAGTCTTGAGCTGCTGGATGAGTATGTCGCGCGAGATGGTCCCTCCCTCATACAGCGAGAAGGCCGTGTACACCCGATCATTGGCCACCGGACCCACGACAATGTCATAATTGTGAGTGAAGCCAAGGACGCGCCTGTTGGCCATGACGAAATCGAGCCATTCGTCAGAAGGGGAGTTGAAGGTCTTGACGCTCAGCATGGAGGCTGCCGCCTTGAGGTCGAACTCGTATTCGTTGACATAACCGAAAGCAGTGCCGACGGCTTGGCAACGTCGGCTCACCCAGTCTTCGGCTTGTGGCTTTGACGAGGTGAGGTAGAAGCCCTTGCCGAAATCCAGAGTCCTGTTCGGCTCCCTGATTTCAGGACGCTTTATCACCTCGCTTCCTCCGTGGTACAAAGCTATCATTGTTTGCCGTGCGTGTTTTGATATTCAACAATCTCCTCAAGAATCCACTCCGGACTCTGGGTATGGATGACCTCGTAATTCTTCTCCAGGTAGTCCAGTGCGCCCGATTGGCACAGCTCCTGCATGGCCTCTCCTCCGGAGAGACCGCAGGCGTTTTTGTATTGTTCGATGCAGAACGACAAAAACAGAGGTATTGCGTCGTCGCTGCGAGAAGAAACGGAGGAGTCGTTCATCATCTTTGTCTGCTTGTCCTTTTGGGGTTGAAACCCGTATGAGTGCAAATTTACAAAATATCCCCGACCCCCGCAAATCCATGAGCCGAGGGTGCGCGTAGGGTGCGTGTAAACATTGGGCGGGGCGGGGGCGTTGTGTGGTTGTGGCACGTTTTTTGTACCGTAGGCCTGTGGATAGAATTATTGACTCAAAAACCTTTCAAGATATGACAACCGGTAAAATCGGGGTTACTACTGAGAATATTTTCCCCGTCATCAAAAAGTTCCTCTATTCAGATCATGAGATTTTCCTGCGCGAGCTGGTGAGCAACGCCGTGGACGCCACCCGCAAGCTGCGCACCCTGGCCTCGTTCGGCGATTTCAAGGGCGAGACAGGTGACATGCGCGTGTATGTCAAGGTGGACAAGGAAGCGGGCACCCTCACCGTCTCGGACCATGGCATAGGCATGGATGCCGGCGATATAGAGAAATACATCAATCAGATAGCCTTCTCCGGCGCGGAGGAGTTCCTGGCCAAGTACAAGGACAGCGACATTATAGGCCATTTCGGTCTGGGCTTCTATTCGGCGTTCATGGTGAGCAAGAAGGTGGAGATACGTTCTCTCTCTTACAAGGAGGGGGCGAAGCCTGTGTTGTGGAGCTGCGATGGCAGTCCGGAGTTCACCATGACCGAGGAGGGCGTGGAGAAGGCCGAGCGCGGCACGGACATCGTGCTGTACATAGACGACGAGAGCAAGGAGTTCCTGGAGCAGACGCGTATAGACACACTGCTGAAGAAATATTGCCGTTTCCTGCCAGTTCCCGTGGTGAGCGGCAAGGAGCAGGAGTGGAAGGATGGCAAGATGCAGGACACCGACCGCGATAAGGTGATAAATGCCACCGAGCCTCTATGGACCAAGAAGCCCGCCGACCTCAAGGATGAAGACTACCTGCGTTTCTACCACGAGCTGATGCCCGGCGCCGAGGATCCCATGTTCTGGATCCACCTGAACGTGGACTATCCCTTCAATCTCACCGGCGTGCTTTATTTCCCGAAGATACGCAACAATTTCGACATACAGAAGAACCGCATACAGCTTTATTGCAACCAGGTGTATGTGACCGACCAGGTGGAGGGCGTGGTGCCTGAGTTCATGACGCTGATGCAGGGTGTGATAGACTCTCCGGACATACCGCTGAACGTGAGCCGCAGCTACCTGCAGGCCGACACCGCAGTGAAGAAGATCTCGTCCTACATCTCCAAGAAGGTGGCCGAGAAATTGGCGTCCATGTACAAGGATGACCTGAAGGCTTACGAGACCAAGTGGGACGACATCAAGATATTCATAGAGTACGGCATGCTCACAGACCCCAAGTTCTGTGACTCGGCCATGAAATTCGTGCTGGTGAAGGACACCGAGGGCGCTTATTTCAATCTGGAGCAATACCGAGAGCTGACACAGGCCGAGCAGACCGACAAGGAGGGCAATCTCGTATGGCTTTACGCCACGGAGCCGCAGGCGCAGTACAGCTATATACAGGCTGCCCGCGACAAGGGGTACAACGTCCTGCTCATGGACGGGCAGCTGGACACCCATTTCATCTCCATGCTCGAGAGCAAGCAGGAGAAGACCCGCTTCGTACGCGTTGACTCCGACATAGTGGAGCGCCTGATAGTGAAATCCGACTCCAAGAGCGCCGACCTCACCCCGGAGCAGGTGGACATCATGAGCACCCTGTTTCGCGTCAGCGTCCCGAGCGTGGAGAAGGCCGAGTTCATAGTGCAGTTCGAGGCGCTCAGTCCCGATGCCGCTCCGGCCATGGTGACTCAGAACGAGTTCATGCGTCGCATGAAGGAGATGTCCGCCGCCAATCCGGGCATAGGTTTCTATGGCGAGCTGCCTGACTCTTATGCGCTGGTGGTGAACACCGAGCATCCTGCCGTGAAAGAGCTTGTGAAGCTCGCCACGGACGCGCTCGGCTCGCAGGTTGCCCCCATCCGTGCCGAGATAGAGGAGAACAACAAGCTCGTGGCCGACACCCGCAAGGAACTGGACGGCAAGAAGGATGACAAGGAGGCCGCCGACTCTCTGCGCGCCAAGATAGACGAGGCTGAGAAGAAGGTGACGGATCTGCGTGCCCGCGAAGAGAAACTGGAGAAGGACTATGCCGCCACGCAGCCCAAGCTGCGTCAGGTGGCCGACCTGGCACTGCTTGCCGCCGGCCTGCTGAGCGGCGAGGCCTTGGCTGCCTTCGTGAAGCGAAGCGCCTCCATGCTCTGAAAACGGAAATAATGATTATAGACAGGAAAAGTCTGCGGAACCCGGTTGGGCTTCGCGGGCTTTTTTGTATATTTGCAGCCGATAACCAATGCTTTACGTTATGAAGAAGATTTTGACTGGGCTGGCGCTGGCCCTGAGCGTGTTCGGCGCCTACGGGCAGCAGACTGATTGCGCGGACCATATCCGGCAGCGGGTGGAGGAATCCAAGAGCGTGTTCCCCATGAACATCGCCGGCGTTGCCACTTTGGACGCCATGGACTGGAACGCCGAGACCTCGACGTTCTCATTCACCATGACAATGAATTTCTCGCTGAATGGCTCTGAAGGCGGACAGCGTGTGCGCGAAATGCGTCCGAAACTTTTGCCCATATTCATAAACATGCCTGAAATGGCCGACATGCTCCGCTGCGTGGCCGACCTTGACGGGCATTTCGAGTTGAATCTCTTTGACTCGGACGGAGGCGTGTTCCCGAAATATACGCTGGGGTATAATAAGAAGGACATCTACGAGGCGCTGGACTCCAAGCCGCTTACCCTGGAGGAGTATAATGACCGTTTCCTCCAAGGGTATCTGGAGTCTGCGTCGATAGGCTTGCCCATGAAGGTGGAGGAGGATATAGATTTGGAGAAGGTCTATTCCGAGGACAGTTTCGTGGTGTATGACTATAGGGTTGCCGATACACCGAATGGCTCCGAACTCATGCAGATATTGGTCTCTTTTCCGCAGCAGTCACGTTTGGCCATAGCTTCCGATATAATCGAGGGCGGGAATGCCCCCATGCTCTTGCCTTTGGCGGAAAAGGGCTATGGCTTGCGCTATCGTTACAGGCTTCAGGGCACCGAGACTGTGACGGATGTGGATTTCACGTCTGAATACTTGGAAAGCTTGATACTCAGAGGTCTGAGCTGATGAGGATAGTGGTGTGCCGCCTGGTGCCGAAGCATTATTGCGTGAATCTGTTCGGCACGGTGTGGACCCGCTCGGCGCAATGGATAGACCGTTATGTCCTGAACCATGAGCGCATCCATACGGCACAGATGCGTGAACTGCTTTGGGTGCCGTTCTACTTGCTGTATTTTCTTGAATGGCTGGTAAGGCTCGCCATTTGTCGTGATTTGGAACGGGCGTATTATTCAATAAGTTTCGAGCGAGAGGCTTACAGATATGGCAAAGACCTGAGCTACCTCGGCCGCAGAAGGCATTTCGCGCAGTGGCGCAGGTCAGAATAATAGGAGCAGCGGAGGACATGCTATCTGCATGTGCCCTCCGCTGCTGTTATGTAAGGGGATTATGGGGTCAGGCCAGCTTGGGGTCGTGGGCTATGAGCCACTGTGCTATCTGCACGGCGTTGAGGGCCGCGCCTTTCTTGATCTGGTCGCCTACTATCCAGAATGTGACGGCTCCCGGCACGGCGAGGTCTTCGCGGATGCGTCCCACGTACACCGGGTCTTTGCCTGCCAGGTCGTAAGGCATGGGGTATTTCTTTTCGGCGGGATTGTCCACCACCACGAGTCCCTGTGCCTGCTCCATGGCCCGGCGCACCTCGGCCACTGAGAGCGGGCGCTCGCACTCCACCCACACGGCCTCGCTGTGCGAGCGCATCACGGGCACACGCACGCATGTGGCGGAGACTCCCACTTCGGGGGAGTGGAGTATCTTGCGGGTCTCGTTAAGCATCTTCATCTCCTCCTTGGTATAGTCGTTGTCCATGAAGACATCTATCTGAGGAATGAGGTTGAAGGCGAGCTGGGCCGAGAATTTCTCCACCGTGGGCTCCTGCCCTGCGAGCACCTGTGCCGTCTGGGTCTCCAGCTCGGCCATCGCAGCCGCTCCGGCTCCGCTGGCAGCCTGATAGGTGGCCACGTGCACGCGGCGCACCGGGCTGAGGTCATTGACGGGCTTGAGGGCGACAAGCATCTGGATGGTGGTGCAGTTGGGGTTGCCTATTATGCCGCGCGGACGCTCCAGGGCGTCGGGGGCGTTCACCTCGGGAACCACCAAGGGTACGTCAGGCTCCATGCGGAAGGCCGAGGAGTTGTCTATCATCACGGCACCGTGTTTGGTGATGGTGTCGGCAAACTCCTTGGAGGTGCCTGCCCCGGCGGAGGTGAAAGCTATGTCCACCCCCTTGAAATCGTCGTTGTGGCGCAGTTCCTTGACCTCGATTTCGCGGCCCCTGAAGGTGTATCTTGAGCCGGCGCTGCGGCTTGAGCCGAACAGGAGAAGCTCGCTTATGGGGAAATCCTGCTCATCGAGCACGCGCAGGAACTCCTGGCCCACCGCGCCGCTCGCGCCCACTATTGCTACTTTGTATTGTCTCATGAGCTTCTATGGATTACTGACGGCCATCCGTTGCCACGCTGCGGTCAATCTTCTTTACCAGACCCTGAAGCACGTTTCCGGGGCCGAGTTCGGTGAATGAGTCCGCGCCGTCGGCTATCATGGCCTGCACGTCGTAAGTCCAGCGCACCGGAGCGGTGAGCTGCTTGAGCAGGTTCTCCTTGATTTCCTTGGGGTCGGTGTGGGGCTTGCCGTCCACGTTCTGGTAAACGGGGCAAACCGGTGTGTGGAACTCTGCGGCCTCGATGGCGGCGGAGAGCTTGTCGGCGGCGGGCTGCATCAGCGGCGAGTGGAAAGCTCCGCCCACTTTCAGCTTCAGCGCACGCTTCGCTCCGGCTTCGAGCATTTTTGCGCAGGCGGCGTCGACACCTTCGATAGTGCCCGAAATCACGACCTGCCCGGGGCAGTTGTAATTGGCGGGAGCCACCACGTCGTCAACCTCGGCGCACAGGGCCTCCACCTTCTCGTCGGGCAGGGCAAGCACGGCAGCCATTGTGGAAGGCTTTATATCGCACGCCTCCTGCATGGCCTGTGCGCGGGCGCTCACCAGCTTCAGACCCTCCTCGAAGGAGAGCGCGCCGGCGGCCACGAGGGCTGAGAACTCGCCGAGGCTGTGGCCTGCCACCATGTCGGGCTTGAACTCGTCGCCCATTGTCTTGGCCAGAATCACGGAGTGCAGGAAGATGGCCGGCTGGGTCACCTTGGTCTGGCGCAGGTCCTCCTCGGTGCCGTTGAACATGAGGTCGGTGATGCGGAAGCCGAGCACCTCGTTGGCCTTCTCGAAGAGGGCGCGGGCTGTCTCGTTGTTGTCATAAAGGTCTTTGCCCATTCCTACGAACTGGGCCCCCTGTCCGGGGAATACGAATGCTTTCATAATCTATTTTTCGTTCTCGTAAAACTTGTTTCGTGTTATTTGGCGTAAGGAGAGTCGGGCCAGAGTGCGCTCCACCACTGCGGATTGTCCTTGAGCCAGAGGTCGAACCATGCCATGATGGACGAGTGCCATAGGCGGCGCTTGGCATAGTCGGATATGAAATGGTTCTCGCCGTCCACCTCGATATACTCCACGGGGCGGTCGAGGATGCGCAGGGCGTTGAATATCTGCTGGCTCTCGCCTGGGGGCACGTTTGTGTCCTTGGTGCCGTGGAGCAGCAGGAGCGGTGTGTGTATCTTGTCGGCGTTGAACAGGGAGCCTTGTCTGGTGAACAGCTCCGGGTTGCTCCAGGGATACGAGTCGGCGGCTGCCACACCGTTGTAGCTGTGGCCCCACCAGCCCTCACCCCAGTAGGATGTGACGTCGGATATGCCGGCGTGGCTCACGGCGGCCGCGAACATAGGCGTGAGGGTTTGCAGGTACTGGGTCATGAAGCCGCCGTAGCTGGCGCCCAGGCAGCCTATCTTCTCCCCGTCCACGAAGGGGTGGGTGGCCACCAGGCTTTTCGTGGCCTGTATGATGTCGTCGGCGGTGCGCTTGCCCCAGGCGTTGACGTGGCGTGCGGAAAACTCCTGGCCGTAGCCGGTGGTGCCGGAGGGGTTCAGGGTGTAGACCACATAGCCGCGCGAGGCGAACAGCTGCGGGGTGTAAGGGTTGCTGATCCCCTTCTGGGTGGGTGAGGTGCCACCGTAGTAGTACACTATCAGGGGATATTTCTTGTCGGGGTCGAACTCCGGAGGGTAGGTGATGTAACCCTCGATGACGGTGCCGTCGGCCGGGTCGGTCCAGTTCCAAGCCTCGGACTTGCTCATGTCTATCTCAGCCAGACGCTCGGCCAGAGGGTCGTCCACGAGTTTGTCCTTCTTCTTGCGGGTGTCATAGACGTACCCGCTTCCGGCATAGTCGGCACCCTGTCCCCAATAGGCTATCCTGGAGCCGTCACGGCTCACGCTGATGCCGCGCAGCGTCTCTATGGATAGAGGGATGCGCGTGTACCGGAGCGTGGAGGGGTCCAGGGAGTATAGATTGTTCTCGAAGCCTTCTTCGGCCAGGATGTAGATCTTGCCGTCTGAGGCCCATTCGGCCTGCTTTATGCTCGGGTCGAAATCGATGGAAAGCGGACGCACCTTGCGGTCGGCGAGGTCAAGCTCGTAGGCCTGCATGTCGAAATCGTTGACCATAGGCTCTTTGCCCGTCTTGGCTCCGATGCCGTCGTAAATTGCGGCTGAACCGAGCACGAGCACTTTCTTGGCGTCGGGACTGTAGCTCACCGATGTCAGGAAACCGGTCTCGGGCACTATGGTGTCCACCTCCAGCGTGCGCGTGTCCATCTCCAGGGCTTCGGCTGAGAAGAAAGGACGCTTTGTCGGTGTCTCGTGTTGCAGCAGTATCAGGATTTTGTCCTCTGTGGGATGCACGTCCGCTATGTGTGCGGACCCTCCCCATGTGAGTGGACGTATGGCTCCGGTGCGTGTGTCGCACTCGAAAATGCGCGAGCCGTCGGTCTCGCCTGTGGCGCGGCTTCCGGGTGTGAGCTGCCGACGTAGGGGACCTTTCTGCTCCTTGTGGGGATCGGTCACGGAGTAGTAGAATTTGTCACCCTTGGCGTTGAAAATCACCGAGTTTTCGGGTATGTCGCGGGCCACCGTCTTTTGCTCCATGGTGGCGGGATTCATGACGACGATGTCGTGTCCGCCCACACTTTTCACCGCGCCATATAGCGAGGCTCCGGAGGGCATCCACACGAAGGCGGGGGAGGAGGGGAGTGTCACGGTCCTGCCTGTGCGCAGGTCGGTGAGTGTGGCGTGGCGCAGAGTCTTGTCTGCGTCATACTGGTTGGCGTAGCTTGTCACCAGCCAGTTGCCGTCCGGGCTAAGGGACTCGCGCGTTATGCGTGTGCCGAAAGCGGTGTCGTCGAGCGAGAAACGGCGCTTGGCCGAGGCGTCGGCGGTGACACGCACCGTCTCGAAACCGGTGTCCGGGATCCATTCCATCTTCACGGAAGGAGTGTCGCCGGTGTTCAGGACCCGCACGGCCACCTCGTGGTCGCTGTAAGGCTCCATGCTGAGTTTCGCCGATACGTTGCCGTCGGTCTTCTCGCTGATTCCTTCCTTTTTGCCATCCACATAGAGGGCGAAGCGTGCCGGAGAGCTGACCTTAAGGGTGCCCTTGGCGTATTCGTCGGGGCGAATACGGGTCACGGCTGTCTGTACGGACAGCGCTCCAACGCCGTTGCCCAGCGTGAGTACCGTATCGGACTTGGCAGTCACGGCCTGCTTGTGCGCACGCAGAGGTGCAGGGGTGTCGAGCAGGCGGCTCAAGTCATATTTCGTGCCCGTGACGGTGGTGGAGTCCACCATGAGCGGAGCCTGGACTCCGGTGGCGGGGTTCACGCGCCACACGACGGGCAACGTGTCCGCGCACAGGGGCAGGAAGGCCCCTGCGGCGGTGATGAATATCAATAGTCTGTTCCTTTTCATGATGTCAGTCAAGGTTTGTGTCTCGTCATTTCTTGAGGGCCTCTATGGAAGCCTTTATGGCGGCTATCTTCTCCGTAGCGTCGGCCTGTTTCTTGCGTTCGAGAGCCACCACGGCCTCGGGTGCGTTGGCCACGAATCGTTCGTTGGAGAGTTTCTTCTCCACGCTCAGAAGGAATCCCTCGTATCGCTTAAGCTCCGCATCGAGCTTCTTCAGCTCCTCTTCCACGTCCACGGCTCCTTTGAGCGGCACGGAATACTCGGTTGCCCCAACTATGAACGATGCGGCCGAGGGGTCTTTCTCCTCCACTGTCTTGATGGCGGAGAGTCCGCCCATCTTCATGAGTGTGTCGTCCAGGCTTTCGGGCCATGCGCCGTGGATCAGCAGCTCCAGGGGTTCGCGCCCGGGTATCTGCTTGGACTTGCGTATGGTGCGGACACCGGCCACTATCTCCTTAAGCGTCTCCATGTCGGCTATCACTGCCGCATCGCAGCCTTGGGCCTTAGGCAGGAGGGCATACATGATGCTCTCGCCCTCTGCGCGTGGGGCCAGGTGCTGCCACAGCTCTTCGGTGATGAAAGGCATGAAGGGATGCAGCAGCCGCAGCAGAGTGTCGAAATATCCGAGTGTCTTCTCGTATGTGGCGGGGTCGATGGGAGTGCCGTAAGCGGGCTTCACCATCTCCAGGTACCAGGCCGAGAACTCGTCCCAGAACAGTCGGTAGATCGCCATCAGCGCCTCGGATATGCGGAACTTGCCTATGAGGTCCTCCACCGTCTCCAGTGTGCGGTCCAGCACGGCCTCGAACCAGCGGCATGCCTGGGCGGCATAGTCCGGCTGCTCTCCCTGGTCGCTCACCTCCCAGCCCTTCACAAGGCGGAAGGCGTTCCATATCTTGTTGTTAAAATTGCGTCCCTGCTCGCAGAGCGAGTCATCGTAGAGTATGTCGTTGCCGGCGGGGGCGGCCAGCATCAGCCCCATGCGCACGCCGTCGGCGCCATATTTCTCCATCAGCTCTATGGGGTCGGGGCTGTTGCCCAGCATCTTGCTCATCTTGCGCCCCAGCTTGTCGCGCACTATGCCGGTGAAATACACGTCGCTGAAGGGCTTGTCCCCGGCATACTCGTATCCGGCCATGATCATGCGGGCCACCCAGAAGAAGATGATGTCCGGGGCCGTCACCAGCGTGGCGGTGGGGTAGTAGTATTTCATCTCCTTGTTGTCCGGCTCCAGGATGCCGTTGAAGAGCGTTATGGGCCAGAGCCACGAGGAGAACCAGGTGTCCAGCGCGTCGTCGTCCTGGCGCAGGTCGGCGGCCGTGAGGTCCTGGTTGCCCGTGAGAGCCTTGGCCTTCTCCAGGGCGGCCTCCGGGGTCTCCGCCACCACTATCTGCTCATCCTCACCCTCGCCTATGTAATAGGCCGGGATGCGGTGGCCCCACCACAGCTGGCGGCTGATGCACCAGTCCTGGATGTTCTCCAGCCAGTTGCAGTAGGTGGTGCGGTACTTTGCAGGCACGAACTTTATGAGATCCTCCTTTACCGGCGGCAGGGCTATCTCGGCGAAATGCTTCATCTTTATGAACCATTGGAGCGAGAGGCGCGGCTCTATGGGCACATGCGTGCGCTCGGAGCAGCCCACGTTATTCGTATAGTCCTCCACCTTCTCCAGCAGTCCGGCCTCGGCCAGGTCCTTGGCTATCTGCTCGCGCACGTCGAAGCGGTCCATGCCCACATACATGCCGGCCACCTCGGCCACGGTGCCGTCCTCGTTGAAGATGTCGATGGTCTCCAGGTCATGCTTCTTGCCCAGCATGTAGTCGTTGGTGTCATGGGCAGGGGTCACTTTCAGGCACCCCGTGCCGAAATCTATCTCCACATAGCGGTCCTCTATCACCGGGACCTCGCGCCCCACCAGGGGCACCCTCACGCGCTTGCCTTTGAGCCACGCGTTCTTCGGGTCCTTGGGGTTGATGCACATGGCCGTGTCGCCCATTATGGTCTCAGGGCGAGTGGTGGCCACCACGGCATAGCGGCGCCCCTCGGAATCGGTGTGGACTACCGAGCCCTCCGGAGCCTCCGTCGCCTCATCCTCAGCCACATAATATTTAAGGTAATACAGCTTGCTGTGTTCCTCCTTGAAATACACCTCGTCGTTGCTCAGCGCGGTGCGGTTCTTGGGGTCCCAGTTCACCATGCGCAGTCCACGGTATATCAGGCCTTTGTCATACAGGTCGCAGAACACCTTTATGACGCTGCGGCTGCGAGTCTCGTCCATGGTGAAGGCCGTGCGCTCCCAGTCGCAGGAGGCTCCCAGCCTGCGCAGCTGCTTCAGGATTATGCCACCATACTTTTCAGTCCACTCCCAGGCATGTTCCAGAAATTTCTCGCGCCCTATGTCGCGCTTCTGTATGCCCTCGGCGGCGAGCTTGGCCACCACTTTGGTCTCGGTGGAGATGGAGGCATGGTCTGTGCCGGGCACCCACAGGGCGTTCTTGCCCTCCATGCGGGCGCGGCGCACCAATATGTCCTGGATGGTGTTGTTTAGCATGTGCCCCATGTGAAGCACCCCGGTCACATTCGGCGGCGGGATGACGATGGTGTAAGGTTCGCGTGAGTCCGGCTCGGAGTGAAACAGGTTGTGCCTCACCCAGTACTCATACCATTTGCCCTCGACCTGCGAGGGATCGTATTTGGTGGCTAATTCTTTCATATCATGGTGGTTGTCTTGTTTGTCAAATAGGATATGCCTACACGTAGGTCTCGATAATCACCGCGTCTCCTCCGTGTGGAGCCACGCACACCTCGCGCTCGTCCGCGCCTATGAGCAGCACGGTGCCCCGGGTGGCATGTTCGGTGCCGGTGGAGTCCGTGACGTCGACACTGCCGGAGGCCACGACGAGAACCTTGAATGACTCCACGTCCTTGTAGTCGCGATGCAGCCGATAGGATATGTGCATGCGGTTTACCGTGAAATGCCTGGTGGAAAGCAGGCCCGACGCGGTCTCTCTCTCGTCCGGATACAGCACCTGTGAGCCCTCTCCGCATCTTCTGAGGTCCAGGGACTCCAAAGCCTGGGCCGTGTGCAGCTCACGCTTCCTGCCGTTTATGTCCGGACGGTCATAGTCGTAGATGCGGAAAGTGGTGTCGGAGGGCTGCTGTATCTCCAACACCAGGCAGCCTTTGCAGAGCGAGTGTACGGTGCCTCCCGGGATATAGTAGACCTCGCCGGCTTTCACTGGTGTGAAATGCAGATGGTCGGTTATGGTCCCGGCGCTCACTATGCCCAGGTACTCGTCCCGGGAGAGGGGAGTGGAGAAACCTGCGCACAGGCGTGCCTCAGGCGAGGCTTCGAGCACATACCAAAGCTCGCTCTTGCCGTTAGGCAGCCCGAAACGCGGAGCGGTCTTGTCGTCAGGGTGTACCTGTACCGACAGGTCGGAACTGGCGTCGAGGAATTTGACCAACAGGGGAAACTCCAGGCCGGTGCGCTCCACATTCTTGCGTCCCAGCAGCGACAGTCCGTGGCGGCGTATCAGCTCATGCAGGGTCATGCCGGCCTCGGGACCGCACGCCACGACGCTTTCGTGGCCCGGCATGCCGCTCAGTTCGTAGGTCTCGCCTATGCGCGAGTCGCGGGGGGAAGACGGCTCTTCTCCCTTGAAGGCGGCTATGCGGCTGCCACCCCAGATGGTCTGTTTCAATATGGGCTTGAATCTCCACATACAGGCAAATTATGCGCAAAGTTAGCAAAAAAATCACAATGTCGTATAACCTTACCCGCCCAATCCGTCCCTTACCCACGGCGCAGCCTGCTGTGCAGCCCGCTGCCACGGGCTTTTATCTCATCCACTTGCCGTCTCTTGGAGCTTGAGGCGCACTCCATAAACTTTTGTGTTTCCCGGATGTTTTTGAATGAGAGAAACACATACCGCTATGAACGACAGACTCACTTATGAAGAAAAGAAGGAGCTTCCGGATTCAGTGTTCGGACTCCCTGAGCGCAGAGAATACCCGATGCCCGATGCGGCGCATGTCCGTGCCGCCGAGGCATATTTCCGTTATTGTCCCGAGGAGTTGAAGCCACGCCTGGCCCGTGCCATCCTGGCCCGTGCCAGGGAATACGGGGTGGA
>URZM01000027.1 GCA_900552315.1 uncultured Bacteroidales bacterium | reverse complement strand
GACCTCTCCGGATTCACCAATCTTCAGAAGGTGAATGTCTCGCGCAACAGAATCACAGGCCTCAAGGTGACGAACACTCCGTCATTGTATTATCTCAATGCCGGCAACAATCGGCTCTCGGGCATAGACATCTCTTCATGTCCGCAGCTTAAGGACTTGCGCCTTTATCGCAATTCGTTGGCCAATCTCGACATATCAGGCACGCCTCTGCTGTCGCGCCTCAACGTTTCAGCCAACGCACTTGTAGAACTTAATGTGAGCAACTCGGCCAACCTCGAGACACTGAGCTGCAACAACAACCACATGGAGGCCCTTATCCTTGACAACTGTCCCAAGCTGAAGAACCTGTACGCCGCCTACAACAATCTTGCTGATGTGACTTTTACCGGCCTTGTTAGCTTGGAAAACCTGAATCTCGACAGCAACCGTTTCAAGAATCTGTATCTTCAGGACCTCTCGACACTTTTCACCCTACTGATTTCCGACAACAGGATGGAGGCTCTCTCCGTGAGCAACTGTAGGAATTTAAGCGACCTGGATGCCGCCTACAATGACCTTACCACATTCTCGGTGGAGGGATGTCCGAATCTGGCTTTCGTGAATCTGGCTTGGAATGACCTCACTTATGTAAATCTTTCCAATCAGAATTTCTTGCAGAGACTGAACGTGGCGAACAACCAGCTGTTGACTTTGGATGTTACGTTCGACCAGGTGCTCCGCTACGTGAACGTCTCCAACAACTACAACCTTACCGACCTCAGGACGGAGGGCTGCACGCAGCTCCACATGCTGAGAGGTGTGGTGGATGACGATATGTATATCTGATATACTCTCAAATACACTCAGGGGTCTCTCGTCCGGTATGACGAGAGACCCCTGAATTATACTGCCGGTCAGTAGTCCCTCTTTCCATAAATTGTGGAGTGAAGGGTCGGCACTATTTCCGAGGTGATTCGTTTTTGGGGAATGTCTGGTGCTGTCATGAGACAGAGATGTACTGAAGGCAGTCCGGCGCAATATGGAGGTTGGCGGTAGGGGATGGTGTCATGCAATGTGAATCCGAGCCTGCGGTAGAAGCCTACACGGCGCCTTGTCAGCTCATCGACCGGAGGCTCCACTTCCAGAACTACATGTGTCTCGGGGATGGATGTAAGGCTTTCAATCAGTTTCGCGCCCAATCCGTTTCCTCTCATTTCGGGCAAAGTGGCCAGATGCTCTACGTAGTGCACGAGAGGTGAGAGATGCCAATACACCATGAAGCCGGCAAAAGCTCCGCCACTCTTTATGACTCGCAGGCGCATTTGCGGATGTGCAGACATGAAAGCCGCAATTTCCTCGACGTTTGTCCAGGGTCTGCGTTCTTCGGGAGGGAATGAGAGCCTGTACAGGCTAAGCACTTGCGAAGGTATAGGGCCTTCGGCTGTGATTTCGCTGATTGTGGTTTCCGGCTTCATCAATGCAGTCTGTATGTTACGGTTTCTATTGTATTTTGAATCTCGGGGTCTTCAGGATTCATTTGGGCGGCTCGGTTGGCATAGTCCAAGGCAGGACGAAGGTATCTGTCGCGCACGGCTTTAGCTTTGCTGCGGGCATCGCGTCCACGACCTTTGATGGAATCAAGCTTGGCTATGCCTATTGTCGCCATATATTTCGAGGCGGTCTTCAATGTATTGGTGTCCGCAGTCTCGTAATCAGCGGCTTTTCGGTATTCGGCCACTGCATCGTCATAACGGTTCATGGAGGCGTATACACCGGCTTTCATGGTGTGGAGCATCACCATGTCGGGATGGCTGACAAGCGCCGTGTCGATAGCCGCGAGGGCGAGTTCAGGGCTGTTGTCTAAGATCATTCCTGCCACGTATTTCTGTATGAACAGAGGTGTTTGTCCCACACCGTGCCTTTCCAGACCGCAGCGTGCAATCTCTGTCACACGCCGCCCGAGGGAATCTCGGAGTGTCGGTTTGGTTTTGGCTATATGCGACAGGGCGGATATCTGGTTTAGGTATACCTCTTTACGTGCGTATCCATGTTTGCGGGCTTTGTCGAATGCAGAGAATGCCTTGTCATATTCATGGGCATTGTAAGCCATCACCCCTCCATAGAAGAACGCGTTTGCGCGTATGGAATCGCTCATAGGAGTCAAAGGCTTGTAGTACGGCTTGTCCGGTAGCTCCGCAAATCGGATAAAGGCAGAATATGCCTTCGGGTAGTACTGCTTCTTGTTCATATAGGCAATCCCTGCGTTGTACATCGCGGGGGCCGAGACGCTTATCCAGTCCGCCAACTCAGGGCTGTATTTGACCTTGAGCTGTCCTTTTTTATCAAGGACAGAGTCAAGTTCCATACATTTGACGAAATATGAGTAGGCATCCATAAGTGCATCACTCATAGCCACATGGTCCACTGAGGGGTCTTTGCGGTTTATGGACAGCATTTTGTAGAAATGTCTGTAAGCCTCTCGTTCCACGCGTCCGGCAACATTATAGGCAAATGCGTCCGGCATGAAAGTGGAGTCGGATAGAGACTCTTTCACCAGCTCACGTGCGCGTCCTACTTTGGAATAGTCTCCAATGAGTTTTTCCGCTTGTTTAAGGTTCTTGCGCGGTGAGGCGCCTAAACAGCAAGCGGCTATCAGGCAACACATGGCTACGAGACATGATTTCATCTGTTTCATGGATGATGAAAAGCTGTGAGGAGAGAGTTGTTAGGGCATAATCTTGAGGGTGTATCGAAATCCACAATTTCGATACACCCTCATTGTTATTTGGCAAATCGCGGAGTCGCGTCATGACAGACGTTGTCGTGGCGACTCCATGTATCGTGTCAGAGTTTCTTGGCGTTGTCGATGTTATACTCGATGTCCTCGATCTGACTTGCCGCGCGACCGTCGGCATCGGGAGCTGTCTTGGCCTTCTGCGCTATTTTGAGTGCTGCGTCGAATATGTCGAGAATCTGTGTCTTGACCTCGGGGGTAGGAGTGGAGATGTTGCCCATTATAGTTTTACCCAGGCTGTTGAGGTCGCTTGCAGCTTTGATCAGGTAGTCATATTTGTCGGTCATCTCACTCATCTTCACATATGCGGGTATGGCTGCCAGATAGTCGTGCTTTGCATTGCTGATGATAGCGCGCAAACGATAGATGTTGGCATTGTTGGGATTGGCCTGTTCGGCCTTTGCCAGTTCAGCCAGGGCGCTGTCATAATCCTCTTTGTCGAAATAAGACTGTAGGTAGTTGTTGAACAGGAAATCCTGGTCGTAACCGAAAGTCTCAACGCCTTTCTTTGCGATTGCCGTTATGTCCTGCTTGGCCTTGTCGGCTACCTCAGGTTTCTGCTGCATGAGGTTCTGACGGGCGCCTATGGCGTAGACATAAGCCTGCGGTTCGGTTATATTTGCTGCTATGGCAGCGTCGTAGGCCAAGGCGGCAGCCTCGAAATCACGACCGTATGCAGAGTTGCCGGCATTGTAGAAATCTACGGCGTATATGCTGTCGGGGACCATTCCGCTGGCCTGTGAGCTTTCGCCGCTCATCATGAATGCCGTATAGGCCTCCGGATATGGCATGCCTCCGTTGAAGAGAGCCACGGCTGCGGTGTTGAAATCGCCGCCCATGGCGTGCTTCATCATGCTGTCATTGATTTTCTTCGTGTATTTGGGCTTTGCGCCTTCCTGATTCTCAGTCTTAATCACCTGCTCATAAATCTCGATTGCATCGAGCAGACCCTTGGCAGTAGGTGCGTCTACCTTTTTGTCGGGAGACATCTGCGTGGGTTTCGCTTTGTTGAAGGCGTCGTCGAGCTTCTTGGCCTGCTCATAGAGTGCCTTCACATCCTGTGCCTGTGCCGAGAGAACGGCGGCGGCAGCCAGGGCAAGTGCAAAAAATTTTTTCATGTCAGTATTGGTTTAAATTGTTGTCCTAATGCTTTGGGTCGCGCTGTGTATATACTTAAAGTATAACGCGCCACGCCTATGTTTGTTTGTGATTATGAGTTAAATTTTGTCAACAGGTTTAATCCGGTGCCAATAATGGTCCGTATCTTGTTATGAGCCTCATTCGTCATTGGTGGAGATAGCCTCTTCACCTACCTCGTCGTCTTCCTCTTTGGGGTCGGAGTCAACCTTGCAGACAGAGGCTATAACGTCTCCTCGCTTTGTAAGGTCAATGAGCTTGACTCCTTGCGTGGCACGGCCCTGTACAGGCACGGTTGTGAGCGGCATGCGTATGGTGATTCCGCTCTTGTTGATGATTACCAGATCATTCTCGTCCGTCACGCTCTTGATAGCCACCAGGTAGCCGGTCTTGTCGGTGAGCGCGAGTGTCTTCACTCCCTTGCCTCCACGCCCGGTGATGCGGTAGTCGTCCACCACCGAGCGTTTGCCGTAGCCCTTGGAGGAGACCACCATCACAGTCTTGTCAGTGTCGCGGGGAACGGTTATCATACCTATGATTTCGTCATCGCAGTCATCGGCAAGGGTCATGCCTCTCACTCCTGTGCTCATACGTCCCATCTCACGCACCTGGCTTTCGTGGAACCTGATGGCACGACCCATCTTGTCGGCCATAATTACTTCCGAGTCGCCGTCGGTAAGACACACATCTATGACACGGTCATCTTCGCGGATTATGATTGCTCCCACGCCCACTTTGCGCGGATTGGCATAAGCCTTGAGAGGCGTCTTCTTGATCACGCCTTTCTGAGTGCAGAAAATGAGGTTATGGCTCTGGGTGTATTCCTCATCGTCAAGATGCTCGATGCGTATGATTGCGTTCACGGCGTCGTCGCTGTCGATGTTGAGCAAATTCTGGATAGCCCGGCCCTTGGTGTTTTTCCCGCCTTCGGGAATCTCATATACCTTGAGCCAATAGCAACGCCCCTTCTGGGTGAAGAAGAGCATGTGGTTGTGGTTGGTGGCCGGATATATGTATTCTATGAAATCCGAGTCACGTGTGTCGCTGCCCTTTGCGCCCACTCCGCCGCGATGTTGTGCCCTGAACTCTGCAAGAGGGGTGCGCTTGATGTAACCCAGGTGAGAGATGGTGATAATCATCGGGTCATCCGGATAGAAATCCTCGGCGTTGAAATCGCCGCTGAAGGGATTTATGGCCGTACGGCGTTCGTCGCCATACTTGTCACGCACCTCCTCAAGTTCTTTCTTTATGAGGTCGCGGCATACCTCGTCGTTGCTCAGAATCTCGTTGAGTCGCTCTATGAGAGCCATCAACTCGGCATACTCGGCACGCAGTTTGTCCATCTCCAGGCCTGTGAGCTGACGCAGTCGCATTTCCACTATGGCGCGGGTCTGAATCTCGTCCAGCTCAAAGCGCTGGCCCAGTCGCTCACGGGCCTCATCGGTCGTGGCAGAGGAGCGGATTATGTGTATAACCTCGTCGATGTTGTCGCAGGCTATCATCAGCCCCTTGACTATGTGCGCCCTTTCCTCGGCCTTGCGCAGTTCGAAGCGAGTGCGGCGTATCACCACCTCGTGACGGTGGTCTATGAAAGCCTCCAGCAGCTCCTTTAGGTTCAGGGTCTTGGGCCTGCCGTTGACCAGAGCCACATTGTTTACCGAGAATGATGTCTGCAGCTGGGTCATCTTGTAGAGCTTGTTGAGCACCACGCTGGCGTTGGCGTCACGCTTTATGTCTATGGTGATGTCGATCTGCCCACGAGCCGAGGTGTCGGTTATGTCGGCTATGCCGTCTATTTTCTTCTCGATTACGAGGTCGGCTATGCTCTTGACAAGGTCCTTCTTGATTACGCCGTATGGAATCTCGGATATGACAATCTTGTCATGGTCTCCTTCCGTCTCTATTTCGGCCTTGGCGCGCAGTATGATACGCCCGCGTCCGGTCTCGAAAGCGTCTTTCACCCCCTGGAGTCCGAAGATCTCACCGCCTGTGGGGAAATCCGGAGCCTTGATATACTCCATAAGGTCCTCTACTGTCAGGTCGCGGTTGTCGACCAATGCGATTGCGCCGTTCAGGCACTCAGTAAGGTTGTGGGGAGGCATATTCGTCGCCATACCTACGGCTATGCCGCTTGCGCCGTTGACAAGGAGGTTGGGAATTCGGGTAGGAAGCACAGAGGGCTCCGTGAGGGTATTGTCGAAATTCGGCTCGAAATCCACTGTGTCGGCATCCAGGTCCCTGAGCATTTCCTCACCCATGCGTTCGAGTTTCACCTCGGTGTAACGCATGGCGGCAGGGGAGTCGCCGTCGATGGAGCCCATGTTGCCTTGCCCGAACACGAGGGGATAACGCAGGCTCCAGTCCTGGGCCATGCGTACCATGGTAAGGTAGATGGACGAGTCTCCGTGAGGGTGGTATTTACCCATGACCTCTCCCACGATGCGGGCGCTCTTTTTTGTCTCTCCTGAGTAATGGTTTCCGAGCACGTCCATGCCGAAAAGCACGCGGCGGTGCACCGGCTTGAAACCGTCCCTGACATCGGGGAGCGCGCGGCTCACGATCACGGACATCGAATAGTCGATGTAGCTTTTCTTCATCTCCGAGTCGATGTTGACCGGAATTATTCTGTCTTCTTGTTGCTGCATAGCTTTTTTATCAGGCTTTCTTTGAGAGCTAAAGGTGTGATGAAGCCACGCGCCGGTGGCTCCGTAGCCACCTTGGAGGGAGAAGGTGCTGAGGCGGCTAAATCTGAGCAAAGTTACAAAAAAAATCCGACATACGAAAACCCCGGCAAACGTCTGCCGGCGCGGCGAGAGAAAAAAAGTGTTACCTTTGCAGCCGATAAAAAACATCTCACCTTTCAAGACAATTTCAGATTTCTCATGACCGCACGCGAGTTCGAGAACATATTCAAGTCCTTGTACCTGCCCCTGGGCATGTACGCGTTGCGCATCGTGGAGGACGTGGACTGTGCCGAGGACCTGGTGCAGGAAGCTTTTATGAAGATTTGGCAGACAGGAGGTGAGGGTCTGGATCCGTCCCATGCCAAGGGGTATATGTATGTGATGGTGCGTAACATGTGCGTGAGCCATTTGCGCAGTCTGCGCGAGAGGGTGGATTGTGACCGCATACCGGAGATCGATGAGGAGACGGTGGATACCTCAGAGCGGGACGCGGCGATATGGAGAGCCATCGACTCCCTTCCGGACAAGTGCAAGGAAATTTTCCTGTTGAGCAAGCGCGACGGCCTTTCAAACTATGAGATAGCGGCGGAGCTCGGCATATCGGTGAAGACGGTCAAGAACCAGATGACCAAGGCCTTCAGCCGCCTGCGCGAGGCTTTGGGCGATGGCCACAAACCTTTCTTCTTGCCTTTTTTGTAAATTTCCCGATTTTCGGATAGGACTTTTCGAGGTGTATCGCGTCATAGGGTCGTAAACATATCAAGACATTATGAAACGAACACTTATTTTACTGGCTGCGGCCATCATCGCAATGGGCGCGGGCGCCCGTCAGCCCCAAAGGGGATACAGAGGTTTTATGGAGTGGAGCAATGACCTTGGCTCTCTGAAGGATGGCTTCGGGCGCATGTCGACATATTATGTCGGCGGCTCCACATCGCATGGCTATCAGATAGACTCCCGGTTTTTCGTAGGTGCCGGATTGGCGTTGGAAGAGTGCGGGAAGATTGACAGCTACATTTTGCCGGTATTCGTGCAGGGACGGGCCGATTTTGATTTCGGTGGCTTCACTCCTTTCGGGGACTTGCGCCTGGGTTATAACCTGGCGTCCGGCGCCGGGGTGTATTTCTCTCCGAGTGTAGGGTATCGCTTCAATTGGGGCCGAAAGATGGGTGTCAATCTCGGCGTGGGCCTCACCTTGCAGGGTTGCAAGACAGAGCTGTATGAGATAGATGTGGATCCGGACGGTTACTGGCAGTTGAATTACGTGGGCTCGAAGCATGGCTGCAAGGCGTTCTTCTCGTTCCGTGTCGGGATAGATTTCTGATTCGCGATGGACAAGGGCAATAACAACATAGATTTTGTGGCGAGGCATTACAGGACCGGCGGATTCAATGTCAAGTCGGCGTTGACAAGCATGGGCTTGCGCCGCATGTGGAGATGGAGCCCTGCACGCATAGCGGCTGTAGCCGGACTTGCCTTGGTCATGAGCGCCACCGCCGCCGTCATGATACATCAGGTGTATTTCTCGTCACGACTCGAACCGGTTCCTGTGTCGGAAAGCGATGTAGCCCCGAAGACGCGGACACCGTCGCAGCCGGTGCTCTCAGAGGTCCGCACCATAGATTTCGAGGATGCCCCGCTGTCGAGTGTGGTGGCTGAAATCAAGGCTGTCTACGGGGTTGAGGTGGCCGGTATGCCGGACAATGCCGACTCTTACAGGCTGACTCTGCATTTCGAGGGCAACATTCAAGAACTGGTGGACTGCGTAAACGATATCCTCGGCACTGATATGTACATAAAAGAGTGATGCGACATTTTTTGATTCTAAGCATCGTCATCTTCATGCCGCTGCTGTGTGTAGCCCAGAAGGTGACCGTAGAGGCGAATAACAGACCGGCAGCCGCCGTATTCCGCACCATCATGGACCAGACGGACATGAATTTCGTGTATTCATCCGAATTGCTGAAGAATGTCCGTGTCACGGTCTCCGCGAAAAGGAAACCCTTGAAGACGGTCCTTTCCAAGATGTTCGCATCCACGGACATCGATTTTAAGATAAAGGGCAAGAACGTGATTCTGAAGCGCAAGGCGAGGCCGAAGAAGGTCTCGGAACCGAAACCTCGTAAAAAGAGGGTTCCCGTCGTCAGGGAGCCGTTGGACACCGCGTTGCCTGCGATACCTCTGGACGAGATTGTGGTTGTCTCGCGTCTGGAAGCCCCGCAGGTAAGCAGTTCGGAGGTGGGCGCAATGAAATTCACGGGAGAACAGATACGTAACGCGCCCGCCCTGCTTGGCGAAAGCGATGTAATAAAGGCCATACACCTTCAGCCGGGTGTGGCGGACGGCACGGAAGGGATGGCCGGTATGCACGTCCATGGAGGGGACGCGGACGGCAACCTGTATATGCTCGACAATGTACCGCTTTATCAGGTCAATCATTTCGCCGGACTCTTCTCGGCCTTCAACACGGACATCGTCCGGTATGTGGATTTTTTCAAGTCCTCTGTTCCGGCCAAATATGACGGCCGTCTTTCCTCGTTCCTGGACGTGCGGACAAAACAGGGGGACACACATGGACACCATGGTTCCGCGCGTATAGGACTGACTTCCGGAGCCTTCAACATATCAGGTCCCATAGGGGAGCGGACCACATATCTTGCGGCCATACGGCGCTCATGGTATGATGTGCTGACCATCCCGCTTCTCGCTGTGGTCAACGCCTCGGATACGTATGAGAAGACGCGCCTGCGGTACAGGTTCATGGATCTCAACATGCGATTGGGTCATAGGTTCTCGTCGGGCGTGCAAGGATTCGTGAGCGTGTATTTCGGTGACGACCTGCTGGAGACCGGCTCCGAGGACAGGATGGATGACACGCGAGGATGGTACGAGAAGGAACGGTTTGATTTCCGTTGGGGTAATCTTGTGGCGCAGGCCGCGTTGAACTGGAGAATAACCCCGGCGTTGTCCTCCGAGCTGACTGCCGCATACACACGCTATTTCTCTGACATGAAGCATGATGACCTGGACAAGGACTACACCGCCTCGCAGGTGATAGAGACAAGAAATGTGTCGAAGACCGACAACCATATAGATGACTGGATCTTTCGCGGCGACTTCAACTGGCGCCCTTCCGAGTCGCACACGGTGCGTTTCGGCGCGAATTATGTGCGCCATTCGTTCTTGCCCTCACGCACCTCAAGGGAGTACACGTTCAATGACACCAAGGTCGTGTCGCGTGATTCCACTTGGGCTTACGGCGCGAACGAACTCAATGTCTATATGGAGGATGACTGGTCCGTAACACCGACCTTCCGTGCAAACGCCGGGCTGCATGCCTCTATGTTCCACATAAGCGGGAAAGTGCGGCACGGCCTTTCCCCGCGCCTGTCGTTGGCTTGGCTGCCTGCGGAGGGATGGGCGTTCAAGGCGGCCTATGCCCGGACCACACAGTACGTGCATCAGCTCTCCCAGAGCTATCTGGCGCTCCCCACAGACCAGTGGATTCCGGTCACGGGGCATTTCAAGCCGCAGGTGGCGCACAAGGTCAGCGCCGGGGTCTATTGGCAGACGCAGGACGGTGCCTATACAGTCTCGGCCGAGGCTTATCTCAAGTGGATGCGTAATCTCATCGACTATAGGGACGAATACTATCTTATGCCTCCTTTGGAGATGTGGACCGCCCGTCTTGCTTCCGGACGCGGCACGGCAAAGGGCCTGGATATAAAGGTGGAGAAGAAAGTGGGCAGGCTGACCGGTCACATATCATATTCGTTGGCGTGGGCTGACCGCACTTTCGCGGAAAAGAATGACGGCAAGACATATCCGGCACGGTTTGACAACAGACATATCGTGAAGCTGGCTCTGGACTGGACGCTTAGTGACAAGGTAAGCGTACATGCCTTCTGGACGGCGCACTCCGGCAACAGGTTCACGCTGATGCCCCAGGTGTGGAGCACGCCCGATTTCGGCAACCAACCCGGCATGTACGGTGACGATGCCCCGCTCAAGACGTCGCTCAATGCCTACAGCCTTCCTTTCTATCATCGGCTGGACCTTTCGTGTACTGTCAGGAACAGGCATGGGTACTGGACTTTCGGGCTGTACAACGCGTATTGCCACATGAACACCATCGCCGTGAGACGTGCCTGGAAGGAGGTCATCTCCATGACATCCGAGGGTCTTACATACACATCTGTACCTGTCTTCCAGAAAGTGAGCCTTTTACCTATAATCCCTTCAATATCATATACATGGCTATTCTGAGAATATTGATTATCATACTTTTGCCCGTGTTTCTCACAGGATGTTACGAAGATTTCTCCCCACGTGTCGACACCAAGCCCGTGCTTTGCATGAACTCCCTGATAACGGCCGGGGAGCCTATCGAGGTGAGCCTTACCCATACCCGGTTGTTCACCGATACCGATGCAGACATCACCGTCACCGACGCCACCCTGTCCATATTCGCTAACGGAGAGCTGAAGGACGCCTCATATATTCCCCGCGAGGGGGACCGTATAAGGCTTGTGGCGGACAGCCCCGCCTATGGCCATGCCGAGGCCGAGGTCGTGGTGCCGGTATGTGTGCCGATAGAGTCGCTCAGTTGGAGCGCGGACGTGAGCGACCTATGGAAAGACGAGAGCGCCGTGATGTCAGGGTCGCTCCAGTTCTCCCTTAGGGTGGAGATGCGCATAGACGACCCTGCGGAAAGCATGGACTATTACAGGATGTCGTACCTGTACTATTATCATAGCGGTAGCGATGACGGGTATTGGGAGTCGACCGGCATGGATGACCGGGTCACATTCTCGCCCGGAAGCCTGCAATATGAGTCAGAACCTTTGTTCAGCGAGCATATCGGTGTGTTTGAGTCGGTGATGGGCGCGGACACAACAGGCTTCACATTCTTCACCGACCGGCAATTCCAGGGAGCTGACTACACACTGCATCTCGTCTTCCCTGATTGCAGATATGTTGTCACATCTCCGATCTATGACCCGGAACTGCTGGACTGCGGCGCGGAGTTCACGCTCCATTCAGTGTCTGAGAGCTATTATTATTGGGCCAATTATCAGTGGCATCGTGATGACGGGTTTCTGGGGGACCTGGGTAATATAGGTCTGGGCGAGCCCATGCGGGGGTACAGCAACGTCTCCTCCGGCGCAGGAGTGGTGGCGGCCCAATCGTATGTGTCCGTCGAGATAAGCCTGGCGGATTTCGTGAAAGGTTCGCTCGGTTTCTGAACCCGGACCGGAAGGGGACAATAAACCTGAAGGGTCGGTCAGGCGTTATTGCAATGACAGGGCGGTAATACCCTGCATCTCTACTAATATATCTGACTATGACTTTTCCCTGCAAATCCTATCCTTTCATGCGTTCCATCGCATGGGTCGTCGTCTCCTTGCTGTGGGCCTGCTTTCCGGCGCATGGCGAGAGGGTGGGACTCGTGCTAAGCGGCGGAGGCGCCAAGGGCATAGCCCATGTAGGAGTGATAAAGGCGTTGGAGGAGAACGGAATACCGGTAGATTATGTGGCAGGGACCTCCATGGGAGCCATTGTGGGCAGCCTCTATGCCTGCGGCTATTCGCCGGAAGATATGATGGACCTGTTTCTCAGCGAGGGATTCAAGTCCTGGAGTACAGGAAAGATAGGGGAAGGGGAGACCTATTATTTCAACAAGGCGGAGACCACCCCCCAGATGCTCCAGATACAGATGAATTTCAAGGACTCCACGGCCTTGAAACCCGATATACTCCCGGGAGCCCTGATAAATCCTCTGCCCATGAATTTTGCGTTCATGGATCTTTTCGCCCCTTACAGCGCCCAGTGCGGCGACGATTTTGACCGTCTCATGGTGCCTTTCAGATGTGTGTGCAGCGATGTCTACCACAAGCGCAAGATTGTGTGCAAGGAGGGCAGCTTGGGCGATGCCGTGCGTGCCTCGATGACTTTCCCCATGGTGTTCAAGCCTATCAAGATGGACGGCGTGCTTGTCTATGACGGGGGAATCTACGACAATTTCCCCGTGGATGTGATGCACGACGACTTTGACCCGGATTTCATGATAGGCGTGAGTGTGAGCGGGCCGGACACCAAGCCTCGGGAGGGTAATATGCTCGGGCAGCTTGAGGACATGATAATCCAGAACAACGATTACTCGCTTCCCGCCGAGTGGGGCGTGAAGATCCAGGTGCCCGTGCGGCAGTTCGGAGTGCTGGATTTCGACAAGGCCCGGGAGATATACTCCATCGGGTATCGCACGGGTCTCGAGATGGTTGACTCCATCAAGGGGCGCCTGTCGGCGAGACGTGATCCGGCGCAGGTGGCGGCGCGGCGTGTCGGCTGGAAACGGCATACGCCTGCGTTGGTCTTCGATTCGGTGGATGTGAGCGGAGCCTTGACTCCGGGACAGAAGGGCTATATTGGATATTGTTTTGACAATGACAATCCCGGCGAGACGCTTTCGGCAGACAGGGCGAGGGACGATTTCTACAGGCTCGTGTCCACAGGCAAGATCTCGGACATGAGGCCTCAGGCCATCTATAACGATTCCACCGGCATGTTCCGCATGATGCTCGAGGTCACGCTGAAGAAGAAATGGAGCGCCGGATTCGGAGGATGGCTCACCTCGAGCGCGAACTCTTTCCTGTATCTCGATGTAGGGTACCATACCTTGTCTTTCAACTCGCTTGACGTGAGTCTTGGAGGCTGGCTGGGACAAAGCTATTATGCCGGAGTATTGTCCACCCGCTTCTCGCTGCGCACATATATCCCTTCGTGCCTGGAGCTGCGTGCTTCGATGAGCCGCAGGAAATACTACAACAGCGATGCCTTGTTCATCCGTACCGGCACTCCTGTGTTCGTGACGCGTGACCATGCCGGAGCCTCTGCGGACTATTCCTTGGCCTTGCACAGGACTTACAAGGGGGAAGCGGGCTTCGGCTATGAGTTCGGCAGGGACAGGTTTTATCCCGCCGGGGTTACGGATTTCGCTGACAGGGAACGCAACCGTGCCGATTACAATACACTTGGCATAAGGCTCGGCGTGTCTACCAACACTCTGGACAACAGCATGTATGCCTCGTCGGGCCAAAGGCTTTCCTGCTATCTGTGGGGCAACTGGGAGACTATGCATTATCGCGAGGGGGATACGGGTCCTTCGGCGCGCACCGAGAGGTTCCGCTCTATGCTTGAACTGAGCGCGGCACGCTATATCAGGCTACGTCGCGACATCTCTCTTGGAGTATGCGGCAATCTTCTTGCCACTCTCGGAAAACTCTCCGGCAACTACACCGCCGAATTGGTGCACGCGCCCTCTTTCGGGCCAACCCCTGCCACGAACTGGTATTTCAACGACAGATTCCGCTCTTACAATTATTTGGCTGTGGGCGTGAACCCGGTGTGGCAGCTGATAGGTGATATGCAGTTGCGGGGCGATTTCTACGCATATATGCCGATACGGGGTATGAGGGCCGATGAGAGCGGCAATGCCGTATATCACGGTTGGTTCCCGCGCGTGGAGTTCCTCGGCGAGGTGGCTGCCATATACAACTTTCCGTTCGCGAGCCTGTCGGTCTACGGCAATTACCTCACAGGCGCCGCAAAGCACTGGCATTTCGGCATATCCTTCGGGCTTATGTTCGAGGCTCCACGCTTCTTTCGCTAAGGTAGGTCAGTCCTCTTGTGCGGAATCATCGAGCAGGGTTTGCGGCAGGGATTTAGCGGTCTTGGCTCCCAGGTCCTTGAGGTCCTGGGCCAGCTTTACCACATTGCCTCGTCCTTGGTACAGGCGCGAGTAGGCAGTGTCGTAGCAATCAGTGGCTTTCTTGAGCGCCGCGCCTACGTCTTGCAGCGCCGAGACATACCCGACCACTTTCTCGTAAAGCTTGCCTCCACGGCGTGCTATCTCCAGTGTGTTGCGGTTCTGCTTGTCCTGCACCCAAAGCTGCGAGACTATCTTCATGACCGAGAACAGGTGGGTGGGGGATACGATGGCCACGTTGCGCTCGTATGCGTATTGCCAGAGGTTCGCGTCCGCCTGGATGGCCGCTATGTAGGCGCCTTCGTTGGGTATGAACATCAGCACGTGGTCCGCGCTTCCCTGTACCGTGTCCTGGTAACGCTTGGCTGCCAGTTCGTCTATGTGTCGGCGCACCGATTCGAGATTGCGCCGTGCGCAGTCTTGGCGCTCATGCACGTCGCGGGCGGCACACAGGTCCACGAAGGCTGTGAGCGACACCTTAGAGTCAATGATCAGCTTGCGTGAATCAGGCATGGATACTATCACATCCGGGCGTTGGAGCGCCCCCTGCTCGTCTCGCAGCGTGGTGCCGTCGGCCTGGCGTGTGGCCTGAGAGGTGAAATGTATCCCCTCCTCGAGACCGGCGTTCTCCAGCATGGTCTCAAGAATCATCTCGCCCCAGTCTCCCTGCACCTTGGAATTGCCGCGCAGGGCGGATGTGAGGTTTTTAGCGTCCGTGCCTATGGTCTCGTTGAGCTTCATAAGCCGGTCTATCTGGTCGGTCAGTGATTTGCGTGAGGCCGACTCTTGCACATAGCTGTCGTTCACCGCCTTGCGGAAGCTTTCTATGTTTTCTGCCAATGGACCCAGCACCGCTTTCAACTGTTCCGCGTTTGTCTGTTTCAGCCCGGCGGTCTGGGCCGTGAGGATTTCTGCGGCGAGCGCCTTGAACTGTGCTACATTCTCGCGACGGATGTCTTCCTCCTGCTTGGCCATGCGCTCTTGCATCTGTTTGCGTTCATGCTCGAACTCCTCCTTCAGCGCTCGAGTCTGTTGCTGCTGGGAGGCGGTCAGGGTCTCTATTTGCTTCGCCTGACTCTCTTTCAGAGCTGCGATCTGCTCCCCCTGATGGGTGCGCAAAGCTTCCAGATGCGTTGCCTGGCTTTTTTGCAAAGTATCGATCTGAGCCTCGTGGGCACGTTGCATCTCGTCCATACGTCCACGGGCCGCTCCATCGCTCTTGCGTTGGAATGTCATGCACAGAATGGCTCCCGACACCACGCCGACCAAAAAGTAGAGTATAGGCATCATGCTTTCCATCTCATCTGCGTTTTGAAGGTTTGTGCCTTTTTGAGGTATTCGGCGATTTTGGGGCCGGTAGTTGTTCCATTTCCTGGACAGCTTCTTTAATACCGGCCGCCACAGCTCGTTTGTAGTATTTTCGCGCCTTATCGATGTCTTGTTTCATGCCGCGTCCGTCACGGTACATGCGTGCCACATACAAGGCGGCGTCAGGATCTCCCTGCTCGGCGGCGCGCCAGAACCATTCGGCAGCCATCCTTTCGTCTGCCTGAACGCCTGTGCCGGTCAGGAAGCAGCGGCCTATCTCGAACTGGGAGAGGGCATGGCCGTTTTGCGCGGCCTTGCGAAACCAATAGGCGGCGTCTTCCGGATTGGCCTTCATGCCTTCACCTTCCAGAAACATGATGCCTATCTGGTACTGCGCGTCTGTATTGCCGTTTTTGGCAGAACGCCCGAAAGATTTCAGGGCGTCCATATATTGTCCGAGATCCAGGAGCCGGAGCCCCGCCTCATAGTCGCGGTCTTCATTCTCTTCCGCTGCCTGTACCGTCAGTGCTGACGGCAGCAACGACAAGGTTATCAATAAGAGTCTGGCAAGTTTCATAGTCTGTAGTCAGTATGCGTTAGAGTCCCCTCGCAGGGCGTTGAATACAGTTAGGAAAACTATCTTTATGTCGAGGAAAATGTTCCAGTTGTGGATATACCATACATCGTACTCCACTCGTTTCTCCATCTGCCACAGATGCTTTGTGCCGCCGCGATATCCGTTGACCTGTGCCCATCCAGATATGCCCGGCTTCACGGCGTGGCGCACCATGTATTTGTCTATCAGCCGTCTGTAGTCTTCGGTCTGGCTCACCATGTGCGGGCGTGGTCCCACCACGCTCATGTTGCCCAACAATACGTTGAGGAACTGCGGAAGCTCATCAAGTGACGAGCGGCGCAGGAAATCTCCGAATTTGGTCTTGCGCGGGTCATTTTCCGTGGCCTGTCGTGAGTCCGCGTCCACGTTGACACGCATGGTGCGGAATTTGTAGCACGTGAAATCGCGCCCCCTTATTCCGGTTCGTTTCTGCTTGAACAGTACGGGGCCTGGAGACGAAAGCTTTATCCCTATGGCTATAGGGAGGGCCCACAGGGGCGACAGCAGAAGCACCGGCACGGCGAACGCGAGGTCGAAGGCGCGTTTGAGCACACTGTTGTAGTGGCGTGTGAGCGGTGAGATGGTGTGGGTCATCACCGGAAGAGAGCCCACCATTTCCTGTACGAAATGTCCTCGTAAGGTGGGCGAGAAATTCGGTACGTACACGAACTCTATCCCCTGCTCGTCCGCTATACCCATGACCTCGGCCAAGGGAACCTCGTGGCTCGCGTCCAGGGTGTAGAAAATAAGGTCTATTTTGTTCTTCCTCACGAACTCTCCGATTTTGTGCAGCGGAGCCGTATAATGGTCGGAGAATTGCTCAAGCAGCTTGGGGTCATTGTCGAAGAAACCCATTATGCGGTAGCCATAACCTGAGTCTTGCTGTATCTCGGACAGGAGTGTGGTCGCGTTCTCATGAGCGCCCACTACCACCACACGCTTGAAATTAAGGCCCATGCGTCTTGCCTTCTTCAGAAGCTTGTGGGTCAGGAGCCACCATGCCGACATGAGGAAGAAGCTCATGGCCATAAATATGGTGCCGGCTTTCCACCCCACATCGAATATGTCGAGCACGTAGAAGAGCACGGTCATGCCGAGGCCATAGACAAAAATTGATTTGAACGCCTGTAGCACCACGCGATCGGCATACAGTATGCGCAGCCGGTGTATGTCCGAGAACATCAGTACCGGAGGTACGAATGCGGCGTTGGCCACAAGCCATACAAGCTTGCTGTTGAACTCTGCTGAAACGTTGAAGATAAGGCATACCAGTACATAGGCGATGTTTATCACGGCGAAATCGCCAAGTATGAGCATGGCCTGAAGATACTTGCCTAATCTGATATTGTCACTCTTGCGTGCGGTCATGGTTAAGAGGTTGTTTAAAAAGAAACGTTAAAATTTGGGGCGGCTGGTTTTTAGGTAAAAGCCTTTCAAGCCGCAGGAGCATAGCGGGCTATGTGACTAAGGCGCGGAAGGCTTTTAGCAAAAAGCAGCCGGACCGAAAGCGATTTCTTTAAC
>URZM01000026.1 GCA_900552315.1 uncultured Bacteroidales bacterium | reverse complement strand
TGAAGCGGGTAAGGGAGGATGTGCTCTTTATTTTAGTTTAAATGAAAGAGCCGTGATTTTCTGATTTGCAGCCCGCTCGACAGGCCGCCCAAGCACATCCCCCGTATGTCCTCCGTGCTTGCCGCCCGCAGCCCCATCGCGGGCCCCACTCGTGGTCGCCCCTCAGTCAGCGTATTTGATGCGGAAATAGTCCAACAGCGACTTGAAATTATCCTGAGCCGTGAGGCACGTGTCCATCAGGAAACCCCTCACGTCAGGCCACCTGCGCAAGCCGTTGTAATAATACATCTTCAGCTCGTCGGTTATTATGAACGGCACATAGCAATGCCGCAGACACTCCCTGAACATTATCAGCCGCCCCACTCGTCCGTTGCCGTCCTGGAAGGGATGAATGGACTCGAAACGCTGGTGAAAGTCTATTATCTGCTCCAAGGCAGGGCGCTTGGCCGCATTGTATTCGCGCAGCAAAGCCTTCATCGCGGCATGGACATCCTCAGGCAAGGCCGTCTCTGCTCCTCCCACCTCATTGGGCAAACGTTTGTACTCCCCCACGTTGAACCACTCCTTGTCGGCATCAGAGGTGCCTGATTTCAAAATACTATGCAGTTGCTTGACATACGCCTCGGTGAGCGGGCCCTCCGTTCGGTCTATTATGTAGTCTACGGCTCGGAAATGGTTCATCGTCTCCACTATGTCATCCACATTTATGGCTGCGTTGGTTACGCCTACCGTGTTTGTCTCGAATATGTAACGTGTCTGCTCGTGTGTGAGACGGCTGCCCTCGATATGGTTGGAATTATAGGCCAGGTCAATCTGCACACGATGGTATATGCCACCCTTGTGTCTGGCTTCCTTCTGCTCCCTCAACGCCGAGAGCAGCGGGGATAGCCGCGCCTTCCCTCTCCGCGCAGGCATCTCCGCTTCAGCCGGGATGTTCCAGGTCTTTCCGCTGAGGAAAGCTCCGCTGATTTTACCCTGAGCGCAATAATTCCTCGCAGTGCGTTCAGACACACCGTGTCCGTCCGCCCATTCCCTCACAGTCACGTATTTCATCGGCATGTTTGTTATAACAATTTTGCAGCAAAGGTAGCAAAACTTGCCGATACCGGCAAATTCCAAGGTCACACACATTCCCCTCATGCCTCCTCCATTTCGAGGACATAGGATAAACCGCCAGCCAGACATTATTGTTACTCCTTTAAAAATTCATTTCTATGTTAGGATACATTTCTATCGGGGTGTTCATCGACGGGGGGTATTACGCCAAGGTGAACCGGGCGCTGAAAAAGATCGAGAACAGTATAATAAGGGTGCGGTCACTGTTCGACTTCATCACGGAACGCCTGGCGGACGAGGAGCACGTCAACCCGCGTGACTGCCAGATAACGGAGGCGCATTATTTCCGTGGCCGCTTCCGCGTAAAGGAGGCTTACGACAAGCATCTGCTGTACAACGAGCGCAAGTTCGAGGACACTCTGATCGAGAACGACGTGGTGTTCCACTACAAGCATCTGCGGGAGGTGGAGCGCAACGGGCAGACGGAGGTCATAGAGAAGGGGGTGGACGTGTGGTTCGCGCTGGAGGCCTTCGAGCTGGCCACGTTCCGCAAGTTCGACTATGTGGTGCTAATCACCGGAGACGCGGACCATGAGATGCTGGTGCGCAAACTCAAGGCGCTGAAGACGAAGGTGGTGCTTCTGACCTGGAACCTGACAGACGCGGAGGCCACCTCCCCGCTGCTCAAGGAGGAGGCGGGGCATCACTGGGAATTGAGCGAACTGACCCAGCGGCTGCCGAGCCTGAAGCGGTACCTGCTCTATAAACTGCGCGAGCAACCGGTGCCGGAATTGGGGGAAACTTTTTAGAGCGGAAATGCCTTGAAATTCGGCAGAATTGTTGTACCTTTGCGAAATAAACGGCGCAGCTCTCGCGCCCAAATTCCATAAATAAATGAGTATCAACGAGGTACAAGACGAAATTATAGAGGAGTTCGAAGGTCTGACGGACTGGATGGACCGCTATGCCTACATCATAGAGCTGGGGACCCAGATGCCCCCGATGGAGGAGAAATACAAGACTCCGGCCAACCTGATAGAGGGCTGCCAGAGCCGAGTGTGGATAGAGGCGCAGCTGGAGCCTGACGGCAAGATAGCCTTCGAGGCCGACTCAGACGCCATGATAGTGAAGGGGATAGTGGCCCTGCTGATGCGCGTGCTCAACCACCGCACCCCGCGTGAGATCATGGACGCGGACCTCTATTTCATAGAGCGCATAGGGCTGAAGGAGAACCTCTCCCCCACCCGTTCCAACGGCCTGGTGGCCATGCTCAAGCAGATACACCTCTACGCCGTGGCCCTCGACGCCGTAAGTCGAGGCTGAGCGGCCTGACCGACAAAACAAAAACAAAATCAAATATTTATCTAATTCCTTAAATCAACCACCTTATGTTCAAGAATCAACCAAAAGGACTTATTCCTGCGGCTTTGAGCAACATGGGCGAACGCTTCGGCTACTACATCATGAATGCGGTGCTGGTGCTGTTCCTGTGTTCCAAGTTTGGTCTGAGCGAGGAGACGAGCGGCATCATCTACTCGGTCTTCTACGCCGGCATTTACGTGTTGAGTCTTGTGGGCGGTTTCATCGCCGACAAGACACAGAATTACAAGCGCACCATCATCCAGGGTCTTATCATCATGACGCTGGGCTATGTGGTGCTCGCCGTTCCCATCCTCAGCACACCGGAGAACAAGACGTGGCTCCTCACCCTCACTTGCGTGGCCCTGTTCCTCATCGCGTTCGGCAACGGCCTGTTCAAAGGCAACCTTCAGGCCATCGTGGGTCAGCTGTACGACAACCCCAAATATGCCGCACAGCGTGACGCCGGATTCCAGATATTCTACGTCTTCATCAACATAGGCGGTGTGCTCGCTCCGTTTATCGCCCCGATGCTCCGCTCCTGGTGGCTTGACGTGAACGGCCTGGTGTACAACGGCGATTTCCCCGCAATGTGTCACCAGTTCCTGAGCATGACCGGCACCACGGCGACAGAAATGAGCGACAATTTCTGGTCAATAATGACCGGTATGGGTGGTCCTGGCGCTTCCGCCGCCACTTCCGACATCCAGGCATTCTGCACCAAGTACCTGGAGGTGTTCAACACCGGTGTCCACTACTCGTTCATAGCCTCTGTGGGCGCCATGCTCATCTCCCTGTGCATATTCATGGTTACCAAGAAGGGGCTTCCCAACCCCTCGGCCAAGGCCAAGGCGGAGGCTGTCAACTACACTCCGGCCGAAAAGGCTGCCATGGCCAAGGAAATCAAGCAGCGCATGTACGCCCTGTTCGCAGTGCTCGGCATCGCAATCTTCTTCTGGTTCTCGTTCCACCAGAACGGCACCTCGATGTCCCTGTTCGCCCGCGATTTCATGGACACCTCTTCCATACCGCCTGAAATCTGGCAGGCCATGAACCCTTGCTTCGTAATCCTGCTTACACCCATCATCATGGCCATCTTCAGCTCCCTCTCGCGCAAGGGCAAGGAGATTTCCACTCCCAAGAAAATCGCCATCGGCATGGGTCTGGCAAGTATCGCGTACATCTTCATGATGATTTTCTCCCTCATCATGGATTATCCCTCGGCCACCGATTTCAAGGGCCTGGCAGGCACTGTCAAAGCCACTATGATGGCCGGTCCGTGGGTGCTTATCATGTATTATTTCTTCATGACGGTGGCAGAGCTCTTCATCTCGCCGCTGGGTCTCTCCTTCGTCTCGAAGGTAGCTCCCAAGAACATGCAGGGTCTGTGCCAGGGTCTGTGGCTGGGCGCCACCGCCGTGGGCAACCTGATGCTGTGGGTAGGTCCTCTGATCTACAACGCGGCTCCCATCTGGATCGCATGGGCGGTGTTCGCCGCTGTCTGCATCATCTCTATGGGCGTGATGTTCGGCATGGTCAAGTGGCTCGAGCGCGTCACCTCCTCGGAGAACGCATAAGCCCTCTCACATAACATTCCCATCATACACACGGGTCGCGGCCACCACACCGCGACCCGTGTTTGCACATTTAGGTTGTTGGCGGAATTTGGATATGTCGGAAATTGGTTGTAACTTTGGGTTGTTATGATTGAGTTGAAGGAGGAGTTTGTGGCGCTTGTACGCAAGATGCTGGGCTGCGAGGAAGGGGCTGCGCTTGCGGCGGCTTTGGATTCGGAGCCGGTCACGGGTGTGCGGCTCAATCCGCGCAAGTGCAGTGACATTTCAGATATTGTCGCTGGCGGCATGTTTGCGGACGGCAGACGGGTGGACTGGTGCCGGGAGGGACTGGCGCTGGGGACGCGGCCGCAGTTCACGCTGATGCCGGAGTGGCATGGGGGACTGTTTTATGTGCAGGAGCCTGCCTCGATGGTTATCGGGGAGGTGGTGCGCAGACTTGCCTCGCGATTGGGACGTGGGGGACTGCGTTATCTGGACCTGTGCGCGGCGCCGGGGGGCAAGACCACGGCAGCGTTGGGCGCATTGCCTGACGACGCGTTTGTGGTAGCCAATGAGTTCGTGCCGACTCGCGCCAACATCCTTTGCGAGAATCTGGCCAAGTGGGGCTCGCCGAACACTGCGGTGTGCTGCGGCGACACGTCGACCTTCAGGAAGATGCGGGAGTGTTTCGACATAGTTGCGGTGGACGCACCCTGCTCCGGGGAGGGGATGATGCGCAAGGATGAGGAGGCCCGCCGCCAGTGGAGCAAAGGCCTGGTGCGCCAGTGCGCCGCACTGCAAAGGGAGATTGTAAACAATGCCTGGGAGGCGCTGAGACCGGGCGGCTACCTCATATACAGCACTTGCACCTTCAACCGCACGGAGGACGAGGAGATGCTGCGTTATTTAGTCGATGAACTCGGCGGCGAGAGTATCGATACCGATATCGGCAGCGATTTCGGCGTCCCCGGCTCCTTAGACCCCCACCTTCACGCGCTGCGTTTCATGCCTCACCGCACATGCGGCGAGGGCCTCTTCATGGGCGTGATGCGCAAGCCGGGAGAGAGGGGAATATCGATGCCTAAGAAAAACAAAAGCAAGGGGAAGAAGAGCATGGTACAGGCCATGCCGAAAGAATTGCCCGGGCTGCTTTCCGAGCCTGAGAAATATGTGTTCGGCACCGGTCGCGACGGGGACTGGAGGGCGATAGCCAGGGAGCATACCGACCTGATGGAGCTTTTGGAGAAAAACGCCAAGGTGCTGAACGCCGGGATAAGGCTCGGGACACTGAAGGGGAAGAGTTTCGTACCGGATGCGGCGCTGGCGTTAAGCAGCGCATTGGCATCGGAAGCCTTTCCGAGCGTGGAGATTGACCTTGAGACTGCGCTGGCTTATCTGAGACGTGAGGCCATAACGCTCCCGTCAGGCACACCACAAGGGGTAGTGCTTATCACCTATTCGGGCATAGCATTGGGATTTGCGAAGAACCTGGGGAACCGCGCCAACAACATGTATCCGCAGCATTGGCGCATACGGCATCTGTGATTTTTACCCAACCAACTGGTAATCAAGTCAGAACCCAAAGTTCCACGGCAAACATGCCGAAGGCATGTCCCTACAATTCGATACAGGCGGTTTCCTGCTGCGGCATTGCGGGAATGGCGGCTGCACCGGGGTGCAGCCCTACAAGGCGTGGGTAATCAGTCGCTTTGTAAAGGCTATCCGGCTTGATCCGATTTAAAGCAAACATACTTTTTTTAGAAGGTGATGGAGCCGCCTACGCCGAAGTTGAGGAAGGTGCCGGTGCCGTCAGGGGTCGGGCTTTCGATGAGGGCGGGGCCGAGCTGCATTTCGTGCTTCTTGACGAAGGGGGTGGTGGCTATCAGTCCTATGGCGGTGCCTATGGCGGCCCCGGCGGCCACGTCCCAGAAGTCGTGCTTCTTGGCGTAGGTGCGCCCCCAGGCCACGTATCCGGCCACGGCATACATGGGCACGCCGAATTTCCAGCCGTAGCGGCGCATGACGAAGGAGGCGTCGGCAAAGGCCAGCGAGGAGTGGCCGGAGGGGAAAGAGTGGCTGTCGCTGCGGTCAGGACGCTTTTTCTTGACCAGGTATTTCAGGCCGTAGGTCACGGCCATCGTGCCGGCGCACTCGGCGGCACCTATGGCGATGCCTGTCCAGTCCTGCTTGGCTATGGCGATGCCCAGCGTGGCCACGGGCATGGCTATCACTGCCACGTCGGTGGAGGTGCGCACGACCTTTCGACTGTCCGAAATCTCGATTTTGTCGTCCTGGGCAAACAGGGAGGGGAGGCACACGGCCACGGCAAGCAGGAGGCAAAGGATGCGTCTCATATCAGCGATAATATTTTAGGCACAAATATAATCAGGCCGACGGCCACGGCAGCCATGACAAACAGGAGGACGGCGCCGGCGGCAATGTCCTTGGCACGCTTTATAAGGGGGTCAGGCTCGCGGCATGTCTTGTCAGCGAGAGCCTCGACAGCTGAGTTGAAACCCTCGGCCATGAGCACACCGCCTATACATAGACAGACGGCGACCCACTCCCAGGGCTTTAGAGAGAAGCAGAAACCGGCCAGAATCACGACCAGGGCCACGATGCAATGAATCCAGGCGTTATGCTCACCCGCCACCAAGGCCCGTATTCCGGCCCAGGCGTAACGGAAACTGCGTCCACGCGCTTTCCAAGAGAATCCGCCACTGTTCATGTCAATAATCGTAGCTGAGGCTCAGGTCGTCCACATAGAGCACGGTGCCTGTGCCTCCGGTGAAATAATCGCCATACTTGGAACCTGCGCATACCACCAGCATGTACTTGGGTTTGCGGTTGGTGGCCTTATACTTAAGCTCTACCTCGAAGGACTGCCAGCCGTCGGTGTTGTCGCCTCTGACGAACGAGCCGTAAGCTATGACACCTGGGTCGTCGGGGTTGAATAGCTGCCTGTTCTTGGGGTTGGTGCGAATCTGGCAGGGCGCGTCCATGTCGGTGAGGGCTACCCATATATGGCACGAGTCAGGCCTGTTCATGAGATGCTTGAACTCCTCGGAGGCGTAGTTTATGGGGGAGGTGGTGTAGTTGTAGCAACCTTTCAGCTTGGTGGGACGCACATCCCACAGGCGGCCGAAATCGAGGATACCGTTGGTGCCGTCCACCTTTACGAAGGTACCGGCATATATCGAACCGGCGGCGAGTTTGCCGATACCTGCTATACCTACGAACTTGGTCTCCAGCTTGGCGGAGAGACCTGTTCCGGAGGGGGTGTATTCCGAAGGAGTGACATTGCTCTGGCCCAAGGTGGCTGCGCCCTTGTTGCCGGTGTCCCACCAGGACTCGGCACCCTCGGCCCAGGGGCACCACACCTTGCCGTTGAGCCACCAGTTCTCGAACCCGGGGTTCGGGAGATCCAGGCCAGCCGAGGTTCGCACGGCAATCTCGTTGCCCATGTTCTGGTCGGAATAAGCCCTAACCACATACTCCGTGAGCGGGCTGAGATGGGGTATGCAGGCGCTGAAAGAGCCGCCGTTGAAGACTATGGATGACTTGGGCACCGTGATCCACTCGGAAGAGGAGACGGGGCGGTACTGGAAGCCGTTGTCGGCATTCTCGGGAGCGTTGCCGTAGACCCACAGCACATTCACCCACGCGTCGGCCTGCGTGGTGGTGACAAGCGCCTCGGTGGTGTCCACATACAGGGTCCAAACCTCCTCCACATCGAAATAGGACACCTTTATCCTCACCGGAGAGGAAGCGTCAATCTCGTCGCCGGGCTTGAGCGCGGGGGAGAGCGTGGTAAGACCATCGGGCCCCAACTTGATGGATGTCAGCGTGACATGATGCAGGTCGGTGGATGAGGGCACATACAGCACCACTCGCTTTCCCGGCACGTCAATGGCAGTCTCGCCTATCTGTCCTGCCACGGTGAGATAACGTTCTATGGTCTGCTCAGCGGTGATGGCCCAAGTATAATTCTGATATAGGGACAGGGTGACCTGAAGGGGCCTGGAGAGGTCATAGCTGCCTTCGAGCAGATTCATGGAGCACTCGGCTCCCTCGGTGTAAGTGAAATCGGTGAAGCGCACAGAACGGGGATTCACTGTCTCGTCAAGGTGAAGCACCACCGAGAGGTCGTCCTGGCTGATTGTGGCGGCCGAGGACTCCCCCTCGGCCGCTATGGAAAGGATGTTCTGCTGTATACGCGGGTACGGAAGGTCGTTCTTGATACATCCGGCCATGAGCAGAGGCAGGCCGAGCGCCGCTATGTGTAATGCCTTGAGTCGCATTGTAGAGTCAGGGTTTAGAAATGTATGCCGAGGCCGAAATTTATGTTGAAGATGTTGAAGCGGAAATTGGCTCCGGAGGTGAATCGTGTGCCGGTCTCGTCCGGATGCTCCTCGCGGTCCTCAGGATTCACCATGACGGTGCGCTGCTTCTCGTTGCGCATATGGAAGCCGAAGACTCCGAAGCTGATGTTGAACGAGACATTGTCCATGATGAAGACACACAGGCCCGGGGAGAAGGTGAGCTTGGCGGTCATGTAGGTGGAATGAGTGGTGCGCGGCTTCGAGTCGTAGGAACGGGTGAAGTCGGCGTTGCCGGAGCCGAAAGAGAGCTCCATCTCGTTGAACACACCGAACCGTCCGGCCCTGGAGAGTCCGTAGAACTGGCGGACGAAGAGGGCCGCTGTGTATGTCTCGTTATTGTAGTTCACGTCCTTGAGCGCGAAATTGAGGTCTTCGTCAAAATCCACGTCCAGACTCGTGACCCCGGCCTTGGCATTGGTGTAGCCGAAGCGGAGGCCCACGCTCAGGTTGTTGCGTATGAAATAGCTTATATACGGATTGACGGAGTAGGCGGTGATGTCCAGGTCGAGGTCGCTCACCACATCGAGAAGCTTGAGGTCCTCGGTGGAGAACTTGCCGTAGCTGGCTGTGATACCTACCTGCCAGCGGTTGCGGGGGATGAACAGGTAGTTGAACAGCCCCCTGTCGAAGCGGCCCAGGTTGCGGTCCTTCAGCACCTGGGATATGGTGTCGCCGTTCACACGCACCAGGTCGTTCTCCGGCTCGGGAATTTTCTCCACTATTTCCGACCTGCCGCTCAGCACGCCGTCTATGTCGCTGGCCAGGGAGTCCGGCACCCACATATATCTGCCCGGTGCCGCGTGTCCCTCAGCCTCGACATAGAGGGTGTCGAGAGTCTGGTGCGGCACCTGCGCTTTCGCCTCCACAATTGCTCCGGACCCGAAAGCGCAGAGCGTCACAATCAGTAATGAGAGTATCTTCTTCATTGGTGTCAGAGGTAAAATGTGGTACCGAATGTTATCGAGAACAGGTTGATGCGGAAATTGGCCGACTCGCTCTTTCGGCGGCTCTCATAGATGCGGTCATCTATCTGCTTGGTGGATGTAAGGCCGAAGCCGAGCACACCTACGTTCACCTCCATGGCGGCATAGTTGTTCAGGAACATGACGATGCCGGGGGCGAAGCCTATGTTGAAATGGAAATCGCGGGCGTATGCCCCGGTGAGGCTCTCGTCCTTGCCCTTCATGAGCTTGCTCTGCCCTCCGCCGAACTCGAGCTGGAGCTCGTTGAAAAATCCGAAGCGCTTGCTCTTGCCGAGCGAGAAATAGTTGCGCATGATTCCGGTGAAGGAGTAGTTGTGGCTCAGGCGGTAAAGGTTCTCCACGTCGTAGCCGGTCTCGGAGTCGATCACTATCTCGCCGTGCTCCAGCTTGGTGAGCGCGCGGGAGTAGGCGAAACGACCGCCCAGGCCCATGTCGTCCTTAACGAAATAGGCCACCATGGGGCTTACCTTGAACGAGTATGTGTCGCCGTTCAGGTTCTCCACTATCAGGAACTGGTACTTGCTCTGGTTGCTCTGCGAGTAACTCACGCTGATTCCGGCGGCCCACTGACCCTTGGGTATGAAGACGGTGGACTCTATCTTGCGTTTGAACTCCGGCACCTCCCTGCCGGAAGCGCCCGACAGAGCGGGAGCGCCCAGCGTGTCGGGAGTCTCGGAAGCGAAAAGCATGGCCGAGACAAGGAGCATGACTATGGTGAGCAGATGTCTGTTCATCAGCTTTGGTTTGGGTTGATATCAGGTTATGGGAGAGAGCCAATATTGGTCCATGCCTGCGGGGTCAGCCGCAGGCACGGTAAAAGGAGGGTCAATATACCAGCTCGAGGTCGTCGAGATACATCACCGAGCCGTCGGCACCGGTGAAATAGTCGCCGTATCGGCTTGCGGAGGCGGTGAGCACCAGGTGGGAGGCACGCTGCACCTTGGCCGCGTCCTTGTATTCGAGCGTGATCTCGAACTCGCGCATGGCGCTGCTCGAGCCGTACTCGCCGGTGAAGACCATCTGGCCGTAGGCCAGCACCTCAGCGGAATTGGGTTCGAAAAGCTGCTTGGTCTTAGTGAAGATCTGGAAGGTGCGTGTGGTCAGGGCCACATAGATGATACCTTGGTCAGTGGAACCCTTCACCACATCGGGATGCTTGTCGTCATTCTCGCTGTAACCTACGTTGCCGGGCTTATAGTAGACGTATCCGCGCAGTTTCACGGGGCGCGAACCATTGTAGGCACGGCCGAAAGTCAGCTCGCCGTCCATACCGTCGGTGTTGTCGTAAGTTCCTGCAAACAGGTTGCCTGCCGCGAACTTGCCGATAAAGCCGCCCACACCCACGAACTGGCTCTGCAGCTTTACCGAAGAGGAGCCGCTGTGGAACAGGTCTGTGGCCTGCGTCGTAACGTTCTTGCTCATCTTCATGGAGCCGTGGTTGCCGCTGTCCCAGAACGTCACCACGCCGCCGGCTCCGGGCAGCCACGCGTCGTCCTTCTTGGAGCCGGTGTCCTGGCTCCATTCCTCGAAAGAGGCGTTGGGAAGCGCGAACTCGCTCTCGGTGGTGAAGAACATGGAGTTCTCGTTCACGAAGCCGTCGCTCGTCACCTGGTATTCGTAGCGAGTGCCTGACCTCAGGCCTGTGAGGGTCACGGATACGCGGTCGCCAGCGGCGCGGGTGCGGACATTGCTCTTGACGGCGCTCACGGTGGTCCAGTCGGAGGTGCCGGCCTCGCGGTATCGGAAGCCGGGGTTCGTCACGCCGTCGTTCACCACATTGGCGTGGAGGGTGGCGCTGTGGGCGTATATCTCATGCCAGGCGCTCTCGGTGAGTATGATGCCGGCGGCGCTGACGTTCAGCGTCAGGGTGCGCTCACGCTTCTTGGCGTTGGAATCCACGGCTGTCAGGCGCAGGTTGTATATGCCCTCCGGCAGGCGGTTGAGCATATCGGCCTCCATGAACAGGCGCGCGGTGTGCACTCCCTGGTCGTCGAGGGCGAACTCGCAGCTCATGCCGGCGGCGTTCCAGGCGGCGATGTCAGCCTGCTCGGAGGCTGCGAAATCCAGGTCGGCCGACGGAAGTCCCAGCGCCGCATAGTCGTCGGTGTGGACGGAGAGGGTGCGGAACTCGCCCAGAGCCTGCACGTACAGGCTGCGGCGCTCGAAGGCGCCCGGCTCGCACAGCAGCGGCTCGGCCATGTCGAACCCTACACCGGAAATCACGGGCGCGCCGTTGATCTCCACCGTGTCGTCTATCACCAGCTCATGGTCATCTATCACCACGCTTATCATGGCGCCGCCGTAGGGGTCGATCTGAGAGGGTGTGTAGTTGATGTTGATGACATACTCGTGCGCACGCTCCACATTCCAGATGGTGCCGCCTTTCTCGAAGGTGGTGCCGTCGGCGAGGGTGCCGGTGATGGAGTACGTGAGGTTCGGCTCGAAGGAGGAGGTCTCCTTGTCATACGGCATCATGAAATACGCGTGGCTGTCCAGGTTGTCGGGGGTGAAATCAAGGGTGGCGCGGGTGTGGCCCACGGTCACCTTGTAGTCCTTCACCGCCTCGCTGAACGCGGCGGAAGGGGCCACTGAGGCCACCACGTTGGCTATCTTGCAGTTCAGCACCACGTTGGTGGTCTCGCCGGTATTGATGTCGAAATTCTGGTAGCCGCGATAGAATTTCTTGTCGAAAGATGCGCTCACGCTGTCGCCGGTCCAGGCCTCGGCCACGTATGAGCCGCTCTTGAGGGCCAGGGAGGCGGGCACGTTGTCCACCCCCTTGTACTTGTAGAGCAGTCCCTTGGAGCCTGAGATATAGATGGTGGCCTGGTCGGCCAGGCTCTGGTCCGTGACATCCTCGCCGCTGCGGGTGAGGGTGTGGTTGAGCACCATCTTCATGCGGAGTTGTCCGTCGCCGTCGCCGAAGGGCTCCTCGTTAGCGCACGATGAGAGCAACGCTCCCCCGGCCACCGCCGTGACCATCAGATAAATGAGATTTCTTTTCATGGGGATGCGCCGTTATTTGGTTACGAAATGCAGTGTCTCCACGGTGGTGCCGTTGGAGTCGCTGACGGTGAGTATGAACTTGTGGTCGCCGGGACCCAAGGCGCCGAGCAGGGGCACGAGCTGCGAGATGTCAAACTCAGGGACATCCTTCATGCCGCCGACGTTCACGGGGAAGCCGAGGCCTGAGAGCGCGCCCTCATAAGAGCCGGGATTCACCAGGTCGAGGTGGTCCGTAAGGTTCACCTGGCCGAGAGTCTCGGGCGTGAGGGTGTCGGAGACGATGTCTACGGTAAAGGCCGTTATGCCGGTGAGGCTTGTCACCTTCACCTTCACGCTCATGGAGGATGTCACCTCAACCGGGGACTCGTAGTCCGTGGAGCCGTTGATGGTGGATACCACCGTGGGAGGCTCCTTGTCAGGGGTGGGAGGCGTGGGAGGATCGGGATTGTCCGGGTCGCCCTGCTGCGGGCGGTCATTGTCAGGCAGGATGTCGTCGTCCACGTCCACGTTTACGTTCATGTTCACCACCTCCACCACGGCGTCTACGTTCACGCCGGGGTTGACGGTGCCGGTGACGTCAGGCTCGGAGCCGCCGGGTTTCTTGAGGCGGTAGGTGATTATGTAGTGGTTGCCGGGGGCCACGTCCGTGTATGTGCGGAAATTCTCCTCCAGGTTGTTCTCAACGGTGCCCCGGAAGGTGGCCACGAGAGTAGCTATTCCCTCGCCGGACACATAGCGGAAATGCCCGCTCCGGGTCTCGGACTTGGCATAGACAAGCTGACCGCCGGTGCCGGCCTGCACGGTCACGGCGCAGTCATCGTCCATGACGCGCTGCAGCGCCGGGTCATACTTCACTGTGACCTTCACGTTGGCGAGCTTGCAGACAACGGGGTCGACGAAAGTCACCTCGTTCTCCTTTACCGTGAAATTCTGCGAACCCTCATAATAGGGAGACTCCCATGCCGCGTCGGGATTGGATGGTGACTTTACCGTGACGGTGTAGTCGCCCACGGGCAATGTCACGATTTCGGGCATGTCGGCGTATGTACCCGCGTACTCCGTGACGCTTGTGGATGAGACGACCTCCACCAGGAACTCGCCCACGTTCACATCGGTGGCGCGCACCTGATTCTCCTGTGAATTGACCTCCACCAGCATCTTGCGGAAATTCACCGTGCCGGTCTTGCCGCCGGAACCGCCGGAGCCGCCAGGCTGGAATGGATCCTCCTTGCTGCACGAGGGCAGCGCGAGCCACACCATCGCCAGCATTATCAAATTTGAGATTTTCAATATATTTTTCATGTCGAGAGTAGATTAATAAGTGAGAGTCAGGCCGTCCACGTAGAGCTGGGACCCCATCCAGGTGGCCTTTCCGAAACTGCCGCCGAAAGCCGGAGGGTTGAGCTGCGTCTTGTCCAGGAAACGGGACTCGACGGTGGAGACAAATTTGACATATATGCGTGCCGCCTTGCGGTCGCGCACCGAGTACTCTATAGGCACCGTGACGCCGGCAAAGGAGTTCAGGGCGGTGATGTTCTTGGTGCCGGTGGCTATGGTGTTGCCGTCAGAGTCATAGACGGTGACAAGCACGTTGCCGTAGTCCTCGGAGTTCTTGGGGGAATACTTGCAGGAGAATGTGAGAGCCGAGGGACGCGAGGCGAAGGCGATTCCGGTGGCGTCATACGCATCTTCACGGACACTGCGCGAAGGACCGAGATGCAGCAGGCCGGCATCGACATATTTGCACTTGCCACCCGTGGAGCCTGTCGCAGTGTTTCCAGAACCCCAGCCTACAGTGCGGATTACAGCCGAGAGGGAGCCGGAGCTATGGTCGGTACTGCTGATTGTGCCGGAGATACGGCAATAGGCAAAATTGCCTCCCTGGCTCGAGGTCATGGGGTTGTTGGTTCCCCATACAGAGTTCTCGTCAGAACCCGGATACCAGGTGCTCCAATTGCTCTCGCCCTTCTTCTCGTACCAGGTCTCCATGTCGGCGTTAGGAAGCTGCAGGGCCTGCTCGGTGGAGACGTTGCATACCTTGTAGGCTCCGTCGAGGGCACCGGTGTCGGAAGCCTTGACGTAGAGGCTCTTGCCCGGGGCGAGGCCGCGCAGGGTGACGGTGCCGTCGGAGTTGGCCGCGGCGGCGCTAACCTGCGCGAAATTGCTGCCGTCCTCAGAGACGAAATAGGTCAGGGAGCCGAGAGACTGCGACTCGTTCTTCTGCACGGAGAAGGTGGCGTGAGTGGCCCATACGTCAGTGCTGCGGGCGGAGAGGATGACACCGCCCTTGTGGAGGGTGCCGGTAGCCTTAACAGCGCTGGAAATGCTGACGCGCACCGGGAAATCCTTATGTGCGGCAGGCACGTTGAAAGAGACCTTATAGTTGTTGTCGCCGACAGCCTCAATATTGGCGTTCACGTTCTCCCAAGTGCCGTTGTACTGAATCTGGAAGGTGGCCTTGCGGGCAAAGTCGGAGCCGTCGTAGAATACGGTCATGGAGGCTGCCGTCTGGTCTATGCGAATGTCGGGCAGGGAGGCTATGCGCGTCTGCACGGCACGGGTCTGGAGCTTCAGGGTCACGGGCATGTTGACCTTGCCGAGCTTGTCCTTGGCGACCACCGCGAAAGAGTGTTCCCCCGCTCCCTGCACATGCACGGGCACCTGCGAGAAATCAATCACCGCCATCTTGTCGGCACGGTTGTAGAGGCCCTTCACGTCCAAGCCGAAAGAGCGGAGCAAAGCCTGCTGCGCCTCGGTGGCGTCCATCAGGTCTATCTCTGCGGGAAAGCCTCGCGATATGAGATTCTGGCTCTGCGTGGTGAGTACCACGGAGCGGAGCGCGCCGGGAGCGTTCACCGTCATATAAGCCTGACCCAGAGGGGTGCCCTCGTCGCATGACACGGTCTGCGAGTCGGCAAAGCCTGTAGGGGTGACCTGGGGCGCTGGCATGAGAAGCACGGAATCCGAGATGTCGATGTCCACATCTTCGGTGACTATGGAGTCGTCGAACATGACCTTGAGCACACCCTCGCCGGTCTGCCCGTCGTTCACGTCAAGAGTGATGTGATAGTGATGCCGTGGCGAGGACTCGAAATCGGCGGCCTCTATGGAGGCAGACAGGCCATTTTGCTTGGTCACGGATATGGTCACAGTGGTCTTGCCCGGACGCACGTAGGCCGGACGTGTCTCATCGCTCATGAAGGAGACAAAATCTCCTCCTTCGGAGTGGACCTGCACGCTGTAAGAGGTGAAATACTTACGGAAGGCATCTGTGTAGTCGATGCTCACCATCGTGTTGGCGAGCGAGGCTGTCACAGCCACCTCGGAGCAACTGCCTTCAACCACGTTCACATCCGCAACACCGTAATAATAAGGGGATTCGAAACCTTCTTGCTCGATGGAGCCGTAAAAGGCCTCCAAGGAATACATGCCGGTGGCGAACTGTTTGTCTACAGGAAATTCAGTCAGTGAGTTCCATGTCTCGGCGTATGAGCCGTCAGCCTTCGAGAGCCTGACGGTCATCTGCTCCGGGGAAGGAATCATGTCTGCCTGAGAGGAGCGTGTGGCGGGTTCGGCATCTGTGACCGACCCGTCTACGGCGACTCTCAGCATCAGAGACCCGGTACCGTTGATGTCGGTCGGCGTGTCTGACGCGCATCCACCCAGGAAAAGGCCACCCACGACCCCTGTGGCGTAAAGCAATCGCTTGATTCGCATAATCAGATTATTTAGTGTTAATTAGTTGTTTCGTAGTTATTTACATATTTATCTACACACAGAATAACATGCAAATTTAAGATAATTTTATTTAATGTGCAATTTTTTTAGTAACTTCGCGCCGTGGTTTTTCAGGCCGCTATGGCGAATCCGCTCTTCAAGCATGTCCTGACATACGCCGCACAGGAATCCCGGGACGGGATATACGTGCTTTCAGTTCGCCGCGACCAGGCTTGCAGGCGAATAGGATAGGCTCATATATGCGGGACATCAGGACCGGGCCGGAAACATCTCTGCAAATCATAAAAATCCAAACATACCCAAACCAAGTATCACGGCAAGCACGCCCCATACTTTTTCATCTATATGAAACGCAATTTCTTACAGACCATATCCGAGTCACGGCTATTCAAATTGCTTCAAGAAGCCCCGGCGCCCCGATGGGTGATATTCGCCCTGGACATGCTCATCGTGGCATTCGTGTCGCTGATGGTGTTCTTGCTCCAGCCGCTCGGCGTGGACAAGTTCTATCTGCTTTATTCATATTGCCTTTTCGTGGGGATGTATGCCATCATGAACCTAGCCACGGGCACCTACAAGTGCATTGTGCGCCTCTCGATGCCGTATGACTTGTTCAAGACTTTCTGGTGCGTGCTTCTGTCTTCGGCCGGGATATGCCTGGTCAGCCTGATTTACGGGCTGGTGATGAAGCCGCACCACATGATGATAGGGGTGCTTCCGGTGATTCTCATAGGCACCATGGTGATGAGCCTCATGATGTCCTTGCGCATCATAGTCAAATACCTGTTCATACACATAAGCCAGGTAGCCACCACCCGCGAGAACGTGATAGTGCTGGGCACCGCCATCAACTCGCTGGCCATGGCCATGACGCTGCACAACGAGGTGAAGGGACATTTCATGCCTGTGGCCCTGCTCGCGCTGGGCGACAACCACAAGGAGGGCAAAATACAGGGATTGCCTGTGGAGGAGTTCGACCCCGAGAGGCTGGAGGAGATATTCGCGCGCCACAAGGCCAACACCCTCGTGCTGCTCCAGACCCAGATTCCGCTGATGCGCTCCGGCCTGGCGGAGTATTTCATGAACGCGCACATCAACATGAAGGTGCTGAACCAGATAGACGAGTTCGAGATAGATAAGGAGAGCGACTCCCCCAACATCTCGGCTCACGTCAACGCCGTGAAGATAGAGGATCTGCTGGGCCGGCAGGTGATCAAGACCGACAGCCGCAGGGTGAAGTCCGCGCTACAGGGCAGCACGGTGCTGATAACCGGCGCGGCGGGCTCCATAGGAAGCGAGATAGTGAGACAGGTGGCCTCTTTCGGCGCCAAGACCATAGTGCTGCTCGACCAGGCCGAGACCCCGATGCACGATATGCAGCTCGAGATGGAGGCCACACACCCCGACACGGAGACGGTGCTGTACGTGGCGGACGTGCAGAACCGCAAGCGCCTGGAGCGCGCCTTCAAGAAATACAGGCCTCAGTACGTGTTCCACGCAGCCGCATACAAGCATGTGCCCATGATGGAGCGCAATCCGTCCGAGGCCATCCTCACCAATGTCATGGGCACCAAGAATCTCGCGGACCTGTCCTTGCAATGGGGCGTGCGCAAGTTCGTGATGGTCTCCACCGACAAGGCCGTGAACCCCACCAACATCATGGGTGCCTCGAAGCGAATCGCGGAAATCTATGTTCAGAGCCTGTTCTTCCATGCGCGCCGCCAGGCCGACGGGCAGCTTTCGCCCCAGTTCA
>URZM01000025.1 GCA_900552315.1 uncultured Bacteroidales bacterium | reverse complement strand
CAATGGCAAGATAGCGCCCAAGTTCGACATGATACAGCTCAATTTCGAGAGCCTGAAGCAGTTGCTCGGCGGCACACTCCACACTGATGGCGAGGAGACGGTGGGCTGGACGGCCCCGGTAGCGGCCATGGTCATGGAGGGCCCTTGGGAACTGAAACTCGTTTCGGGCCAGTCGGTGCTCATACCCAACGCCACGCTCCTCTCGGACCTTGCCGGCAAGCTCACGCTCACGGAAACAGCCAAGATAGAGGTTGAGCTGAAGGTTTCCATGGCATCTGTGGCCGGCATACCGCCTTACGGCGTGTTCGACAGTGACAAGTTGCCGACCCAGTGGAGCGAATCCGGAGGCTGGCTGCTGCCTGCTGAAGAAACCGAAAGCGGAGTGTGAGCCGTGGATGCGGCATTTGAGAGGGCCATACAGCGCGAGGCTGCCGACGCGCTGCTGAACATCGGTATATCAATTCCGCTCAAGGAATTCAAATTGCCGTTCAGGAAACGCCCTGTGAAACTGCGTGTGACACTTAAACGACCATATATGTCCGGGCAGATACAGTTTGCCCGGATATATCTTTCGATGGATGTCACCGCAGAGCAGATGGCAGCCTTTACCAAAGAAGAGCAGATGCGTTTCCTCGCCAAACACGGCACCAAACTATGCCGGATGATTGCTTGCACTATATGTGTAGGTCCGATGCGCAGGCTGTTCGTACATCCCGTGTCATGGCTCATTAAGAACTGCGTGGAACAGCATATCATCCAGGCAGCGGCGCAGAAATTCGTGAGCCTTATGGGTACCGACCCTTTTATACCTATTATCAGATCAGCGGAACGGACGAATCCGATGAAGCCGAGGCTGAGCCGGGCAGCGATGGGGAGTTAAAGAGCGGATACAGTCCCTCCCATAGCCCCTTCGGATTTATATGGCAGGTGGCGGACGCCACAGGCTGGAGCGTGGATTACATACTCAACAAGGTAAATTACCAGACACTTATAATGATGCTGAGCGACGCTCCTCGATACAAGAGCGGACGCAAGGTCTCGCAATCTAACAAAACTGCCGGCGCGACCGCAGAGGACGATGCCCGGGAGGTGGAAGGATTCTTCAGAAGCAACTTAAGACAGTAATATATGAAGCCCGTAGAGCTTGAAATATTCCTTCAGGACGGTCTGACACCCGGTCTCAAAAAGGCCGGGCAGGCCGTCAGCTCCTTCTCCAACGACACCAAGCGTCAGCTTAAGGATGTCGCCGGCGCGCTGCAGGTACAGCGCGAAGTGGTCCGAGACCTTGAGAAACAGTACCGGGACCTTGAGAAATCATTGAAATCAGCGACTCCCGGAGCGGAGTATATGGAGACAAAAAGGCAGATGGCTGCGGTAAAGACCGAATTGGACGGTGAGAAAGCCGGACTTCAGGAATTGACATCACAGCAACGAGTCCTGAAATTAGAAGCGGAGAACGCCGGCACGTCCCTCCGGCAGCAGTTGAAAAGCGTCCGAGAGGAAATTGCTACATTGCTGATTGCCTACCGCTCACTGAGCGAAGAGGAGAAACAGACAGCACAAGGCAAGGAACTCGCCCGGTATATTGACGAGCTTACCGAAAAGGCGGGGGTACTCAACGATGCCATAGCCGATACATCACAGGCCGTCTCAAACGCAGCTTCGGATACTCGTGGCTTCGACCAGCTGGCCGGAGGAGTGCAGCTGGTTGTCGACGGTTTCGGTCTGGCCACCGCCGGGGCCCAGGCGTTCGGGATGAGCGAGGAAAACCTGCTTGAGGTGCAGACGCGCCTTCAGACAGTACTTGTGGCAAGTAACGCCCTGACATCAATGCAAGTCAATCTGCAGAAGCAGTCGGCGTTGATGCAGGGAGTCGTAGCCATACAGACAAAGGCGGCTGCGGCAGCCGAAACAATCCGAACCTGGGCCGTAGGCCGCGGAACTGTCGCCACAACGCTTGCAACCATCGCACAGAAGGCGTTCAACGCCGTTGCCAAGGCTAACCCTTATGTCCTCCTTACAACAGCCATATTGAGTGTGGTAGGCGCTCTATATGCGTTTACCAAGGGGACTGACGAGGCAAAGAAAGCTACAGAGGAAAAGCGCAAGGCACTTGAGTCATTGATAGAAGAGGAAGACAGGGCCGCCACAACAGAAGAACGCCTTAAGGCGGCCCAGGAGGAGGTAAATTCCGCAATGGTAAACGAGCGGGCGGAATTGGAATTGAACATAGCCAAGCTAAAGAATTTCAACGGTACGAAAGAACAGGAGATGGCATTGGTTGACCAAATGAACAACAAATACGGCGAGACAATGGGCTATTTCTCATCGGTCGCCGACTGGTACAACGCTTTAATCCAAAACAGCGAGGCATATTGCCGTCAAATGGTAATAGAGGCCCGAACCAGAGCATTGACCAATCTCATCGCCCAGACAGAACAAGACAGTTACAACATCAGGTATGACGACATGGGTAAGCCACGCATGTATTCTACCCAAAGGCAATATAAGCAAGTCATAGTCGGAACCTACACTGCAACTACCGGGGGTGCCGGAGGTGGACCTCAATACAAATATGAAAGCCGTGAGATTCCGGGCACATCAGATCTGGACAAAGCCAATGCCGCTTTGGCGGACAACAGGACTAAAATCGACAATTACAAGAACCAGGTATCGGAATTAGCGAATGAAGCAGCCAATATGACATTCGCAGTTCAAGGCTCTCCTGTAAAACCGGGTGGGAAAACGAAAGGAGTGTCACGTCCTTCTAAGAGCATTTCGGATTCAGCAGCGGAGGACAAGATTAAAAATGAGCAGGAACTTGCCAAGCAGCTCAGGGATATACGTTGGCAGAACGAGCAGGAAGATATAGAGCAGATGGCTGACGGCGCGGAACGTCGCAGGAAACAGGCCGCCCTTGATTTTGAGAAGGAGCTTGCGGAGATAGAAGAGCAAAAGACATCTTTCGCCGAGCTTAACAAGAAGGTCAAGGCCACCGGACTGAATGACGACGGACTGACCGAAGCGCAGCAGACCGAGATTGACCGAGCCAACCGCATTGCTATCGAGAACCGGGACAAAGCGCTGAAGGAGATAAATCAGCTCGAACTGCAGCACATGGAGGAATATCTGAAGGAATACGGGACGTATCAGCAACGAAAATTCGCCATATCCGAAGAATACGAGCGCAAGATAGCGGCGGCCACCGATGAATGGGAACAGAAATCGCTTGAACGAGAGCGTGACGCAGCCCTTCAGGACCTTGAGATAGAGGCAATCAAGCAGTCCGTGGACTGGGGCAGTGTGTTCGGCGGGTTCGGCACTATGTTCCGGGATGAGCTTGAACCCACCATCGAAAAGCTCCGGAAAATTTCAGAAACGGAGGAGTTTCGCAATTCAAGCCTCCAGGAGCAGCAGACCCTCTATGAGCTGATAGCCAAACTTGAGGAGGCGAGCACCTCATGGGACAGCGGCATATTCAACACGCTCGGCGAAGACCTGACCGCTTACCAGACGGCCATGCGCAATTATATGGACGCTCAGGAAAAGGAACGTCAGGCCACTGCGGCATTGACAGAGGTAAAGAAAAAACTCGCGCAGGCGGAAGCCGGCGGCAATGACGATGCAATAAGCTCGGCAAATGCCGAAGTCGCCACTGCCACCGCCAATATGACCCAAGCCTCCGAACAGGTACGCTCTTTCGGAGTAGACGTGCAGGATGCGTCGGGCAAACTCCAGACATCCACCGCAATGGTAAACAATATGTTCAACACCCTTGTATCCAGCCTGACCGGATTGAAATCCGGCAGCCTGCAGGGAGTAGGAGAAAGTCTTATGAGCCTTGACAAGCTGTTCAACAACATCGGTGTTACCAATGCTGTCGGAGGAGCCCTTGCCAAAGGTATGTCAAAACTTCTCGGGAATTCCGCCATCGGCAATAGTGTGGCCGAGGCGCTTGGCAACAGTGGATTGCTCGGACAGATAATATCGGCCGTGCTTTCTTTGCTTGACATACTCAAGGACGGGATCGGAGCGCTTGTATCAAGCCTTATAGACACGGTTCTCAACGCTGTCTCCGGCATAATTAAGAATCTTCTGGACGGCAAGATGTTCCTACAGATAGGAAAGTCCCTGATTGACGGAATCGCCGGAATCTTCGATGCCATAACATTCGGAGGCTTCACATCATGGTTCGACACGAGCAACGCCAAAGAAGTCAAGGAAACCATCGACAGTCTGACGGAACGGAACGAGCTTCTTCAGACCGCCATCGAGGATTTGACAGACGAGATTAAGGCAAGCAAAGGGACACAAAGCGTGTCAGCATACCGCGATGCGTATAAATATCAGCAGGAAACCAACGCCAACTATCTCGGTATCGCGCAGGCACAGGCCGGATACCACGGCTCCCACCACAGCTGGAACTACTATTGGGGCGGATTCACTCCGGAACAGATAGCCCGTCTGAGCAAACAGATAGGCCGCGACTGGAACGGCGATATTTGGGACCTTTCCCCTGAAGAGATGAAAATGCTCCGTGCCAATGTAGATATGTGGAAACATATTCAGGACGCGGGCAAAGGGGGCTATGGTGGCAGTCTTACAGAGAAACTTGACGATTACATAGACCAGGCCGGCAAACTTGAGGAACTGACGACCCAATTATACGAAGGGCTTACCGGCATTACCTTTGACTCAATGTATGACAGCTTCGTAGACCAGTTGATGGATATGGATGCCACAGCCGAGGATTTCGCCGATAACATCAGCGAATATTTCATGCGGGCCATGCTTTCAAACCAAATCGGCGAGATGTACGCCGACAAACTCGAGGAGTGGTGGAAGAAATTCGGCAGGGCCATGGAGGACAACGACCTGACGGAAGAAGAGCGCAAAGCACTCAGTGACGAATACATGAAATACGTTGACGAGGCAATTAAGCTCCGCGATGGCCTCGCCGCCGCCACCGGCTATGACCCGGACAAAGAGAAAGGGACGAGTCAGAGCGGCAAAGCGGGGAGTTTCAACGCCATGAGTCAGGATCAGGGGACCAAGCTCGAAGGTCTTTTTACCTCCGTACAGGGTCATGTGGCCAGCATTGACGGTATTGTGGAAGATGTGGCGAAGCGGATGAGCGTTGCGGAAGGGTATCTTTCCAAAATAGCCGACAATACGGAAGCCAATGCAAAAAGTGCCGAAGAGATAAAGGATATTATTGAAAAAATAGCCCGGGACGGCATAAGAACAAGATGAATATGGACACAACCGCATTGAATGACCTTGTGCTTGTAAACGGCACTGATATATGGACTGAGTTCGGAGCCTTCCTGACCGAAGAGAAGAAAGGGGGCCGGGAGAACCTCGCGGCGCTCATGGCCCCGTCCAAGGTCAAGGGACATGTCGCTGTGAATATCCGGGAACGTGAAGGCTCGAAATATTCCTCTGAACTTGAGGTGCGCAACGAGGAGCGGGATGTGACACTGCATTTCGCCATCTTCGCAAAGACCAGGCGGGAATGGATGCGCCGGTACAGGGATTTCATATCCTTTATGAAGAAAGGGGACAAAGGATGGCTGAGATTCAACTTTCCGGGACTCGGCCTTGAGATGAAGATGTTTTATGTCGAGAGCGCCTCTTACAGCCCCCTGACGTACCTGTGGAAAGAAGGGGTTCAGGCGGCACGTTTCAAAATCAAGTTCCGCGAACCAGAGCCGTCGTTCTGATGCAATTCAAACCCCGTTAGAACATGCTTATAACCATATACGGACATACAGGCGAGTTGAAGGCGGAGATCTCCCCGGATGACAGCTCCACGCATGTGGAGGAAATCCAGGGGGACAGCATCCTCACGCTCTCGTTTACCCATTTCAGCCATATCTCCCTTGACGTGGATGACTACGCCCTGTTCATGGGCAAACGGTTCTGGCTCACTGAAAAGTATCGTCCCCGGCAGAACGCGGCAAAGAAATGGGTGTACAACCTACGGCTTTTCGGCGTTGAGAGCATGGTCAAGCGTCTGCTCGTCATTAAGAAGGTGGACGGCGAGGAGAATCCTGTCTTCACGCTCACGGCTCCTCCCCGGGAGCATGTCGCCATGATTGTCAAGTGCATGAATGACGGCATGGGGCATATCACTGACTGGAAAGTCGGTCAGGTAAACGGCACCGAGAATATCGTCGTTGATTACTTTGGCAAGTACTGTGACGAGGCGCTCAAGGAGATAGCCGAAAAGGTCGGTGCCGAGTGGTGGGTGGAAGGTCAGACCGTCAACATCTGCAGGTGCGAGCACGGGGAGCCTGTCGCGCTCGGCTACGACAAAGGGCTGCTTTCCATCGACCCCGGCACGGCGGACAATGTCAAGTTCTACACGCGCCTGTATCCGGTGGGCAGCAGCCGCAATATTGACAGGGAGAAATACGGCTATACGCGCCTCCAGCTCCCGGGCGGCCGGAAATACGTGGAGATGAACGCCGACCGCTACGGCCGCGTGGACCACTACGAGCAAAGCGCTTTTGAGGAAATATATCCCCGGCGTGTCGGTGTCGTGGACAATGTCCGTGCCGAACAACGCACGGGCGATGACGGCAAGCCGTTTACCATGTATTATTTCAAGGACGGTAGCCTTGATTTCGACCCCAACGATTACGAGATTGGCGGTCTTGTGAAACGTGTCTCTTTCCAGGAAGGCAGCGAGCTTGCCGGACTCGGCGAGGAGGAAGACGGGACATACTTCTTCGAGGTCAATTTCAACAGCGCCACGCGCGAGTTTGAAATAATAACTATATGGCCGTATGACGACGACATGCAGCTTCCGGGCGACAAGCTCGTGCCGAAAGCCGGCGACAAGTATATTCTGTGGAACCTACGCATGCCGGACGAGTATTACACGCTCGCCGAGGAGGAATTCCTTGATGCGGTAAACCGCTACAACGCGGAGCATGACCTTGACATATCGGTATATAAGGCTCCGACCGACCATGTATGGATTGAGGACAATGAGGTTGAACTCTCGATAGGGCGCCGCGTCCGTCTCGAGAGCGCGGAATATTTCCCTGGCGCCGGGTTCCGGGACAGCAGGATAACCCGTATCGTCCGCAAGGTCAACCTACCGTCGTCCATGGACATTGAAATCAGCGATGCGCTCAGCCGGACATCCCAGGAGAAGATGGCTGACTCAATCGCCGATGTCCGCAGTTTCGCGCAGGCCATCGGTGCTTCCACATCTTTGCCCGATATTATACGCACATGGGACAGGACGCTGCCTACCGACAACAACCTGTTCTCCGCCCGGCGTTCCCAAAGGGAGTTCATCAACAAGAATTCTCGCGACCGCGCCAAGGAGACAATCATATTCGACAAAGGTATTGAGGCCGGGAATTATATCCCCGGTTCCCAAGGTGGCGGCATTGACGGTTCAGGCAATGCCGAGCTTCTGACGCTCGTAGTGAGACTACTTTTGAGCAGTCCCAGGTTTACCGACGGCCTGGCCGGGGAAGGATGGCGTATATGGCTTGAGAAAGGTCTGTCGCACCTCACTGTCGACAAGCTGACGGTGCGTCAGATCATGACCGTGTTCGAACTGCTCATAGAGAAGGTGCGCAGCGTGGGCGGAATGATATGCGTGTCGGCGGCCAACGGCAAAATAAAGACGGTTGTCAGGGAAGACGGAGAATACCGTATCGCTTTCGAGACGGAAAACTCCTTTGTCGCCGGCGACCTCATGCGGTGCATGACCTTTACCGGCGGCAAGCTCAAAAGTTATTGGGCTCAGGTGCGCAGGGCCGACGGCAACGGCGTGTGGGCCGATGTGAGCGATTTTGCCGGGCAGTCCGTTCCGGAGCCGGGGGACGACTGTGTCCTCATGGGCAACACAGTCGTCCCGAACAGACAGAACCTCATACTCATTTCAGCTACCGAAGACGGACAGCCACGCATCGATGTGCTGGACGGTGTGCATGACACGAATTTTGCAGGCTGTCTGCGCACGCGTCTCGGCAATCTTGACGGCATATCCGATGACTGGTTCCCGAAAGGCAACCAGCCCCACGGCAACGGCATATACTCCGACAATGCATATCTGCGCGGAACGTTCCTGCTTGTCACGGGCGAGGACATCCGGACAAAGTTCGAAATTGTGGAAGGGAAAATACAAAGCGCCGTGGAGAGCGTGCGTGACGATTTCCTGGCCGGCAGCAATTTCCTGGCAAATCCGGCTTTCGCCGCCGGAATGGAATGTTGGACGGCGCAGTGCGATGCCGAGCTGTTCATGGCCTCTGGAAAATGGATATGGGCGGACAGCGGAATCCTCTCGTCCATGGACGGAGGCGTAGGACTGCTCAATGACAACGGTCGCAAGGTGCTGAAGATTGATGGAGCCTGCATCATGCAGAAGAACAGCATGATGCGGTCCGGTCCGGCTTGTCCCGTGTCTGACTCCGGCGAGAAGGAGGCGGTGCCTGTATACCTGAGCTTCTTCTACAAGTGCCTGCGCCCGGGTACGCTATCGGTTTCCTTTGACAATGTCGATAAGGAGGGCTTTTTGAATTTCAATCCCATGGAATATGAGGCCGCGCTTGAGCAGACAGAAGATTATGCGCAGTTCACGTGTGACGGGCTTTGGAACGGCACCGGAGATTTCAAGCTTTCCTTCGACGGGGAAATACTGATATACATGCTGCTCCTTTCCGATGATTCAGTGGATGCCTTGACATACAGGTACAGGACCTTGTTCGAGCAAAGCGACAAGCTGGTCAGGATAGCCGCGCAGAATTTTGACAAGGACGGCAAAGTGCTGGCGGAATCGGGCATCCTTACCACGGCGCGCATGAGCGGGCTGTATGCCATTGACGGTAATGGCAGACTGTGCGCCCTTGTGGGAGCCGGCCAGGACGGCGTCAAGCTGAAAGCTGACAATATCAGCCTTGAGGGGCTCGTGACTGCCAATAATAATTTCCATATCCTGGAGGACGGCAGCATCGATGTGGAGAACGGCGTGTTCCGTGGAGAGCTGCGCGGCGCTACAGGCTATTTCTCCGGCTACATCAGGAAAACGCAGACCATAATTACCGCCGGGAACATTGACAAGTACGTGAAGAAACGGGCTTATCCTGACTTGCCAGAATTTGCTGACGCTCCTGATGTGTATGAGCTTGATTTCGACAAATGCGGCTCGTCGATACGTTTTGACGGGGATTTCCCGGACTCTTTCATATTGTACATGCCCGGCATATATCCTGACGGCAGTTCCCCTTTCGGCAAGGATTCGTATGACGAGGTCAGGACATACATCGGCAATGAGCTGTGCGTGTACAATACTTCTGACAAGGGGTGGGCCATAAGCGGCCGCACGGTGGCATATCCGTATTCCGGCGGCGGTTCCGGCAATTCGTTTGAGCTGCAGCCCGGGGAGTTCGCCGTGCTGTCATGCAAGTGCCGCGCATCCGCTGACGGCGAGGAGGACATATTCTGGGAATACAGCAAAGGCAAAATGAAATTATAAATAATTGTGACATGGCATTTACAAATTCCGAAATACAAGAGATATTGAACGCGATAAAGGCCCAGTCCACGGACCTGGGTTCTATGCCGGTGGCCGCCGGCCTGGACGGAGTGAAATCTTTGCCCGGGGTCAGGAACGGCTCCTTGGCGCTTGTGCCTCTGGCGCTCCTGCAGGAACCGGCCGTGACGGCTGCCCGGGAGGCCCGTACAGCAGCGGGCAACGCCAACGAGGCTGCCGTAAAGGCCAACGAGACCATACAGGAGCTGGCCGGCCGTCTGGATATCGGCCATTTCGTCTGCTTCTCTTTGGTCGTGGTCGGGGATGTTACCCCCGAAATGGCTTCCTATGCCGGGAATGATTATTCCGTGGTTTTCCTCGCGGACAAGAATGTGTTCGCGGCTCAGGTGCGTGACTCTTCGGGAGGCTTGTCAGGCTCGGAACGGATTGTCGCGGGAGGAATGCGGTACTATATGAACTGGCCCACGGCGGACATGTATATGGATGCCTCGCGCACGGCTCCGTTGGCCGACAGGCTGTTCATGTATGGCGGCGTACTGTATTATTGGTCCGGCACCGCGCTTGAGCCGGTAAGGAACCAGACTGCGGAAACTTCCTCTAAGATTGTGGTGCTGACCCAGACGGAGTATGACAGTCTGGAAAGCAAGGAGGAAGGTACAATCTACTTTATTACCTCGGCATCATGAACGTCATAACTTTATCCGGTATATCGGATGTGTTTGCAGGTTCGATACCTGTTATCCGCATCTATGCCTGTGACACTCTTTTATGGCAGAGGCAGGATGTCGTGACCGCCTCGGAGGAGTTCCTGACGGCGGACGTAGAGAATCCGGCTTTTGCGACTGCGGACGGAAACCCGTTTTGGGTGTTGGTTAGAAATATTTGAGATATGAGACTTATAAATTATCTGAGTGATTTTGACTTTATCCTTGAGCTGAAAGATGCCCGGGGCAAATCGGTCGGCATACCCGCTTTTGACTGGATAGCGAGGTTCTATACCACCGACAAACGTCAGGCTGTCATAGCATCCGGAATACAGGGAGAACTTGTGAACTGCTTTGATGACGGCGGACGTCTCCACATAGTATGTAACAACCATCATTTGCAGCCTGGCGAGCTGCAGGTGGAGTTCTCGGCACATCTGCCCAATGATATTTACCCGGACGGTGTGCAGTGTACCGTGACACCGCTGCCCCTAAGGCTAAAACTCGTCACAGGCGCTGGCGATGACACCGTCACGGCGGATGTAGAGCTGAAACTCCCTTTGATAAAGGGGGACGCCGGTGTGCCAGGAAAACCGGACATACCGATGAGACTGCTTTCTGCGGCGGAATATGATGCTCTTGACGAATATGACGACGGCACCCTGTATTTTATTATTGAAGACTAAGCGGCATGTTATCTTCCGGCAAATCAAAAATCAAGGGCATAAGGTTCGGTGGGCGCAAGGTTCTTCGGGTAATGGCGGGACGCCGCACCGTATGGGGAGGTTCTGACCCTTTTCTGTCGGTCTCTCCCGATATGCTGTGGCTGTTCTCGGACAATGACTCCGCTGACTGCTTTGTGTGTTCAAACACATCCTGGAACGCGGAAATATCTACGGAACAGATTTGAAACGCTGCCTTAGGCGGCTTGTAATAACAATTTTATCAACCTTTTAAAAATTTTTCAATCATGGCAAAACCAAGTTGGTTATCAATCAATCCGAGCACTGGCTCGGGCAACGGTACAATCTCTAACACGGCGTCGGCACACACCGGCCGCGTGCAGCGAAGCGGCACGGTGACGGTAACAGGCAACGGCGTGAGCACCCCTGTGACCTACAAGGTGACCCAGGAGGCCAAGGCCGAGTTCGCGCAGTTCTCCAACGGTCCCGAGATGGCCGCCCCCAAGAGCGCTGGCAAAGTGACGGTGACCGGCAAGTCCAACTCCTCGAAGCTGACATTCTCCTTCGTGGGCGACAGCAAGGAGGTGGAGCTTCCCGCCAAGTACACCGCCGCAGGCGCTGAGGTGGACAACGGCACGGCCATCACCGGCGACCCGGGCGCGAGCGCGGAGTTCAACTTCAGCCTGGAGCTGGAGCTTCCTCTGAACGACACCATCGAGGAGGTGGAGCGCACCGTGTCCGTGACGGCCAACGGCGGCCAGGCTGCCCAGATAGTCATCAAGCAGGCTGCCGGAGATGCTCGTCTGAGCGTTGAGCCTACCGAGATTACAATTCCGCAGGACGGTTCGGCCGTGAGCGTGGAGGTGTCCTCGAACACATCCTGGACTGTCGCGTAAGCACCCATGCCAACGACACGTATAGACTGGAAAGAGGGAGAGGGCCAGATACTGGCATCCTACGGGGGTGCCGGAGAGGGTTCTCTCCGCTTTTCCTCAACCATGGCCAACAAAGGGCTTGACCGGAGCCAAAAGGTGCAGGTGGCCTCAAGGGAGTCTCCCTTGGAGGTGGAGGTAACAGTGACTCAGACTGGATTGAGAGAGGAAATGTGCATGGCGCAGGCCGGGAACCCGGAGCTGATGACGGCAGACGGACAGGTCTTCGCAGTGCTGAAAGTTTGAATGACAACCGGGCGTGCACGGTGTTTTGCGGACGTGGCACGCCAAAAACATAATAAGACAATGAGCTATTTATCTAAATATACCGGAGCCAGGATTGACGAGCTCCTGGGGAAATGTGATGAGCTGCCCGCCATGGATGATCTGAGCGCGGCTTTTGAGGAAATGCAGGACGCTGACCTGTCAGGACTGACAACAACGGGCACGGCCACCACCCGCTCTGTCCGTGCCACCCTTGGCAACGGCACCGTCAAGAGTGTGTCGCTTCCTGCGGCAACCACGACGGCTGCCGGCATGATGAGCGTCGAAGACAAGAAAGCGGTTGATGAGTTTAGCAAGCTGGCGGACATAACGGCTCCTTTTCTCATGGAAGGAATGAAATTCGTATGGAACCAAGCGCCGTTGGCTCCTGCCGACATCACGATAGGTTCTACCTTTAACGCTTCAAGCACAGGAAATGCAAAGAAACTGTATGACAGGTTCATGAAAGGCATTCCCGGCACTCTGCTCGTGCCAATGGTTCCGAGTACCTCTGCCGTGGACAATGTATACACGTATGTGCCGTTCATCCTTGTCTCGTTGCAGACATCGGCCTCAACCACCGGTGGAAGAATGGCCAATGCGGTATACCGGGCTACCGGCTTGTATGCCACTTCCGGATATGGATATGACATAAATGTGATTGTAAATTATCTTGATAACCCGGGCGTACAGGTTAAAGGTGCGTATTATTACCCGGAGGTCATTGTTGACACGACGCATTTAGAGAATTTCCAGACGAACCTGTTCAGCATAAAGAAGGACGGCACATTGAGCGTTTCCTCAAGGCAAACCCTCTCATCTTCGTCCACGGGCGATGCGAAAAAGTTGTATGACCGCCTTCAGAAAGGCTTCCCGCCCGCGCTGATGATTAAGATGACAAACTCGGATGACACCGTGACCGAGGTGTGGCTAACACCTGTTGCCATCCTGTCAGGCAAGACTGTGAGGTACGAATCCTGTTCCCTGGGCAACGGGACAATCTCCGACAAGAAGGCTCGAATAATGGTGGCCAGAAGCTCATCGAGCTGGTCGGTGCAGGCGTTCCTTGATACCGCGTCCTGATAGCTTGCAGCCCGATAATGACAAACGCCATTGCCCATGTACGGACAATGGCGTTTGAACGATATTAGAACCCGATTAGCAGGCCATAAAAAAGTGTTTCACGATACGAGTCGTTTTAAAAAACGATACGGGTCGTTTTAAAAGCCTCGAACATTTCGTTTTGAGGATTACACCTTTAGGTTTGCAATAATCTTCTTGACTCCATTTTCGGAAATGCCAATCTTCTTGGCAAGCTCAACACGCGTCATGCGTGGATTCTCCGAGAGCAGACGCAATATGGACTGCTCAGACTTATTTGGGTACTTTATTGGGTACTTTATCGCAAATGCTCCTTTGGAGAGTTTTCAAGATTTCACCAAGCATAAAATCGATAAAAGGTCCCGATTGCCCTTGTGAGGTTGAAGCGGCAATAGCATCATAAGATTCCTGTTGGTTGGCATACACCATATTTTCAACGGGTAGATGTTCAAAGAGAGTATTGAGTCTGCCAAGTATTATTGCCCTCAATGGCAAGAGATGAATGTATGGTCTTGATACGATTAGCCTTACGCAGTCTCAGCGCGTTCTCACCCTCCAGCGCTATGTTATGTCGTTCCAGGAGTGCAGAGATTTCAGCAATTATGTTGATTGCTTCAGGTGTTATACTGAATGGAGGTGGAGTCATTTGGGCCAATTATGATTTGTTGAACCGAGCAACCAGACCAATTGCCGATGGCAATAGGCTTGTTTATTTGAAGGTGTCGGGGAGGTCGTTCTCGTAGAGGAGGGTATCGCCCGGACGGAGGAAGGTGGAGAGGTATTGCTGTGCCTCAGCGAAGCTGTCCACGGGGACCACGCTGTCTTCGGGGAGCTTGCCGGAATCCGCTATGCCTTTGAGCAGCGCCTCGCGGTTGTAGTGGCCTACTATGACGGCCACGTCGAGCTTGTCTGCTATGTGTCGGCCCAGGGCGCGGTTCAGCTCAAACTCTTTGTCGCCCAGCTCTATCATGCCGGGAGTGACTATGATGCGTCTGCCGCCGGTGAAGCGGCTGAGGGCGTCCACGGCCATGCGCGACCCCTCGGGGTTGGAGTTGAAAGCGTCGTCTATAATGGTGACGCCTCCGGCGGTGCGCTTGACGTTTAGGCGGTGTTCCACCTGCTCTATCTGGCTCACTGCGTACTTGATACGGTCAGGCTCCACGCCGAGATGAAGCGCCATAATCACGGCCGCCATGAGGTTTGAGATATTGCACTCCCCTATCAGCTGCGTATGCAGACGCAACTCGAGACCGTCTTTGCCCTTGACGGAGAAATCGGTGCCGGAAGCCGTGTACTCCACATCCTCCACATGGTAGTCGGCATTCCCGGTGTTGACAACGGCGTATCGCTTGCAGGAGACGTTGCCCACGGGACGGTTGGCGCAGTACTCGAAATCGTCGTTGACCACCACCAGCCCGTCAGAAGGAAGCGCGTCGGCAAGCTCGAACTTGGTGGACTGAACGGTCTCTATATTATGGAACGTTTCGAGGTGCATGGGACCCACGGCGGTGACGATGCCCGTCTGGGGATGCACGATGTCGCATATTTCCTTGATGTCGCCCTTCTGCTTGGCTTCATCTGCTCCCTGACGGTGCGTATGACCCCCATAGGGGTGTTGAAAGAGCCGGGAGTCATGAGGGTGTCGTATTTTTCGGAGAGTATGCGGTGCAGGTAATGCTTGGTGCTGGTCTTGCCGAAGCTGCCGGTGATGCCGATAACCTTGAGGTCAGGCATGGAAGCGAGACGCTTCATTGCATCCTTGCGGAAACCGGCGTTGATGTGGTTCTCGACCGGAGTCATGACGTATGCGGAGAAGAGCATGATGACCCATGAGAAGATACAGATCAGCAACACCACGCTGACTGCAAGACGCATGGTGGATTCGAGGCCTGTAAGTGTGTCGGCATCAAAATAGGATCTGAGGCAGAATGGTATTGCATCAAGGAGCGCTACGATGCCGATGCATGTGTACAGGCGCCATACACGCTTGGTGAACACGAGCGGCTTCTTGTATTTTGTGCGTGCCTGCACCGCAATCTTAACCACAAGAGCAAGGGAAATAATGATTCCGGCAATCATGGGCTTCAGCAGGGTGGAGAGCATCAGGAAAAGCAAAGCCACGTCCACAAGTCGCCAGCCAGGCATAAAGTTCTTCTTCAGCCAACGCGCGTAACGTTCAGGCCGATAGGAGTTTTGTTGGAAGATGTGTATGTCGCGTTTGAAATTCAGAAGCATATACACCACACACACGAGGTATATGGCAGTGGTGATTATAAATAACGTAGTGTTCATGCGAGTTCTTTTTGAAGGAATGAGTTGATGACGGCGCGGAAGCCGCCAGGGTTGTCAAGGAAGCTGTAATGTCCGCATCCCGGGAAAGAAACAAGGCCGGCGTCCGGTATTAGCCGCTCCATCTTCTTAGCGTCGGCAAGCGGGGTGGCGGTGTCGTTCTCCCCCCATATAAGCAGAGTGGGAGCCTTGATGACGGGCATCACGTGGCAGAGGTCCTCGTTGACGCATTTGCTTAGAATGGCACGCATCATGGGGGTGGCGTTGTTGTAGTCAGAGGAGCCACGTTTGGCACGGGCCTTCTCTATATGCTCCTGCGCCTTTTTCTTGCCCAGCACGAGCGGATAAAGTCTTTTGGCCAGCTTATAGGAATAGACCTTGAAATACCATTTCAGGGAATGGCGCGGCTTCACGCCTGCGGCGTCCACGAGTATAATCTTACGTACCTCGTTGCGCGAGGAGAGGAGGATAGATATGCGTCCGCCGAATGAATGGCCCAGCAGAATGGGGTTCTTTATATCCAAGGCATCAAGCGCCTGTTCGGTGAACTGCGTGTAGCGCTCTATGCCCCAGACCTCGGATGGCTCAGGGGTCTTGCCGAAGCCGGGAAGGTCAAGGCTGTAGACGTGCATCTTGTGTTCGAGGAGCTTTCGCACACTCGCGAGAGTGGTGTGATTGCATCCCCATCCGTGCAGAAGCACTATCGTAGCGCCTGACTCGGGGCCCGACTCATCGTAGTGAAGCTTGTGGCCGTTGACAGCTATATCTTTTTCCATAAGTGATGTGCTAAGAAAAATCCATAAGGAAACCAGATACAAAGTTACAAAAAAATTCCCAACCCAAGGGACATCCCGAGCCAAAAACAATGACCGAAAAAGGCGGCATACAAGCATGGAGCGCCGCCCGTACAGGCAGCGCTCCATTTTAGTTCAGAGTAATTCAGAACCCGGAGGGTTATTTCAGGTTGTGGCAAGCTGAGAGAAGCACCTCGCTGACTGTGGGATGGCCGAAGATAATGTCGGTCATCTGGGCGTGAGTCACGCCACGGGTCATAAGGTCGGCCGCCTGCTGTGCGAGGTCGGCTGCCTGTACGCCCATGATGTGCGCACCTATCAGCTTCATGTCGTCAGCGCGGAAGATAAGCTTGCAGAGTCCGTCCGGCTCGCCCAAGGCAAGCGCCTTGCCGTTGGCGCGGAAGAACGATGTGCCGGTCTTGACGGCTATGCCCTGCTCCTTGCATTGCTCAGAGGTGAGACCGGCCATACCGCACTCCGGCTGGGTGAACACGGCGGAGGGCACGATAGAGAAATCTATGCAATCATCTTTCCCGTCTATGGCGTTCAGGGCACGCATACCCTGGAAGGTGGCCACGTGGGCCAGCATCATACGGGCGTTGACGTCTCCTATGGCGAAGATATGCGGCACATTGGTGCGCATGTAGTCGTCAACCTTTATGCCGCGAGGGGTGAACTCCACTCCGGCAGCCTCGAGGTTGAGTCCGTCCAAACGGGGTGCTCGGCCCACAGCCATGAGTATGTCTGAGCTTACGACAGCCTGCTCCTTGCCCTTGCACTCGTAGGTGGTGACAATCTCGTACTCACTGTTCTGTTCAATCTTCTTGACAGCGGCAGAGGTGACAATCTCGATGCCCTTCTTGGAAAGCGCCTGTTTCAGTCGCTTGGCGATGTCAGAATCGAAGGGCGGTAGGATCTGCTTCATGTATTCCACCACCGTGACCTTCGAGCCCATGGCGTTGAAGATAGAAGCGAACTCCATGCCAATCACGCCACCGCCCACAATAGTGAGGCTCTCAGGCACATAGTCTATGGAGAGCATGTCGGTGGAAGTCTTGACACACTCCAGCTCTGCGCCGGGAATGGGCAGGGAGCGGGACACGGAACCTGTGGCTATGATGATATTGTCAGCGGTATATTCCTCACCTGCGGCAATCACCGTATGCGCATCCTTGAAAGAGGCGAACTCGGTCACGACATTCACCTTGGCCTGCTTCATCATAGTGTCGATGCCGGCACGGAGGGTGTTCACGACCTCGTCCTTGCGCTCCATTACCTTGTTGAAATCGAACTCGAAGGTGAAATTGTCGATGCCGAATTGCTCGGCCTCCTTGAACTGGGTCAGCACCTCGGCGTTCTTGCAGAGGCACTTGGTAGGGATACATCCCTCGTTGAGGCATGTGCCGCCAAGATGAGCGCCTTCAAAAAGAGTGACACTCTTGCCGCCATGGGCGGCGGCCAAGGCGGTCTCGTAACCGCCCGGGCCTGCGCCTATGATTATAAGGTCTGACTTAATCATCGGATTTCATCTGCTTGTAGTTCAATACAGGATGTTTGGCTGCACCAGTCTCGTCGAGCTTGCGCACCAGAGTGGTGAGAGGCGCGTTCTTCACATCGTCGGGAGTCTCGCGGGCTTCCTTGGCCACCTTGTGCATCACC
>URZM01000024.1 GCA_900552315.1 uncultured Bacteroidales bacterium | reverse complement strand
AGATGTGCGCCGCCTGCGTGGCCGAGTTCCAGGGCTGCGACGCGGCGGTGATGTGCGCCGCCGTGGCCGACTACAGGCCCGCCGAGCGCGCCGACTCCAAGATGAAGCGCGAGGGGCACGGCGAGCTTCTCCTGCGCCTCGTGGCAAATCCCGACATAGCCGCCTCCCTGGGAGCCGCCAAACGGCCAGGGCAGCTCCTCGTGGGCTTCGCCCTTGAGACTGACCATGAGCTGGAGAACGCCCGCGCCAAGGCGCGACGCAAGAATCTCGACTGGATAGTGCTCAACTCCCTGCGCGACAAGGAGGCCGGTTTCGGCAAGGACACAAACAAGGTGACCATGATAGAGTCCGCCACGGGCCGTGTAGTGCCCTTCCCCGCCAAAACCAAGGCCGAGGTGGCCTCCGACATCCTGGACACCGTATTCACAAACGCATGACAAGACTACGACTATTCATATTCTCCATGGCTGCCGCCTGCCTGCTTTTCGCGGCGCGGGCGCAGGAACTCAACTGCACCGTCGAGGTGAACTCCTCCAAGATAGAGGGTACCGACAAGTCCCCCTTCGAGGAGCTGCAGGAGGCCATGACAGAGTATGTCAACACCCGCAAATGGACCAACACCCAGTTCGCCGTGAACGAGAAGATAGAGTGCCGCCTCTTCTTCACCATAAGCAAGTACGAGGACGAGAAATTCACCGGCGACCTGCAGGTGCAGCTCTCGCGCCCCGTCTACAACTCCACCTATACAACCACCTTGCTTAATTTCAAGGACACCAAGATAGAATTCACGCACAGGCGCGGCGAACCGCTCAATTTCAACGAGTCCACTTGGGAGGACAATCTCACGGGCATCCTCAACTACTATGTCTACCTCTTCCTCGCCCTCGATTTCGACTCCTTCTCCCCCCTGGGCGGACAGCCATATTTCGACAAGGTGGCCACCATAGTTCAGATGGCCCAAAGCAGCGGCGAGACAGGGTGGCGAGCCTTCGAGGACACGAAGAACCGCAGCGCCGTGCTGTCCTCCTACACCGACGCCGCCACATCCGGCATCAGGGACCTCCTCTACAATTATCACCGCAAAGGTCTGGACGAGATGGTGACCAGTCCCGACAAGGGCCGCGCGGCCATCACGGAATCCTTGCAGCAGATAAAGAAAATCCACGCCGCCGCCCCCATGAGCGTGGCCCTCTCCATATTCAAGGACACCAAGCTCGACGAGCTGGTGAACGTATACTCCGGCGCCCCGGAGTCCGAGCGCACGGATGTCTACAACCTCCTCAAGGAGATTTACCCCACGGAGACCGAGCGGCTGGAGAAGATTCGCAATCCTGAACAAAACAAGTAACGGATGCTCAAGAAACTGTATATCAGCAATTATGCCCTTATCGACAGCCTGGAGATGAGCCTGGGGTCCGGCCTCACCATCATCACCGGCGAGACCGGCGCGGGCAAGTCCATACTGCTCGGGGCGCTATCCATGCTCCTGGGCGCGCGTTCCGACTCGCGCAAGGCGCGCTCCGCAGACCGCAAGATGGTGGTAGAGGGCGTATTCGACGCCTCCGGCTACGGGCTGCGCGAAATGTTCGAGGAGCAGGGACTCGACTGGGACGACGACCTGTTGCTGCGCCGCGAGGTGAGCCCTTCCGGCCGCTCGCGAGCCTTCATCAACGACACCCCCGTCACCACCTCCCTGCTCTCCCAGGTGGCCTCCCGCCTGGTGGACATACACTCGCAGCACCAGAACCTGCTTATCGGCTCGCGCGATTTCCAGCTACGCGTGTTGGACTCGTTGGCCGACAACGGCCGCGAATTGCACGACTACTCGTCATGCTTCCGGCAATACGTGGAGCTGCGCCGCCATATCACCGCGCTCAAGGAGCGTGCCACCCGCAGCAGGGAGAACGCGGAGTTCATCCGCTTCCGCCTGGACCAGCTGCACAAGCTCAAGCCGAAGGCCGGGGAGCAGAAAGAGCTGGAACGCCGTCTGGAGATTCTGTCCGACTCCGTATCCATATCCGAATCCCTGGCTGCCGCCACCGCACATTTCACGGCGGGGGAAAGTTCGGTGCTGTCGCGCCTGCACGACGTCAAGTCTCTCCTGCAAGGCGTGAACCTCTCCCTGTTCGAGCGCGATGACGTTGACCAGCCATCCCTGCCAGTACGCCTGGAAAGCGCCTTGATAGAGCTGACTGACATATCTGAGACACTGGCCGACTACCTGGAGCGGGTGGACTCGAATCCGGAGTTGCTGCGCAAAGTCGATGAGCGCCTCGGGACCCTGTATGACGCGCAGCGCCGTTTCAACGTCTCCGACGAGCAGGGGCTTCTCGACCTGCTGGACACCCTGGAGTCGGAATACGCCTCCATAGAGGACGCCGACTCCGAGCTGCCGGAGCTGGAACGCGCCCTGAAGGCCAAGGGCAAGGAACTGCGCCTGCTGGCCGACGCGCTTTCCGCCACACGACGCGCCGCCGCAGATGCTTTCGCAGCACGCCTTAATGAGCTGGCGCGGCCCCTGGGCATGCACAATCTCAAGTTCAGCGCCATGACCACTGTAGGGAAGCTGACTGCCGGCGGACAGGACATTCCCTCGTTCCAGTGCGCCTTCAACAAGAACCAGCCCCTCATGCCCGTGGAGAAGATCGCATCAGGCGGTGAGATCTCGCGTCTCATGCTGTGCCTTAAAGCCATAGTGGCGTCCCGCATGAACCTTCCTACCATAATTTTCGACGAGGTGGACACCGGTGTGAGCGGTGACATCGCCGCACGCATGGCACTGCTCATGAAAGAGATCTCCTCGAGAATCCAGGTGCTCGCCATAACACATCTGCCGCAGGTGGCAGCCGTGGGCGACGCGCATCTCAAGGTCTACAAGGAGGATACCGACGAGGCCACCCATACCCACATCCGCCCATTGGACGACGAAGAGCGTGTACGCGAGACCGCACGGATGCTCGGAGGCACCACCGTCGACGAGGCCGCCCTGCTCAACGCGCGCTCACTCCTCTCACACCATAATTAATATAGCGGGCACCCGCCCTGCATGTACATATATGACCCATAACCCGAAATGATACACAAGTCAGAATACATATTCGGCCTGCGTGCCGTAATAGAGGCCATAGAGGCCGGAAAGGACATAGACAAGGTGCTGCTCCGAAAAGACCTGGCGGGCTCTGACCTGAGCCGCGAGCTCATATCCAAGATAAGGGAGCACGGGATAGTCACGCAATACGTCCCCCTGGAGAAACTGAACCGTATCACCATGAAGAACCACCAGGGAGCCATCGCGCTCCTGAGCATGGTGACCTACCACTCCCTGAGCCAGATGGTGCCCACCCTCTACGAGGAGGGGATGCTCCCTTTCATCCTGCTTCTTGACGGCATCACCGACAACCGCAATTTTGGAGCCATAGCGCGCACCGCCGAGTGCGCGGGAGTGGACGCCATCGTTATCCCGGAGCGACACAGCGTCTCTGTGAACGCCGACGCCGTGAAGACCAGCGCCGGTGCGTTGCTTCACATCCCCGTGTGCCGGGAGCGCTCCATAGCCTCCGCCATACGCTACCTCAAGGACAGCGGCCTGAGGGTGGTCGGGGCCACCGAAAAGGGCACAGAGAGCTACACGGACGCCGACTTCACAGGCCCGGTGGCCATAGTGATGGGAGCAGAGGACACCGGCCTCTCCGACGAGGTGCTGCGCCTGTGCGACTCCCTGGCCGCAATCCCTGTCATAGGCTCCATAGGCTCCCTCAACGTCTCCGTGGCCGCCGGAGTCATGATGTACGAGGCCGTGCGCCAGCGTCTCGCTGCCGGTCTCAGCTGCGAATGACCGGCTACGTGCGCACGCAATAATTGGCTGTTTGACTTTTTTTCCGTAACTTTGCACTGATATTAGGATAAGTCATGATAAATCGCGTTCTTATAAGAATCAAGGTGGTGCAGCTCCTGTACTCCTATCTGCTGACAGAGAAATTGTTCACCCTGGAGAGCCAGCCCACTCCCCCCACCAAGGAGAAGCGCTTCGCTTACAGGCTGTATATTGACATGCTCGTGCTCATGACACGCATAGCAGACAACGTGCAGCAGCGTGGAGGACACAGGCCCTTGGCCGACAACCGATTTATCCGCACCGTCATGGCCGACGAGAAAATCAAGAGCCAGATAGCCAAGAACCGACTGGAGCCATCCCCCCTCGACAGCCCCGCTCTCGTGCAGCGCCTCTCGGACATGGTGAAGGACTCCGCATCATACAAGGCTTATGCCAAGAACGGCTCCTCGGACATGGCCGCCGACCTGAAGGTGTGGCGCGAGATTTTCAACCTCATGCTCGTGCCTGACGCGCAGCTGGCAAAGATATACGAGGAGCTCCCCAACTACTCCCTGCGCGGGGTGGAGCGTATGCACCAGCTCATGGAGACCACGTTCACCAATTTCTCATCCTCCCAAGGCCATGTGGCAGACGCGGCCAAGACGCTTTCCCACTCCCTGGACAAGGCTCGTGAGCTATATTACCTCCTGCTCCTGCTCGCCGTGGAGCTTACCCGCCTGCAGGAACAGAACCTGGACGCCGCACGCCACAAGTACCTCGCCACGGACAGCGACCTGAACCCCGACCTAAGGTTTGTGGAGAACCGTTTCATAGAGCGTCTGGCGGCCGATGCGGATTTCACGGCCTTCGTGGAGAAAAACAAGCTCTCATGGTTTGCAAATGACCGTGTGCTGCTCTCCTCCCTGCTCAAGAGGGTGACGGCCTCCGACATCTACAAGGACTACATGGCCTCTCCCGAGCCTTCATATCAGGACGACTGCCTGCTGTGGAAAAACCTCTATCGCTACATAATACTCCCCGACGAGGAGTTGCAGGAATCGCTCGAGGACAAGTCCGTGTTCTGGAACGACGACACCGACACCATAGGCACTTTCGTCATAAAGACGGTGCGCCGTTTCGAGGAGGAATGTCCCGACCCTCTGCTCCCCATGTACAAGGACGACGAGGACGCGCGTTTCGGACGCGAGCTCTTCAACGCCGTGGTTAAGAACAAGGAGGAGTATGGCGAGATTCTGGACAACGCCCTCAACAAAGATTCCTGGGAGGCGGACCGCCTCGCGTTTATGGATGTCGTCATTGCGCGTACCGCCCTTGCCGAGATACTGAATTTCCCGAAGGTCCCCGTGAACGTCTCCCTAAACGAATACATAGAGATAGCCAAGGCGTACAGCACGCCCAAGAGCCCGTTCTTCATCAACGGGCTGCTCGGGGCCGCGATCTCAAACCTGCGTGCCGAAGGGCGCCTGCTGAAGCCATGAGGCTCATCCTCGCAGATTCTGATTATTAACCCACACAACCACATAAGAAATGCTTGACACTATTCTTCTTGACGCGACCCAGACTGGCGGTGGCTACACCGGCATCCTCATGATTGTCGCCATGATCGTTATCTTCTATTTCTTCATGATTCGTCCCCAAAGCAAGAAACAGAAGGAAATCCGCAAGGCCCGCGAGGCAATGACCGTCGGCGACAAGGTCATAACCGCCGGCGGCATATACGGCAAGATCCGTGAGGTGAAGGAGACCACATTCCTGATTGAGATCGCGCCAAACGTGACCATCAAGATAGAGAAGACATCCGTATACTCCGATCCAGGCGCCACGGCTGCCGCCAAGAAATAAAGCCAGTCATCGCCATGGATGATGACCGGGCGCCTCTGTCTCTGAAGGAGCGAATACGCAACGCCATACGTGCCGCAGGCAAGTTCAAGAGCCTGTGGCAATATCTCATGTTCGTAGCTCTCGCCGGGGTGTTCTGGCTGATTCTCGCGCTAAACGACGAGGCTCAGTCCGATTTCCAGGTGCGCATAGAGATAGAGGGCGTGCCTGATTCCGTGACCTTCATCACCGACCCTGCCGCCGTGCTGAATGTCACCGTGCGCGACAAGGGCTCGGCCCTCCTGCGCCGGAAATTCATGGACACCCCGGTGGTGCGTATCTCCTTTGCCGAATACGCTTCCGGCAACAGGCTGCGTGTCTCCCCTTCCGCATTTATGTCGAGCCTGAGGGGTATATTCGGCACCGGAGCCGGCATCAACATCACCTCGACCGACTCCATAGGGGTCTGGTACACGACCTCGCCCGGAAAGGTGGTGCCCATCAAGGTGGACGCCGATGTCACAGCCGCTCTCGGCAAGGTCATAAACGGCAATCCGAAACTCAATGTGCGCGAGGCCAAGATATATTCAGTCGGAGATATTATCGATACGGTGATGTACGTCACCACCATGCCCATAGTCAGGCGTGACCTTGCCGACCCCCTTAAAGTGAAGGTAGGCATACGCCCCCTCAAGGGTGTCCGCATAGAGCCATCCATGGTGGAGGTGACCATTCCGGTCGAGCCGCTTGAGAACCGCAAGACCTTCGTCACGGTAACCCCTACCGGAGTGCCCGCCTCCGAAAGCCTCGCCCTATTCCCCCAGAAAGTCGAGGTCTCGTACCTCGTGCCGATGAGTATAGGCGACGACGTGCCCGTCTCCGATTTCAGGGTGGTGGCCGATTACGCCGACATAGCCCCCTCATCCTCGGCTATGGTGAAAGTCCGGATAGACAAGATGCCCCGGGGCGTCACGAACGCCTCGCTGCAGATGGACAGCATAGAGTACACCATCATACGAAACATGCCATGACCCCGATTCTGATAGGTGTGACAGGCGGTATCGGCAGCGGCAAGAGCATAGTCTGCCGGATATGCGCGCTGAGGGGAATCCCCGTATATGACTGTGATTCCCGCGCCAAGGCCATTATGAAGGCCGACCCGGACATACGCGCTTTCTTGCTTTCGGAGATAGGGGAGGAGGTATATCGTCCCGACGGCGAGCTTGACCGCAAGCTCCTGGGCGCGCGTATATTCTCAGACCCTCACACCCGCGCGCGACTCGAGGCGCGGGTGCACGAGGCAGTAAGGAGCGACATTGCCGTGTGGCTTTCTTCATTGGCCGGCATGCACACCTTGGCCTTGGTCGAGAGCGCGATTCTCGACACCTCCGCACTGGACGAGGCCGTGGACAGTATATGGCTCGTGCAGGCGCCGATGGAGATGCGTCTGCTCAGGGTAATGGCTCGCTCCGCACTCTCCCGCCAAGAGGTGCAAGCCAGGATGAGCGTTCAGCAAGCCGAGTTCGACTCTCTCCCCACAGGAAAAGTGACCGCCATCATCAACGATGGTCTCATGCCGTTGATTCCGGCCATCGACTCTTTGATTATACAGACAAATAAAAAAACCATACATTAACAACAAGATATGCTTAAGAACATACTTTCCATCACCGGCAAGCCCGGATTGTTCAAGATAGTGACTAACGGCAAGAACATGCTCCTGGTCGAGGACATAATTTCCGGCAAGCGATATCCGGCGCATGGCCGCGACAAGATCGTGAGCCTACGCGACATTGCCATGTACACCGACTCCGAAGAGGTGCCTTTGGCCGATGTGCTGGAGAACGCCGGCAAGCTCTACGAGTTCAAGACAGTGGACGTAAAGGCCCTCCAGGCGGCAGGTGCGTTGCGCGACGAGTTCTCGAAGGTGCTTCCCGACTTTGACAGAGACCGCGTCTATGACGGCGACATACGCAAGTTCTTCAGCTGGTACAACCTGCTGCTCCAGGCCGGCTTCACCACTTTCAAGGACTCCGAGGAAGCCGACGCGCGTCAGCCTGAGGACGAGGCTCCCGCACAGAGTGCCACAACAGCCGAGGCCTGACACCCGTTCCGCACACATCCTCGTCGGCGTGTACGCGGTTGTGCGTCCATGGCGCCGATGCTCGTCTGCTGGCCGGATCCAGGAGTGCCCTTCCTGGCGCCGGCCATCCGTGTATATTCGCGGCTCCACATAGTCGAGACCTTTATGAGGGGCGTGTGCCCCGGTTTGATGTGAGTTGTGTAATTCAACGATGATTAGTATCTTTGTGTGATATTTCATATACTGATTATAGTAGGGAGCTTTCTTGATGAAGATATATAAAAAGCACTTATCGGCAGTACGTCCACTCTTATGTTCTAAGATTATATACGCATTGGCAGGTGAGGCCGTCTGCCTGTGCATGCTCTTATGCGTCTCGTGTACAGGCTCATCTTCATCCGATGCTTCTTCGCCCTCATCGTCAGCCCCGTCCGATTCACTCTATGCCGGTATCATCATGGCTCAAGACGAGTTGAAGAGAAACAATTTTGACAAGGCCGAAAAGCGCTACAAGAAGGTGCTTGAGCAGGCCTCGGCAAATAATGACAGGCGGCATGAGGCCATGGCGCAAATGGGCCTCGGCATCTTGGCCTTCGACTCGGAGATGAATTATGCCAAAGGCATGAACTATTTCCTGGAGGCGGCCGAGAACGCCCTGGCATGCGGTGACTCCGCCGTATATGTCAAGATTGCATGCAACATTGCTTTTGCCAAGGGGATGAGGGCAGATACTACCGCATCGCACTTTGCACGAGACGCCTATAAATATGCCTCCTCCCGCCATGAAGGATATCTGCTTCTGGCCGCTGCCTATGTCAATGCTATCCTGGAGGTCGATCGTCACAACTTTCAGGATGGACTGAAATACAGCACACAGGCCCTGGGCATATTGCCGGCCGACACAAACTATACTGCCGGAGTATATGCCGTGCATGCCTCGGCCCTCCATGGCCTGGGCCGCGATAAGGAAGCCGAAGAGTGGTTTAAGAAGAGCATGGCGTCAACATCCGTCTACAATGGCGCCCACCTGTATTCTTGTCTGCGATACAGCGATTATCTGCTCGATGTCGGCAGATATGATGAAGCCATCGCCGAGGCTGAGGCCGGTCTGCACAATACCGACCGCTCCCATAATCTGGACTACCGCCCTGACCTATATGCTTTGGTGGCGAAAGCCTACGAAGCGAAGGGCGACTGGAGGAGTGCTTACAATTACTCTTGCCTATACAACCAGGACTACAGCCGCATATTCAGCCTCGAGCATGAGCAGGCCATCGCCGACATGTCGGCACGCTACCAGCTTCAAAAGAAGGAGAGCGAGATATTGGCCGCCAAGGTCCAGATCATTGAGCGTGAGAACATTTCTCGGCTTCTGCTTGTGGCGGCATGCGCCCTCCTGGTGATCGCCGCGATATTCATAATTCTGCACAGACGCAAAACATTGCTATACCGTTCAATAGTGAGGCAAAATGCCGATTCGCACAAGCAGATGCTGAGCCTGAGAGAACGCCTCGCGGAGCAGAACGCCGACACTGTGACGCCATCGGTCTCCAAACTTTCGGAAAACAAGGAGTCTGAGCTTCTGAATACCATAGACCGCCTCCTTGACGTAGAAAAACTCTTCAGGGACTCCACGCTCGACAGGGCATCCCTGGCCAAGGCGGTAGGCACCAACGAGACATATATATCAAAGGTCATAAACAAATGCAAGGGCATGAGTGTGTCGGCCTATATCAACCGTTGTCGCGCGGAATATGCACGCAACCTTATGGTAGACAACCAAGACGAGCCGCTCTCCATCAATGACATCTCCACCCGCTCAGGTTTCTCGTCCATGTCCGTATTTTACCGTTCTTTCAGCAAACTCACCGGAATGTCGCCACGCCTGTATATGCGCACACTCAAGCAGATATAGACACGGACACCCCTGTTCCCTCCCTATAGGTTTTTGTCATATCATATATTTTACGATATGACAGGAATGTGCTATTGCCCTTGCGCATAGGCCCATACCTTTATCTGCAAGTGAATTTTGCGTACTGCCAACACGTGCGCTTGTCGGTAGGGTGCCGATTACATATATTTGCAATCAGAAGAACACCGACAAGCTTGGCGAGACTGCAGGCCGCCGAAGCCAGGTGAATAATTATCATTTCAAATATCACTGCTTATGAATAAAGCTTTATTTACAGGATTGCTGACGGTGCTTTCTCTTCCCGCTGCGGCGCAGGCACACACATCATGTCTGCCGCCGATGCGCAAGAGCGCACCCGAAAGAAGTGGGCCTGAATATATTGTCGCTCCCGGCTCTCAGAAGGCTCCTGCAGAGGCGTTGGCCTTCAACGCCGCTTGCATGTTCCAGAACGGATGGAGTGCGGATCATGCCGAATTTGGCATCTACAGCCTGCCATCCACGGCCCCATATACATATACCGCAGTCACCAAAGACAATAAGTTCAAGCCTAACGGAATGGCCGGAGAGTTTGACGGCAAATATGTGGTGTGCGAGATAGAGGAGATGTGGGGAATACTCATTGACTGGAATGTGAGAGTCTTTAACACCGAAGACTGGAGCCTTGTCAAAGAGCTCTCTCCGAAGGTGCCCCCCGTGGCGCTGGATATGACTTACGATGCCGTGTCCGACAATGTGTACGCAGCATTTCACGACCCGGAGACCGGCCAGTCTTATTTCGGCACATTGGATACCGAAAGCTTCACGCCAGTCAAGATTAAGGATTGGGATGGCCTCAGCTCTATTGCCGCCGACGGCGCCGGACAGTTGTGGGGGATAGATATGGATGGCGCTGTCGTCAAGGTGGACAAGAACACCGGGGACAAGACTGCCGTGTACCAGACGCCCCTCAAGCATCAGTACACCACTTCGGGCACCATCGACCCCGCTACCGGCATTTATTGGTACATGCTCAACAGCGATGCCGAATGCGCGCTTTATGCCATCGACCTCAATGACGGCTCCTATACCAAACAATACGACTTCATGCCTGACGAGTATGTAGGCATGTATATCCCGGCGCCTGCCAGAGACGCCGGCGCTCCGGCTATGCCGGAAGATGTCTCCTTCACATTCGCCGATGGCAGTCTCTCCGGCAAAGTCAGCTTTAGAATACCGGAACAGACCTGGACCCAGGCTACGCTGACAGGCGAGATAGGGTATGAGCTGCAGGCCAACCGCGACAGCAGGCAGACGTTGGCCAAAGGTACGGCATATCCGGGACAGCTCGTCACGCTGGATGTGGTGCTTCCTGTCTCAGGCGAATACACATTCGCAATTACGCTTTCCAATGCGGCAGGCACTTCTCCAAAATACTCGGACACCCGATTCGTCGGTACGGACCGCCCGCTGCCGCTGACTGGTGTGCGATTGTCCTATCTGCCACCGGTCATGCACCTGGAGTGGGACGCCCCTGAACCTGAAAAGGGTGGATACCTGGATACCGGTGAGCTGCATTATACCGTCACCCCCTTTGTGAACGGTCAGCCTCAACAGGCCTTCACCTCCGACACGAATGTCTGTGACATAAATCTGCCACTCCCGCAAGAAATCACAGACTATTGCTATTCGGTGACGATGGAGTGTAACGGCGACTCGTACCCTGCCGTGGCCTCCAACACGCTCTCTGTGGGATATGCGGCGCTGCCTTACTCCCAGACATTCGACACGGAGGAGTCGATGCGGGGATTCACGGTGTTGGATGCGAACAACGACGGCTCTACATGGAAATGGGACTCTAAGGGACAGCGTGCATGTGGATGGTACAATCGTAAAAACCAGATGGACGACTGGTTGCTGCTCCCTCCCCTCGAACTCAAGAAGGGGAAGGTATATGCCTTGAATTTCCACCTCTATGGGACAAGAGACTACGACACAAGCTATGAGCGGGTGGAAATCAGGATGGGCAATGCCCCGGTGGCTGATGCCATGAATATTGAAATCCTACCCGTCACCGAGATTGACAAGGACACGGACCCTATGGTCAAGTATCTTGACATACGCGAGGACGGCACCTATTATATAGGATTCCACGGCATATCTGATGCCGACAGGTTCTATATAATGCTCGACGACATAAGCATAGACTCCGGCAAGGATGGCGCTGTGCCCGCTCCCGTAGAGGCGTTTACGGTCCGGCCCGATGAGCTGGGAGCCCTCACGGCAGACATATCTTTCGTGGCGCCGTCAGCAGATTATGCCGGCAACCGGCTTCATGCCGACCTCGATATGACACTCAAGCGCAATGATGAGGTGATAGTGCAGCGAAAGGTGGCTCCGGGCGAACAGGTGCAGCTTGCCGATGCGCCCGAAGCGGACGGCCTGTACACATACTCCGTTACCACCTCAAGTGGAGCCGGAGCAAGCATACCTGCCGAGTCTACCGTCTATGTTGGTGTCTCTGTTCCGGATAACACCACTTCGTTGAACGCTGTGGAGACGGCGACTCCCGGCGAGGTGTCGTTCTCATGGGAGCCGGTCGAGGTCGACACCAATGGTCGCCCGTTGCGGCCTGGCACCGTGAAATATTCGCTTATGGCACTTAAGGGAGGCCAGCAGCAATGGATAGAGGGAGGCCGGGACCTGAGTGGCACGAGCGTCGTGCTCCCGGTTGTCCCTGAAGATGCTCCGCAGGCGTTCTATTCCTTCGCGGTATTTGCGTCTAACGACAAAGGGATGTGCGAGCAGGGCATAACCAGCGAACGAAACATTCCCGTAGGGGCACCCTATGGATTGCCGTGGGGCGAGTCCGGAGCCATGGCCTCAGTCATGGCGGCCGATGGCCAGGGCGCTTCTTGGGGCGTGTGCGCGGATGGAGGCCTGCAAGGCGTGGATGCCCAAGACGCCGACAATTCATATTTCGCCTCCATGGGTAAGCGTGTAGGCGATACGGCCACGCTCACCACCGGCAAAGTCGATTTAGGCGATGCACGGCATCCGGCTTTGGTGTTCTGGACTTTTGGACGCCCGGGCGATACCGCCACCATCGGAGTGGAAATGCTTGTGAATGATGAATGGAAACAGATGGCTCTCCTCATGCCTGACATACAGTACGGCGAAATGCCCCGCTGGGAAAGACGCGTCGTGGCTCTTGACGAGTTCAAAGGCAAGACGGTATGCTTCCGGTTTGTATCGGAGGTGAAGACCGCTGCTTTCCCCTCCGTCGCCATTGACAATATCAAGGTGTACGACCTCCCGGCGGTGGATCTGGCGCTCACAGGCCTCTCAGCTCCTGCGGTCGCGACGCCCGGAGAGGGGTTCGTGGTCAACGCGACGGTCGAGAATCACGGCTGGCAAACTGATCCGGAGTACAGGGTCGTGCTGCTCGAAAGCGATAATGAGGTGAGCGCGGTGGACGGCAAGCCGATGGCTTCACAGGCCCGGGCAGACGTGGCGTTTACATGCGCTCCCACTGCCCTGGATAGCGAGACTCTTGCCTATAAGGTGAAAATAGAAGCCCCTCAAGATGCTGTGGCCGATGATAATATCTCCGGACAGGTGACCGTAAATGTGGCACACTCTCCGGTGCCGCAGCCCACGTCCCTGTCAGCGTGCGACACGGCAGATGGAGTGCAGTTGCAGTGGACAGCCCCGGACATGTCTTTCGTTTATCCGCGTGTTGATACTGAAGACTTCGAGCGATACGATGCCTGGGCTATAAAGGATCTCGGAGAGTGGACGCTCCTCGACCTCGACAAGAGTGCCGCCGGTGGCTTCTCCGGTATCACGATACCTCATCTCAAGTCATACGAGGCCATATCGTTCATCGTATTCGACACCGCCGACGAACAGCTTCAGGTCTCCAAGACAACCTTTGCCGCTCACAACGGCAACAAGTATATGGCCTCCGTATTCAGAGATGACGATGGACAAAGCGACGACTGGCTGGTCTCTCCCGAACTCCCCGGCTGCCCCCAGACCATCTCTTTCTACGCCAAGAGTTACAACTCCATGTATCCCGAGACTTTCGAGATACTGTACTCGACCACCGATACGGATGCCGGCTCATTCCGAAGCATAGCGGTGCATAAGGATATACCGCAGGCATGGACTCAATATGGGGCTTATCTGCCTGAGAATACCAAATACTTCGCTATACGCTGCATATCCGAGGGACGCTTCGCCCTTTTCGTGGATGATGTGACGTTCATATCCGAATCAGCCCCGGCACAGCAGCTGACCCTGAAGGGCTATAACATATACATGGGCAATGACAAGCTCGCCACCCTGCCTGCCGACGCCACCTCATACCTGCATCCCGGCCCCACACAGGACGCTGTATATAAGGTGACAGCACTTTATGACTCGGCGGAATCCCGCCCGACCGTGGCAGGCGTCACATCCCTGGACAGTGTGGATGCACGTATCAGCGTGACCGCGCTTCCCGGAGTGATACGCGTGAAAGGCATGGGCGGCGCTCATGTAACCATAGCCAACCCCGACGGTACGATGCTGTACAGCGAGACGGTCGAGGGGCAGCGCGACTTCAGTGTGGATAAAGGCATTAAATTAGTTACGGCGGGAGCCCGCAATTACAAAATCGTGGTGCCTTGATGAAAGCGGTATAGAATATACCTATATATTATATGGAAGGCGGGGCTGTGTCTGGGCTATGACACGGCCCCCTCTCTTTTGTGAGGGCGTAGAAAATATGCGGGAAACAGGCCGATTTCGAGTGGCTGCCCTGATATTTTCAGCAAGGGTCTTGCGTAATTAAATGATAATTAGTAACTTTGCAACGCTTTAAGGGGATATTATATCCCGACATGGCGGTTAACTGTTTCATACAGAGATGGTTGGCTGTGCGTGTAAGCGTGTGTTGAGCTATCGTGTCCCGCCCCTTCCGGCTCCGGATTCGATATGCGAGGCGCAAAAAGATGAAGAAAAACGATAAGTTCTAATATAAATCAAAACAGACAAAGAATGCCAACGATTCAACAATTAGTAAGAAAAGGACGTGTTGCTTTGAAGGACAAGAGCAAGAGCCCCGCTCTGGACTCATGCCCCCAGCGCCGTGGTGTCTGCGTTCGCGTGTACACCACTACCCCCAAGAAGCCTAACTCGGCTATGCGTAAGGTGGCCCGTGTGCGCCTCACCAACGGCAAGGAGGTCAACTCCTACATCCCCGGAGAGGGTCACAACCTCCAGGAGCACAGCATCGTCATGGTGCGCGGCGGTCGTGTCAAGGACCTCCCCGGCGTGCGTTACCACATCGTGCGCGGCACCCTGGACACAGCAGGCGTCAACGGCCGCACCCAGCGTCGCTCCAAATACGGCGCCAAGCGTCCCAAAGCAGCTAAAAAGTAATCCTCGCGGCTCCCGGCCGCAGTAAATTATCACACTAAATTTTCTAATTAGTTTTTGATTTATTGGACAAACAGGTTGAGTAAACGGCTCCGACAAGGGGGAGTGACGTTGAAGATGCCCCACAGCAGCCAAAAACAAAAACGACAATTTTCCCTACAATGAGAAAAGCAAAGCCAAAAAAGAGAGTGATCCTGCCCGATCCCGTGTTCGGCGAGGTGCGTGTCACCAAATTTGTAAACCACCTCATGTATGACGGCAAGAAGAACACCGCTTTCACCATCTTCTATACCGCTCTGGAAAACGTGAAGGCCAAGTTGCCCAACGAGGAGAAGTCTGCCCTCGAGATCTGGAAGAAGGCTCTCGAGAACGTGACTCCCCAGGTGGAGGTGAAGTCCCGCCGTATCGGTGGCGCCACATTCCAGGTGCCTACCGAAATCCGTGCCGACCGCAAGGAATCTATATCAATGAAAAACCTCATCATCTTCGCCCGCAAGCGCGGTGGCAAGACGATGGCCGACAAGCTCGCCGCCGAGATTGTAGACGCATACAACGACCAGGGCGGCGCCTTCAAGCGCAAGGAGGACATGCACCGCATGGCAGAGGCTAACCGTGCATTCGCACATTTCCGCTTCTAAACCGCAGTCCATAATTTTTCATCAGATTCCAAATCAAAATGGCTAAAAACGAAGACCTGAATTTGACTCGCAATATCGGCATCATGGCCCACATCGATGCCGGAAAGACCACAACCTCCGAACGTATCCTGTTCTACACCGGCCTTACGCACAAGATCGGCGAGGTTCACGATGGCGCGGCCACCATGGACTGGATGGAGCAGGAGCAGGAGCGTGGCATCACCATCACCTCTGCCGCCACCACCACTTTCTGGAACTATGCCGGCAACAAGTACAAGATCAACCTTATCGACACCCCGGGACACGTCGATTTCACCGTGGAGGTGGAGCGCTCCCTGCGAGTGCTCGACGGAGCCGTGGCCGCTTTCTGCGCCGTAGGCGGCGTGGAGCCCCAGTCCGAGACCGTTTGGCGTCAGGCTGAGAAATACAACGTGCCCCGCATCGGTTACGTCAACAAGATGGACCGCTCCGGCGCGAATTTCTTCGAGGTTGTCCGCCAGGTGAAGGATGTCCTGGGAGCCACCCCGCTGCCCATCCAGATTCCTATCGGCGCCGAGGAGACTTTCAAGGGTGTCGTGGACCTCGTGACCATGAAGGCCATCTTCTGGCATGACGAGACCATGGGCGCCGAATACTCCGTGGAGGATATCCCCGCCAGCCTCCAGGCCGAGGCCGACGAGTGGCGCGACAAGATGCTCGAGACTCTGGCTGAGTATGACGAGGCCCTCATGGAGAAATATTTCGACGATCCCTCCACGATTACCGAGGACGAGATTCGTGCCGCTATACGCAAGGCCACGCTCTCCATGCAGATCAACCCCATGATTTGCGGTTCCTCTTTCAAGAACAAAGGCGTGCAGACCCTGCTCGACGCCGTCTGCGCCTATCTGCCCTCTCCCGAGGACACAGGCGCCATCGAGGGTACGCTGCCCGGAGACCCCGACACCATAGAGACCCGCAAGCCCCTCCCCGAGGAGCCCATGTGCGCCCTCGCTTTCAAGATCGCCACTGACCCCTATGTAGGCCGTCTCTGCTTCTTCCGCGTATACTCCGGCGAGATCGAGGCAGGCTCATATTGCTTCAACTCCCGTTCCGGCAAGAAGGAGCGCATCTCACGCCTGTTCCAGATGCACTCCAACAAGCAGAACCCCAAGGAGAAGATCGGTTGCGGCGACATCGGCGCAGGCGTAGGCTTCAAGGATATCCGCACCGGTGACACCCTCTGCGACGAGAACCACCCCATAGTCCTCGAGGCCATGGAGTTCCCCGATCCCGTGATCGGCATCGCTGTGGAGCCCAAGACCCAGAAGGACCTCGACAAGCTCGGCGTAGGCCTGCAGAAGCTCGCCGAGGAGGACCCCACATTCCGCGTGGAGACCAACGAGGAGACCGGCCAGACCGTCATCTCCGGTATGGGTGAGCTTCACCTCGACATCATCATCGACCGTCTGAAGCGCGAGTTCAAGGTAGAGTGCAACCAGGGCCGTCCCCAGGTTACTTATAAGGAGGCCATCACCCAGCCCGTCGAGCTTCGTGAGGTCTTCAAGAAGCAGACCGGCGGTCGCGGTAAGTTCGCCGACATCATCGTGCGCGTAGAGCCCGCCGACGACGATTTCGAAGGCTCGCTCCAGTTCATCGACGAGGTCAAGGGCGGCAACGTGCCCAAGGAGTACATACCCTCCGTGCAGAAAGGCTTCCAGACGGCCATGAAGAACGGCGTCCTCGCCGGCTATCCCGTGGAGCGTCTGAAAGTCACCCTGCTCGACGGTTCTTTCCACCCCGTCGACTCCGACCAGCTCTCCTTCGAGCTTTGCGCCATCCAGGCTTTCAAGAAGGCCTCCGAGAAGGCCGGCCCCGTCCTCATGGAGCCTATCATGAAGATCGAGGTCGTGACCCCCGAGGAGAGCATGGGCGACGTAATCGGCGACCTCAACAAGCGTCGCGGCCAGATCGAGGGCATGGAGACATCGCGCTCCGGAGCCCGTATAGTCAAGGCCACCGCGCCTCTGGCAGAGATGTTCGGCTACGTCACCGCACTGCGCACCATCACCTCCGGCCGCGCCACCAGCACCATGTCCTTCTCCCATTACTCAGAGGTTAGCTCCTCTATCGCCAAGAACGTGCTCACCGAGTGCCAGGGCCGAGTAGACCTCCTCAAATAATCTCAAAAACACTACAACACAATATGAGCCAAAAAATCAGAATCAAACTCAAATCTTACGATCACAATCTCGTAGACAAGAGCGCCGAGAAAATCGTAAAGACTGTGAAGGCTACTGACGCTGTGGTGAGCGGCCCCATACCTCTGCCCACGTA
>URZM01000023.1 GCA_900552315.1 uncultured Bacteroidales bacterium | reverse complement strand
AAAATCCGCTCGCCATGAACGGTTCCAGATCAAAGTTTATTCTTAAACAGCCTTTTAATTTGCCTTATGTCATCAGTTTTGGGTGGCGGTCGGGGACGCGTGTACATTTTTATTTTGTGGGCTGGGCGTTTCAGGATTAGGGTTTCAAAAATTTTTTGTAATTTTGTAGCTAATGTGAGTTGGAATTGCCTCAGACTTATGTTGGATAAATTTTTGACATACAGACCGTTATGCTTTAAGGGCGCTGCCATGCGGTGGGCGCGCCTGATGCTGTGCGCCCTCGTGGTGACGCTGGCCGCGTGCGGTTCTCCCGGCCCTCTGGAGCAGAAGATGCGGCAGGCGGTGGAGGACGCGTCCCTGCGCAACGAGCAGACTTTCAACGAGATGACCGCCATAATCCTGGCAGACCCTGACCGGTATGCCGAGTATCTGACCCCGGACGGCCGGGTGGACATAGCCAAGCTGGAGGAGGCCGTCAACCGCATGGGCAAGCGTCATGACCCTTCCTTCGAATGGAGCCTGAGCGCCTACGGCGGCACTATCAACGGTCCGCTGCGCCTGCGCCTCATGCTGGAGCGGAGCGGCTCCATGACCGGGTACGACACGCGTGGCGGCAACGGCGACTTCAAGCGCGCCATAAGCGAGGCGCTCACCCGTTTCCCGGGGAGCGACAAGGAGATCCTGATAGTCAATGACGGGGTCTTCCCATATAGCGGCTCTCTGGAGAGCTTCGTGCAGGACAAGGACATATTCTCCTCCACCAAGGGGGTGGGTGACCCTTCGTACACCGATTTCCGGGCCATCTTCGACTATGCCCTCACCGACACCGTGCCGGAGAGGGTGACGGTACTCGTCACCGACATGATCTACTCGCCGCGCGACGTCGAGGGGGTGAGCGCCGCCAAGATTTTCAACGAGGAGGGCACGCTGGCCACCACCCTGTTCACCGCCCACAAGGACAAGAGCGTGATAGTGGTGAAGCTCAGAGGCGATTTCCACGGCACCTATTACCCGTACTCGCGTCCGGCGGGCATTAAATATGACGGTCCGCGCCCTTACTATATGATAATCACGGGCTCGGCGGCCGCCATGCAGAAGCTGCGCGGGGGCGGCGAGTATGCCTCGTTCTCCGACTTCGGGTCGCTGCCGGGCTACCGGGCCGACTATTTCTTCAACCGCAACCCGCTGCCCATGCCCTACTACAGCCTGATGCCTCGCGGCAAGGGCAACAAGGGTTCCTATTCGCTGGACGGCGAGGGGGGCAAGGAGGGCGTGCATGCGCTGACGGACGTGAAGGGGGAGAAGGGGGACGGCCTGTTCACCTTCAGGGTGGCGGCTGACCTGGGCGCCATCCCGGCGACTGATGGCTACCTCACGGACAAGGACAATTATACGGTGGACGGAGGGCTGGCCATAGAGAAGGTGGAGACCGTGACTCCGGACATGATAGACGCGCGCACCAAGCGCTACCTGGAGCGCGCCACGCACCTGTTCACCCTGAGGGGGGACGCCAAGAGCCTGCCGGGGAACTGCACCGTGAGCCTGAAGAACCGGATGCCGGAGTGGGTGGGGCGTTCCAGCGCGGACTCCGACCTGGACACGCGCGCCGACGGGTTCGGAGAGGCCACTTTCGGGCTGCTGCCCTTCATGCAAGGCATATACGCGGCCTATTACGGCACCGCCTCGGTACCCGACTTCACCTCGTTCACCATAAGTTTCAAATAACTGTAAAGACATGCGAGAGCAAATCAAATATGCGTTGCTGCTGTGCGGCATACTGCTCACCGGCGCCTACCTGGTGGCCGGCGGCAAGATTTTCACATCTCTGTACCTCGGGGTGGGGGACGCGGAGGGGAACCTCGACATGCTGCGCGAGGACCTGAAGGGCTGGACCCTGCACCTGAGCGCCCTGACCGCCGCCATACCCTGGGTGATGGCCGTGCTGTTCTATTACATCATAGACTCGGTGAATTTCGACCGCTGGTGGAACTGGTTCATAGTCCTTGCGCTCTGCTCGCTGCTCTCCGCCTGGGGGGGCATGACCATGCTTACCCGGCTGATGGAAAATCTGGAGCCGGGCCTGAGCGACTACTACGCGCCCTATCTGCCCCCGGTGGCCGGATGGTGCGGCCTGTTCACCGCCATCCTCTTCACCGTGGCCTCCTTCTCGTGCCGCTGGTGGAGCGTAAATTGCCGTCACACACCGTTCCCTCAATAATAAAGTCATGCGTCTGTTCATATTTGCCATAGGCGGGACCGGCTCCCGCGTAGTAAAGTCGCTGGCCATGCTGTGCGCCGCCGGTGTGCGTCCCAAGGACCCGCTCACGGGTGCGCCGATGGAGAGCCTGGAGATAGTGCCCATGATAGTGGACCCGCACCAGAGCGGGCGTGACGTGAAACGCACCGTGGAGCTGCTGCGCGACTACGTGAAGATACGCAAGTCCATATATGCCGACCGGGACAAGGCCGACGGGTTTTTCGCCGTCAAGATTTCCACACTTAAATCCCTGATGCCCGAGGGTGGCGGCACGCTGCCGGACTCCTTCCTGTTCAACATGAGCGCCGTGGAGCGCATGAAGTTCAACGAGTTCATAGGCTACAACGAGCTTGACGAGGAGAACCAGGCGCTGATGCAGATGCTGTTCTCCGCCACGCAGCTCGACACCTCCATGCGCATAGGGTTCGTGGGGGCGCCGAACATAGGTAGCGTGGCCCTGAACCGCTTCAAGGACTCCGAGGAGTTCCGCGCCTTCGGCAACGTGATAGGGGAGGGGGACCGCATCTTCTTCATATCCTCCATCTTCGGGGGCACCGGAGCCGCCGGGTTCCCCATCATGGTCAAGAACATGCGCCACACGCAGGCGGCCGACATCACCGGGCGCGGATACCTGCACACCGCCAAGACCGGGGCGCTCACGGTGCTCCCCTATTTCAACATAGAGCACTCGGCGGACTCGGCCATCAACAAGGGTGACTTCCTGGTCAAGACCCGCTCGGCGCTGCACTATTACGCCAAGGCTCTCACCGCAGAGGGGCGCTCGCTGGTAGACGCCATCTATTACCTCGGCGACAAGGCGCTCTCGGCGCCGTATGTCAACGACCCCGGCGAGCGGGGACAGAAGAACGCCGCCCACCTGATAGAGCTCGTGGGGGCACTTGCCGTCATGGATTTCGCGGGCCGCGCCGACGAGGACCTGACCCCTCCCGTGCGCGCATACGAATATGGCCTGGACCGGGACACCGGCAACGTGGACCTCACCGCCTTCGCGCCCGCCACGCGCGAGCTTATGGCCAAGCCGCTGCTGCGGCTGCATCTGCTCTCCCTGTTCCTGGACCGCAAGATGAAGGACTGCGTGGGGCGTGGATTCACCAAGGACACTCCGGTCATGAACCGCGATTTCCTCAGCTCGGACGCCTACCGCACCCTTACGCAAGGGTTCTTCCCCGCCTATTGGGACTGGCTCGAGGAGATGGAGGGCAACCACCGCCATGTCAACCTGTTCGACCTGGACAATGCCGGCAAGCTGGAGAGGGTGGTGTGCGGCGTGGAGCCGAAAAAGGGCGTGTTCGGGGTCTCGCACCTGAGCCATGACGACCTGTTCGCGAAAATCAACGCGGTGAGCAAGAAATATAACGGCAAGTTCCCGGCAGACAGGCTGATGCGCAAGCTCATGGTGCTGTTCCATGAGGCCGTGACGCCTGTGGTGGAGTCCAGGTTCCCCGTCCTCAACTCTTAATAGACCACGATGAGCAACATACTCTCATATAGCGACAACACCACCGGCGCGGGCTGGATAGCCAAGGACCCGTACAGCGGCGACGACATAGCCAAGATCACGGACCCCAACGGCGACGCCGTGGAGTACCCGCGCACCTCTATACCGAGTCCCTTCGCCAGGGTGGACCTCGTGGCCACGGCTTTCTCGACACTGGCCGCCACGGGTCTCAGGGGCGCCGCCATGCACCACCGCCTGGTGAGCGACGCGCTGGACGTGGCCCAGTTGCTGTTCAACTATTCCGACTTTGCCGACAGGGTGAGAATCCTGCGTTGGCACCCCGCCCGCTGCATAGAGCGCATGAGGGCCGGAAGCCAGGCCCACGCCCTGCTGGCGGACACGCTGCGCCTCTACATGGAGTCTGACAGCGAGGCTTACAATTTCGACATGGAGGACCCCTGGTATATCCTCACCTACCGCAACAGGGTCATAGGCTCCACCTGCCCGGCCACCTACACCATGGGCGCTCCGGTGGACGAGGCCGTGGAGGACCTGCTGATAGAGGAGGGGATACCCATGTTCAGCAGGGAGGTGAGACACCTGTGGCAGCGCGAGGCGGATTTCATGGTGTATCTCGTCCACTGGTTCAACGCCCACCCGGAGGCACGCCGCAGGCTCAAGCCGGTGTATGACTATATACTCGTGAACCTCGAGCAGACGCGCGCGCGCCGCCCCGAGGTCTATGCGCGGGTCACGGCCAGGGTGGAGAACCCCCATGCCCTCCGCGCCGAGGCCGCTCCCGCGCTCGCTGCATCCCTGGAGGGCGCATACTCCCCCTTCGAGACAGACGCGAGCCCGCGAGTGACGGGTTTCCCTCTTTTCACGCGCCGAGTGGAGGACACCTTGCGCGGCCCGCTCGAGAGCGACTTCATGATAGTGCCGCGCCACGCGCAGCCTGACGGCGAGCGCCTCCCCTTGGTGCTGAGACAGGGCTTCGTGAGTCCCGGCGCGGAACCATACATATATATAAACAAACCCTGGTCCGACGCCACGCGTGTCGACCCTTGCGGCCTGCCGCCCGAGAGCCGCGTGCTGCCGGGGACCTCGGTGGCATATCCCTGGGTCACGGACTCCGACCTGCTTGAGGACGCGGTCATAGAGCTGGCCACTCCCGTCGATTCGGCGCATTTCTTCGACGGCAACCTCACGAAGGCCCACGCTGATTCCACCTGCGGATTCCTGCTGCCGGTCAAGCCGTTGTTTTTCAAGTATTTCCCCGCCTCCTACCTCGCGGGCAGCGTGGCTCCCGGGCGCAAGGTGCTGGAAATGAAGCACACCGGCGACTCGCTGGCTGTGACCTTGCGCGTGCCCGTGAAGAAAGGCTATGTGGAGCTGGCCAAGACTTACCGGCGCATGGCCGAGGCGACCGACGGCGACAATGTCATAGTGCCCGAGACCAGGGTGTCGGCAGGCGTCTTCCCGTTTGTGCGCACCGGGCAGTCCGACATGTATGACGTGCGGCTGTTCGAGATGCTGCCGGAAGCGCGCGCCTCGCTCGCCTTCTTCGCGGACGGCTCCCTGACGCCCCTGGCGGTCCCCGAGCCGGTGGAGCGCACCGCCGGGCGCGCCATGCGCACCGTCTACCACGAGGTGGATCTTACCTGGGACTACGCCCGCCTGGAGACACTGAGCCATGACGGACGCGAGCGCAGGCAGGGGGTGATGCTCCCTCTCTGGCCCGAATACAAGGCCGGGCCGCAGCGGCATGTGTTCGCTGTGGATTTCGGCACCACGAACTCCCATGTGGAGTACAGCGTGGACGACGCCCCGGCACGCCCGCTCGAGTTCAAGGAAAGCTCGGCGGCCACCCTCGTGGCCACGCTCGACGCTCCCGGCTCCCTGGCGCAGGCCGACACGCTGCTCGACGTGGAGTTCATACCCCGCAGCGTGGACGAGGCATACGGCTTCCCGATGCGCACGGCCCTGGCCCGCAACGCCGCCGTGGCCGGCGAGCCCCGCGCTCTGCAGAGCGTGAACATCCCGTTCCTGTACGAGCGCAAGCCTTTCAACGGATACAAGGTCAGCACCATGCTCAAATGGAGCGACGACACGAAGCTCTCGGAGCAATTCCTGCGCGAGATAATGATGATGATACGCGCCCGGGTGCTGCTCGACAACGCCTCGCCCGCCAACACTCGTGTCGTGTATTTCTACCCGGTGAGCATGAGCCGCTCGCTTCAGAACCGCTACATGACCCTGTGGGAGAACCTGTACATGCGTTATCTGGACCCGCGCAAGGCCGACGTGACGGCCTATCCGGAGTCCGTGGCCCCCGCCTTCTTCTACAGCGACAGCACCTCGGAAGGCTCCGACTACGTGAGTATCGACATAGGGGGCGGTTCCTCCGACGTGGTGGTGTACCGCTCGGACGAGGAGGGACTCAGCTCGGCCCCCGCGCTCATATCCTCCTTCCGCTTCGCGGGCAACGCCCTCTTCGGCGACGCTTTCGCCGAGGCCGACGCGGACAACAACCCCATGCTGCGGCGATACGTGGACTATTTCTCCCGTCGCCTAAATGCAGACCCGTCGCTCTCGTACCTGGACGTCATACTCTCCGACATAGCGGCCTCGAAGCGGAGCCGCGACATCAGCGCCTGCCTGTTCTCCATAGAGAACGCCCCGGCGCTGCGCGGGCTTTCCGCCCTGGACCGTGCCCCCTATTCGTTCAACGCCCTGCTGCGCGACGACGCGGCCCTGAAGCCGGTGTTCGTCTATTTCTACACGGCGCTGATTTACTATGTGGCCCACCTGATGCGCCATGCCGGTGTCGGGAAGCCGCGCAAGATATGCTTCAGCGGCACAGGCTCCAAGATACTCAACATACTGGGACGGCCGGACCTGGTGGAGGACTACACGCGCCACATACTGACCCATGTGTGGGGCGAGCGGTACGCCTCCTCGACCCCGTTCACTCTCAGGATAGAGCGAGACGCGCCCAAGCAGGTCACCTGCAAGGGGGGCATAGCGCTGGAGCGGCGGCTGCGCACCGGACAGGCCGACCCCGCCATATTCTCCCCGCGCCATATCATGGGGTGCAAGGATGGTTTCACTCTGACCCCCGGGGGACCGTACACCAACGCCGCACTGCGCGGCCGCGCGGCACGCGCCGAGGTGGAGCAGGCTGTCATGGATTTCAACAGGGAGTTCCTGGAGATACTCGACAAGGACTGGAGGGACGAGTTCGGAATCAGCCGGGCCGCTATGGAGGTGCTTTCAGCGCAATTGGACAAGGACGTGCCATCATACATGACCGCTGCGGTCAACACTTTGCTGCCTCGCGAGGCCGAAAACGACGAGCCTGTGGAGGATGTTCCTTTCTTTTTTCCAATTTTGGGAATTGTACGAAATACGCTGATTCCAGCCCTTTGCAATATTACGGACTGAATATATTTCAAAATGATATAAGAATATGAAACACATAAAATACACATTGACGCTGGCAGCCCTCGTGGCCGCCTCCTCCTTGGCGACGTGGGGGGCCACTCCCGAACAGATGGAGAAAGCCAAGGCAGCCGCCTACAAGGCGTGCCTGCGCAACATGAACAACGGCTCTGACTATCTTGACAAGCTCAAGCCCGGGTCCGTGTCGGAGCTTGAGGGCAAGCTGAAGCCCAAGGAGAAGGAGAACATAGCCAAGCTGAAGGGGGTGAGGATTCCCGACGAGAGCGAGTACGCCTCATGGGACAAGGCCCAGTTCGACAAGTATTGGTCCGAGACCTTCGTGAAGGCCACCCCGGTGACCACGAAGGGCTATTGCACCACCCAGGTGAAGAGCGCCATCAGCGGCATAAACGTGACAAAACAAGAGGCAAAGCCAAAGGCTGAGACAGCGACCGAGGGCTCCCAGTCGCCCAAGCCGGAACCAGCCGCCGACCCGCAGGCGCCTCAGCCTGCGGCGCCTACGGCTGCTGAAGCAGCCGAGCCTGCGGTGGAGGATGTGGCCGTCGAGTCGGAAGAGGTGCAGCAGGGGGAGATGGTGCCTGTGCCCACGGAAGCCGTGACGCCCGCTTCGGCCGAGACCCCCAAGAAGAAAGACTCGAACACCGCCTCCATTGTGGTGCTCTGCATCCTTGTGCTCGTTGTGGTGGCCCTGGTGGGGTATGCCCTGAACGTGATGAAGAAGAACAAGGCACGCCAGAGCGGTAGACCGCGCGCCGCGCGCCGCCCGGCGGCTGACTACGCCGATTATGACGCCCCTGCGCCCACCGTGCAGTCCGACCCGGAGGAGGAGTCGCCTTTCGCCGCATATTCCGGCTTCCAGGAACCGGCGCCGTCAGCCCCAGACCCGCGCGACCGGGAGATAGAGAGGCTTCGTTCGGAGATAGCCACGCTCCAGAGCCAGATGAGGAAGCGTCAGGCCGCTCCATCCGGATTTCAGGGCACGCAGGTGCGCACGCCGCGTATCATATACCTGGCCCAGGCCAACGCCGACGGCGTGTTCACCCGCGCCGACGCCCGCTACAACATGGGCAACTCCATTTTCAAGCTCGTCACGACCGACGGCGTGTCCGGCTCCTTCTCGGTGATCGAGGACCCCACAGTCTTCGAGCTGGCCCTGATGATGCCCACCGACTTCCTCGTGAACGCCTGCGCGGGCCGCAACCTGCAGCTCAGCGAGGGGGCGCGCTCCATAGTGAACGAGGCAAGCGGCACGGCGATCTTCGAGGATGGCCGCTGGAGAGTGTCGCGCAAGGCCCAGATACGTTATTCACGCTAAGAGGCAGGCAGGGATGAGCAAGATAGCCGAGACGCCGCTGATGAAGCAATACATCGAGATGAAGAAGAAGCATCCCGACGCCGTGTTGCTGTTCCGTGTAGGCGACTTCTACGAGACGTTCAGCGAGGACGCTGTCATGGCCTCGGAGATTCTGGGCATAACCCTCACGCGTCGCGCCAACGGCAAGGCCATGCACGTGGAGCTGGCCGGATTTCCCCACCACGCGCTCGACACCTACCTGCCCAAGCTCATAAGGGCGGGCAAGCGCGTGGCTATATGCGAGCAGCTCGAGGACCCCAAGCTCACCAAGAAGCTCGTGAAGCGCGACATCACGGAGCTTGTGACCCCCGGCGTGAACATCAGCGACTCGCTGCTCACCGGCAGGGAGAACAATTTCCTGGCCGGAATCCATTTCGGGGGGCGCAACATCGGCGTGGCGTTTCTCGACATCTCCACCGGCGAGTACATGTGCGCCGAGGGGAGCGCGGACTATATAGACAAGTTGCTGAACGGCATCCGTCCCAAGGAGGTGCTGATACTGCGGGGCACCCGTGCGCGGGCTGAGCAGGAGTTCCAGGGCAAGCATTTCTTCTTTGAGCTCGACGACTGGATTTTCACCATGGATGCGGCTCTGGAACGGCTGCTCCGTCATTTCGAGACCAAGAGCCTGAAGGGTTTCGGCGTGCACGACATGCCTGACGCCATAGTGGCCGCCGGGGCGCTGCTCCACTACATGGATATCACCAAGCATCCCAACATAGCCCATATCACGACCCTCTCGCGCATAGACGAGGACAAGTATGTGCGTCTGGACCGCTTCACGGTGCGCAACCTTGAGCTGGTCTCGCCCATGGGCGAGGGAGGCAAGAGCCTGGTGGACATCTTGGACAAGACCGTCTCGCCCATGGGGGCGCGCCTGCTGCGGCGCTGGGTGCTGTTCCCTTTGCGCGACGTGGAGGCCATACGCCGCAGGCACAACGTGGTGGAGTATTTCTTCCGCCATCCGGACACGCGCCTGGTGCTGCAGGAGCATCTGGAGACGGTGGGGGACCTGGAGCGAATCATATCGAAGGTGGCCGTGGGGCGCGTCAGCCCTCGCGAGCTGGTGCAGCTCAAGAATGCCCTGAACGCCCTTGGACCTGTCAAGGCAGCGTGCGCGCGTGCCACGAGTCCCGAGCTTCGCCGCTGCGGCGAGTCGCTGGATCCGTGTCCCCTGCTTGCCGAGCGCATCGCCTCCACGCTCAACGAGGACGCGCCCTCCATGGCCTCGCGCGGCAATTTCGTCTGTGTCGGGGTGAACCCGGAGCTTGACGAGCTGCGCTCACTGGCGTCGTCCGGGAAACAGTATCTCGACGACATGCTCCAGCGCGAGATTGCCGCCACGGGTATAAACAGCTTGAAAATCAGCTTCAACAACGTTTTCGGCTACTACATAGAGGTCCGCAACGCATACAAGGACAAGGTGCCGGAGAACTGGATACGCAAGCAGACTCTCGTGAGCGCCGAGCGATACATCACTCCCGAGCTGAAAGAGTATGAGCAGAAGATACTTGGCGCGGAAGAGCGCATTGCCGCGCTTGAGGCCAGGATTTTCACCGAACTGACGGAGGCCGTGACTGAATACATAAGGCCCATACAGGCGGATTCGGCCATAGTGGGGGAGCTGGACTGCCTGCTTTCCTTCACCCGTGTGGCCGAGGATTACCGGTATATCCGGCCGGAGGTGGACGACGAGATACGCATCGACATCACCCTGGGACGCCACCCGGTGATAGAGCGGCAGCTCCCTCCCGGCGAACCGTATATAGCGAACTCACTGCACCTGGACGCGGACAAGACGCAGGTGATGATGATCACGGGCCCGAACATGAGCGGCAAGTCGGCCCTGCTGCGCCAGACGGCGCTCATCACCCTCATGGCCCAGATAGGGAGCTTCGTGCCGGCGGATGCCGCCGTGATAGGGGTCGTGGACAAGATTTTCACGCGTGTGGGAGCCTCGGACAACATATCGCTGGGCGAGTCCACATTCATGGTGGAGATGAACGAGGCGGCCTCCATCCTCAACAACATGAGCCCGCGCTCCCTGATCCTGTTCGACGAGCTGGGGCGCGGCACCTCCACCTACGACGGCATCTCCATAGCCTGGGCCATAGTGGAGCACATACACCAGAACCCCACGGCCCATCCGCTCACCCTGTTCGCCACCCATTACCACGAGCTGAACGAGATGGAGAAGCTGTATCCGCGCATCGCCAACTACAATGTGGCGGTGGAGGAGAAGGGGGGCAAGGTGATTTTCGTGCGCAAGCTGCAGCGCGGAGGCTCGGCCCACAGCTTCGGCATACATGTGGCACGGCTGGCCGGGCTGCCGAAATCCATAGTCAAGCGCGCCGACCAGGTGCTGGCCCAGCTGGAGGAGGCCGGCGCGAAAGGTCCGGAAGCCTCGTCGCCCGACACCTCGGGCATCAAGGCCGGCGGGGGCGCCGACGCCTACCAGATGTCCTTCTTCCAGCTCGACGACCCTCTGCTCTCTCAGATCAGGGACAACATACTCACACTCGACATAGACAACCTCACGCCGCTCCAGGCACTCCAGACGCTGCACAATCTAAAGACCTTATTGCTCGGCAAATGAGCCGGTTGGAGAAAAAATCGCCCCCGGGCACAACCATGCGGCAAACTTTTATAACCCCGCTGTCGTTTAATAGGAAAACGACAATTAACGAGTCTTAAATCTCTTGTACACACCGAGAGAAAGACTGGTTGCCAACTTTAAGGACAGTCATATTTAATTAAAAAGTGTAGTATTATGAAAAAGTTTTTACTCTGTGCAACGCTTATCGCCGGTGGAATGATTTCCGCTAACGCACAGCAAGCGATGGTCAGACCCAGCTTCGGCGATAATTGGAGTTTCGGACTTGACGGCGGTGTCACCACCCCGCTCAACGGAGGCGCCTTCTTCGGCAACATGCGAGGCATAGTGGGCCTTCACCTTCAGAAGCAGATCACTCCGGCCTTCGGCCTCGGCGTGGAGGGTTCATGGGGTGTGAACACATCTTCCTGGCGCCATCGTCTGCATAGCAGCACCGCTTTCGACAGCCAGTACGTGGGCGCATACGGAGCCGTCAACCTGATGAACCTGTTCAGCCCGTGGGGCAGCGAGCAGGGCCGTGTGTTCGACATCGAGGCAGTGGCAGGCGCAGGCTGGGGCCACTACTATCAGTCTGGTGTCGAGGACTGGAACTATTTCGCCACCAAGGTCGGCCTCAATTTCAATTTCCATGCCGGGGAGCGCGTGACATTCGCGCTGAAGCCCTCAGTGACCTGGAACATGAGTGACGCAGGTGTGAACCAGTCCTCCGCCGCATACAATGTGAACCGCGCCACGTTCGACCTCATGGCAGGCGTGTCCGTGTCTTTAGGAGACAAGTTCGAGTACGTGAACCCCTATGACCAGTCAGCCATAGACGAGCTCAACGCCAGAGTGAACGGCCTTCGCGCCGACCTGGGCGTGGCCGCCGCCGCGCTTGCGGAGTCCGAGGCCAACAACGCCGCCCTTGCCGCACAGCTGGCCGCATGCCAGAACCGCAAGCCCGAGGTCGTGACCAAGAACACCGACCAGCTTTCCACGGTACGCTACGTGAATTTCGAGCTTGGCAAGTACAACATCACCGCATCGCAGATGCCTAACGTGGCAGCAGTGGCCTCTTATCTGAAGAACCATCCGAAGAGCAAGGTCATCATCAAGGGCTACGCAAGCCAGGACGGTCCTCTGGAGGTGAATGTACGTCTGGCCAACCAGCGCGCCGAGTCAGTACGCAACACGCTCATCAAGAAATACGGCATAGCCGCTGACCGCATCCAGGCTGAAGGCCAGGGCATCGGACACATGTTCGAGGAAGAGAGCTGGAACCGTGTGGCTATCTGCACACTTGACGAGCCTGCCACCACTACCACCACCGTGACCAAGTGAACGGGTGACGCGCGACAGTGAAAGATTTCAACTTATAAATATTTAGACTACGCCAAAGGGGCGCCGGGGATTGGCCTCGGCGCCCCTTAGTGTTTAGGTCGGGGGGATGAGGGTAATGAGAGGCATGAGAGGTGTGAGAGACATGAGAGCTATATGGGACTGTGAGGGGTGAGGCGGACAGGGATTGAAGGGGAACCTGGACCGGCGTGCGGGGGCTGAGTCGGGGGCTTTGTGCGGTGCTCGGGAGGACGTTTTTGCACATATTTGAGTTTTGTGTGCATTATTTTCAACTTTTATAGCGGAAAAATTTCCGTAATTGAAAAAATAGTGTTTACTTTGCACTCTGAAACTGAGATTGAACCCGGAGGGGTCCGTTTTTTGACGTGTTTTCCTGCGGCAGTTTTGACCCGAAATCAATTTTAATCATCAATAAATTTTTAGATTATGTCTGAAATAGCATCTATAGTAAAAGAAATCATTGTTGACAAGCTCAGCGTAGACGAGAACGAAGTAATTGAAACCGCTGAATTCAGCAAGGATCTGGGTGCAGATTCTCTGGACACCGTAGAGCTCATCATGGAGTTCGAGAAGGTGTTCGACCTGACTATCCCCGAGGAGGAGGCCGAGAAGATAACCACTGTCGGTGACGCTATCGCCTACATCGAGGAGCATAAGAAGTAATCGACTTCGAGTCAAGATACACGACGCGCCGCGGCCGGCCGTTCCCACCCAGGAAGCGTCCACCCGGCGCGTTGATGTTTTATAAGTCCGGAGGGTGTTTGGATTCAAAGGCAGACATGCCCGGCGCCTCTCCCCTTATTTATTGATAACCCCAACTTTACAGTCCTATGGAACTTAAAAGAGTAGTAGTGACCGGCCTGGGAGCCCTGACCCCTATCGGCAACAATGTGGCCGAGACGTGGGAGAACGCCATCAAGGGCAAGAGCGGCGCGGGCCCCATCACTCATTTTGACGCGAGCCTGTTCAAGACGCGGTTCGCGTGCGAGGTCAAGGATTTCGACCCCGCCGCGCATTTCGACCGCAAGAAGGCCCGTCAGCTCGACCTCTATGCCATGTATGCCATGGTTGCCGCCGACGAGGCTATAGCCGACTCCGGCATCGACTCCGAGGGCGTGAACAAGAACCGTGTAGGCGTCATCTTCGCTGCCGGCATAGGCGGTCTCCACACTTTTGAGGAGGAGGCCGGTTTCTATGCCAAGAATGAGGAGAAAGGCCCGAAATACAACCCGTTCTTCATCCCCAAGATGATAGCCGACATAGCCGCCGGCCATATCTCGATAGAGCATGAATTCCGTGGTCCCAATTTCGGCACTGTCTCTGCCTGCGCCTCTTCCAACAACGCGCTTGTGGACGCCTTCAACTATATCCGTCTGGGTTATGCCGACGCCATCGTGGCCGGCGGCGCCGAGGCGGCCATATATCCTGCGGGTGTGGGCGGATTCAACTCCATGCGTGCCCTCTCTACCCGCAATGACGATCCTGCCACGGCCTCGCGTCCTTTCTCCGGCTCCCGCGACGGATTCGTGATAGGCGAGGGCGCTGCCGCCCTTATCTTGGAGGAGTACGAGCATGCCAAGGCACGCGGCGCCAAGATATACGCCGAGGTTGTTGGCGGCGGCCTGAGCGCCGACGCTTACCACATCACCGCCACGCATCCCGACGGCCTGGGCGCATGCCTGGTCATGGAGAGCGCCTTGAAGGACGCCGGCATGAAGCCTGAGGATATCGACTACATCAACCTGCACGGCACCTCCACCCCTGTGGGCGACATCTCGGAGGCCAAGGCCATCAAGAAGGTGTTCGGCGACCATGCCTACAAGATGAATCTCAGCTCCACCAAGTCCATGACGGGGCATCTTCTCGGCGCCGCCGGCGCCGTGGAGGCTTTGTTCTGCGTGAAGGCCATCACCGATGACATCATACCGCCTACCATAAACCACGTGGAAGGTGACAATGACCCTGAGGTGGACTATGACCTGAATTTCACGTTCAACGAGCCTCAGAAACGCACGGTGAACACCGCCCTTTCCAATACCTTCGGATTCGGCGGCCACAACGCGTGTCTGATAATGAAGAAATTCGCGGAGTAAGCGTTTTTGCTTCGGAAAGAAATATGTGCGGGCCATCCTTTTCACAAGGATGGCCCGTTTTTGGTGTCGGACGGGACAGACGTGTCGGACGTGTCGGACAGGTCCGACTTTAGGGGACCTTGTCAGTGGGTGGTGCGTCGGTTTCGGGCGGACTTGGGATCGAAGGGGTTGGAGTTCACGTCAAAGTAGTCGTCTTCCTCCTGTGTGCCGTTATCTTCGTTGTCGCGTTTTTTGCCTTTGGCGCTCTTTGTCTGAGGCTTGTTCTTCTTTATGGCCTCCGGTTTCTGCCTGTCTACCGGTGTGGCGTTCAGGTTCCACTGTTCGGAGCGGTCATGGCGCTTCAGTGACAGGAGTTTGGGGTAGTAGTACACATCGTCCGGCTGCGTGCGCGTGTCGTAGTCGCCTGTGTGGAAGGACAGGTCGTCCTGCGCGAGACTGTCGGCAGGTGCCGGTCGGCTCACGAACCGGGCGTAGTAGTCCGCCGGGACAAGGTAAGGGAAGCGGGCCGTGCCGTTGACCACGCGTGCGCGCGCCACGGGGGTGTCGGAGGTGTTGAGCACCTCAACGTATCCCTGCACTGTGTCAGGGTTCAGGCGCAGGGTGAGCGAGGCGTAGTCCTCGCGTTTCTTGACCGTGAAATCCTGGCTTAGTGTGGCGTTGGGGCGGCCCGACACACCGGTCATGGCCGTGGAGTCCACGCTCAGGCGGTAGGAGGCGCCGAACTCCCAGGGATAAGTGAGGGTGTAGCGGCGCACCGCCCCGGTGCTGTCCTGAGTGATGGGGGGCAGCGACAGAGGCTTGTAGAGGCTGTCTACTTTCTGCTCAAGGCGTATCATGTCCGGGTTCAGCTCCAGAATCGGTTCAGGCGACTCCAGGACGAGTGGAGAGTACACATTTATAGTCCCTGCGGGAGAGAGGTTTAGCTGAATCCATTTGGCCTTTTCGCGGGCTATGGAGTCGGCCTGCATCTGCTGGCGGGTCATCTTCTTTTTCTTGGGGGCGGTACGTGCCTTGGGCTTGGCGAGGATGAGTGTGTCGGTGGCCTCTACGAGTTTCCTGTCGGCGTCGGTGCGGGTGTATGTCAGCGCTATCTTCAATGTGTCGGCTTGTGCCAGCGCAAGGTCGGTGAGCCAGTATGTCACTGTGTCGCGGTTCAGGGAGTGTTCGGTTATCGCCCATTTGTCGGAGTGCCTGAAACCGGGGAATGTCACTTGCGGCAATGAGGGCGCCTTCGCGTTGAAGATGAATGAGAGCCTGGCGGAGTCAGGCCGTTCGTATTTCACCAGATACTGGGGCTTGTATCCGGGGTCGAAGACCGGTAGCAGGAGATTGTTGGGAAGGAAACGTGTGCGCTCGCGGCTCACCACATTGTCCACGGCTCCGGTGAGCATGTCGAAGATGGTGTCCGAGGCCAGGGTTTGTTCCGAGTATGGGGTCACGGGCGCGGGGTAGAAAGCGAGCAGCTCAGCGGGATTGTCCCACCGGTAGTCGTTGTTCAGGTCCCCGAGCGCGAAAAGGTTGTAAGGAACGGCCTTCAGCCCGCGGATTGTGAATCGCCCGTAGTCGTCGGTCTTTGTCGCGCGCTCGAATCGCAGGGTGCGGAGCGCGGAGTCGGGAGCCTCGGCCATGTGGACGCCCACGAGCATTCTCTGCTGCGGCTCCAAGGTGGCGGCGTCGAGCACCACGCCGGAGATGCGAAGTGAGTCGAGTTCTTCGCCGGTGGAGAACGAGAAGCTGTAGTTGCCCAGCTTGTTGGCCTCGTTCACGTCCTCGATGGCCGTGCCGAAGTCCACGGTGTATGTGGTGCCGGGCAGCAGGTCCTCGTCCCACTCCACTATCACACGCTTGCCGGAGGCCGTGACTTTCGGGGCGCGTGCCTGAGGGGGAGATACCACCACATTGGTGAAAGCGTCCTTCACGTTCACGAGTTCGTCAAACTCCACGGAAACGCGGTTGCCGGACACTCCGGTGCTGCCTTGGGCAGGGAATGTGCGCATCACTCGTGGCGGGTCCTCGTCTCGCGGGCCTCCGGATGGTGTGCTGATGCTTGCGCATGAGTGGAACATGGCCACTGCGGCGGCAGCGGCAAGCGCGCTCCATGCGCGCCTGTATCCTTTGTTATATATAGCCATAACTTATGATGCCGAAAAAAGCCGGATCTGAAAGTGAGTCCAAAGTTAGTCAAAAATCGGGACATGGCCATGTCTGAGGCCGAAAAGGGCCGCGCGAGGCCCAGCTTTGAATTATTTGCCGCCATGTAGGTATGCACCCTGGTGCATCCGCCACGCCGCCAACGGATCTTCCCTCCTTGACTACATCGCCCCGCCGACAAAGTTTTTTTTGTTTGGCGGATGCACCGGGGTGCATCCCTACATTGGCTGGCTGCACGTTGTGGGATGTATTTGTTCGGGCTTAACTGTTAAAATCGAGTTGAATTTAACAATTCAAGGGTTTGAAATGTTAAAAATTAGAGTGAGGGATGATTTTTTTTGCGAAAAAATTTGCGGGTAAGAAAAATGGCCTTAACTTTGCATCGTTTTTGATAGCAAAATTTATTGTTTTATTATTTAAATCTTAGACTAAAATGAAGAAGATTGTTCTTTCACTCGCAGTTCTCGCAACTGTAGCTCTCGTATCCTGCAACAAGTCCGCTAACGGTGCTGACTCTGTAGATTCCAACGCTACTGCAACTGAGGCTCAGGCTCCCGCAACTGACGCTGCTCCCGAGGTTAAGCCTGAGGGTGAGGTTGCTCCCGAGGTTAAGCCCGAGGGTGAGGCTGCTCCCGCTCCTGAGGCTGCTCCTGCTCCCGAAGCTGCTCCTAAGGCTGAGTAATTAGATTACTGCGAGTAAACAAAGCTAATAGACCGATGCTCCTCGTTGAGGATGCGTCGGTCTCTCTTTATATCAATACAAATTTATGCCATGGAAATAAAGGATTTGTCGGAGGTCAGGTGGGCCGAGGGGCTGAATTGCGCGGTTACTGTCTGTGACAAGGAGGGGATCGTGCTGTATATGAACGAGAAAGCACGCGAGACGTTCGCCAAGAGCGGTGACATGCGCGGGCGCAGTCTGATTCCGTGTCACAGCGAGCGGTCGCGTGGCATAATAGCGGACATGCTTGCCTCGGGCCGCAGCAATTGCTGTACCATAGAGAAAAACGGTCTGCGCAAGATGATATACCAGACCCCGTGGCGCGATGGCGCGGGCGAGATAGCGGGTCTGGTGGAAATCTCGATGGTGATACCGGCCGACATGCCCCACTACGTGCGTGGCTGATACTCACGTCCCCCGGCGAGTCTATGCAGGGGGCTAACAAAGTTTGCGCTCCATCCAGGGAGCCATGCGTGGTTTTTGGTGTTTGGCCTGGGTGTAGTATGCTGAGGTGTTGTTGTTCAGTCCCTCCGGGACTGTTTGTGAGGGTACGGGTCACCCCCGGCGATGCCGGGGGTTAACAAAATCTACGCCCCCTCCGGGGGTTCATGCGCGGGTGTGGCCTACGGCCCAGGTGGGCGGGGGTTCATGC
>URZM01000022.1 GCA_900552315.1 uncultured Bacteroidales bacterium | reverse complement strand
CAATGGGAAACATTGGTCATTTTAAGGGGAGTATAAATAATTAATAAGGGGTATAATTGAAAAGAATATTGAAGGGAAGATTCTTTTCAATTTGAATTATATAGCATTTGATAAGAAATTGCAAATAATTTAACAAACTTTTTCTGCGAAATTCACTTAAATTTCAGGCAAATTTTTCCATGAATAGAAAAAGAAAAAGTCTGTATCTTTAACGATGGCAAAGGTAGTGGAATTTATTTTCATAGCACCTCCCCGATTGTTAAAATACGTTAAAAACAGGTTCGTCGGATAGCTTTTTTTATTCTACATTCATTTATTTGGCATAAAAGCCAGACTCTTATAGACGATGAATCACGCGCTAAAAATCGTGCCCGCCAACCCTCCTGAAATGCCGGCGGCAAACGACAGGGACACATGGCCCTACACATCCCCGCCAACCCGCAAAAACACACAAGAGGCCGCGCCCGGATTCGTAATTGCGGGCGCGGCCTCTTCAGGGAATATGATGGTAAAATTATGGCATGTATGGTTTTTCCAGCATGGCCGATGCGCCGTCAGACATCAGCGGACAGTCATCTTGCGCACGTAGAGGCCTCCGTCCACCTCGGCCCTTACGATATATATGCCAGGAGCCAGGCCTGAGTTGGACAATCTCGCACCGTTGACCCCGAACACCTCCACGCCGAGGGAGCTGCCGTTGACTGTGAAACTTCCGTCCGCATAGCCGAAACGGACATCGGAATAAGGCATCGACATTCATTATTATGCAAAATTACAATTTTATTTGCATACCCCACAATCAGTCGGAGTGAAAAATCCGGGCAATACGGCAGTGGCCACGCATCAGGTGTGGACATTCATTTTTTAGAGACAGCTACATTAGGCGTTATTGCGAGGTTTTGTGTAACTTTGCACTGCGAAGAATGTTGGAGTCATACAATGACATATCGAACCGCGCCGGGAGGCCTGACAAGCCATCGGCATACAAGTCTCTCGTGTACGCCTCGGCGGCTGTGTGGATATGCGGGATGCTTTCCGCGCTCATCGCTTTCGGCACCTTCCGCACGGAGGCCGTCACCGGGTCCATGGACCACGCCGTAAGGTGCACGCTCGGTTTCGCCATAGGAGCCCCGCTGACGATATGTCTGTGCCGCCTGATGGCCGGAAAGCTGTGGAGCGCGCCGCTGTGCATCATTGTCTCATCCCTTACAGCGTTGATGTTCATAGGTATATCCATCAACATGGCCGGGTATCTGGAGGTGCCCGGCGCTTCCTGGGAGATGCCGGGGTTGGCCCCGTACAGCGACCCGGCGACCATATATTATTGGGCAGACCGCTACGTCCATGGCTATGAGATGCCCGGCTGCATGTCCATGGGGCCTCTGATGTTTTACGGGACATTCTTCAGAATGTTCGGCACAGGCCTGCTGGCTCCGCTGGTTTTCAACGCTGCGTGCATGTCCCTCTCGGTCACGACTTGCGGGGTGATATGCGCAAGGCTCGTGGAGGGAGGCAGTGACAGCCGCAAGGCTTGGGCAGGGGCACTGCTGATGGCCATGATTCCGAGCATACCTTATTACGGTTCCATCCTTATGAAAGAGGCTCCCGTGACACTCGGGTTCACCCTCATGTCCCTGCCGCTGGCAGGCATCTACACAGGCCGTTTCAAGTTCCGGGACCTGGCCTGGGGGGGCGCCGGAGCCGTGCTGCTCATGGCACTCAAGCCCCATACAGGCTATCTGCTGTGCGCCGGAGCCATACTATGCCTCGTAAATGCCCGCCGCAGACAGCTCGGGAGCAAGGCATGCGCCTACAACGGCACCTTGGCGATGCTGCTGCTCTCACTGGCCATCGTGGCCGGGGGACGGGCCGGACGCTCGGATTCCGATTTCCTGCTGCTCGACAGCTCCAGGGCGCAAGAGAGCGAGAAGACGATGCTCCACCACGAGGCCGTGGGCAACTACGACTCTTTCGTCAACGGATATTATGCCAAGTCACCGGCCGAGAAAGCCGTATACCTGCCTGTGGCCGCAGCGGCACAGTACTTTCCACCTTTCCCCTGGAACTACACGCGCGACTCCCATCTGGCCCGTTTCGTGCCGGTGGCTCACCTGTCGTTTCTATGGTACATGGTCGGGGGCATGGTGCTCGCCTGGTTCGCGCTGTGCATGCCGTTCAGGGACAAAGCCGGGGGACTGCGGCTATGGGCATTGTTCTGGGCCGGATGCTACCTTGGGGTGGCATACATGAGCGCCGGCTCCGTGGCGCGCTATCACCTGCCCTTTATGGCATTGTGCGTGCCGCTTGCACTCGATTTCCTGACAAAGGTAATCAGGGGGGGCATTTCCAGGAAGAAGGCAAGCGTGTTCGGCGCAATATACATCACACTGCTAATCACTGGATTGGCATTGGCATATAATTTTCTGGTATGAGTAAAACAGCAGCCATATCGCTTGTCACCATCACGCGCGACTGCGGAGCCGCTCTTCGAGAGACCTTGGAAAGTGTGGCGTCGCAGACATGTGCACCTGCCGAACATATCATAGTGGATGGCATGTCTGCCGACGGCACTCTCGCCCTATGCCGTGAATACGCCGCGAGCGTCACATATCCCGTAAAGATAATGAGCCGCGAGCCGCATGGCGTGTATGATGCCTTGAACTGCGGCATAAGCGCCTCCTCAGGCCCCGTGACAGGCTCGCTCCACGGCGGTGACCGGTTTGCAGGTCCCACCATATTGGAGACGATGTCCAAGACATTCGAATCGGACCCGGACCTTATGCTGGCATACGGCGACATACGGCATACATCCCGCTCAGGGAAGCCCGGGGCCTACTATTCCGGCGACGGCTTCAGGCCCGGATTGCTGAAATGGGGGTTCATGCCACCCCACCCTTCGGTATATTGCCGCCGGGAATTGTTTGAGCGGCACGGACTCTACACCACCGATTTCCTGGTGGCCGGAGATTTTGAATGGCTGGCTCGCGTTCTGCTCAAGGAGGGTGAACGGAGCCGCTATGTGCCTGTATGCGCGGTGCTTATGGCTCCCGGAGGGCTGTCGTCGCGACTCCGCAACCGCCTGCTCGTGACACCGCGCGAGAAGGTTCACGCCTTGCGCCGCAACGGCGTGAGAGTGTGCCCCCTGCGCATGGCCGCGCGTTACGTATTCGCAATAACCTCGATTTTCAAAAAGAGAAATGACTGACTACAAGAAGATATTGCTCACCGGGGCTTCCGGATTCATAGGTTCATACATCTTGGAAGAACTGCGCTCCGCCGGTATCGCGCCCGACACCCTCTCCCGGCAGCAGGGAGCGACCTACGTCTGCGACCTGGAGCATGACACACCTGCATTGGAGACATGTTACGACGCCGTGATTCACGCGGCGGGCACCGACGAGAAAGGCCGGGCGGACGCGCTCAACAATGAGGGCACCAAGCGTCTGCTCAAGGCCCTGGATGGGACCCCTCCACGGCACATCACCTACCTGAGTTCGGTGCATGTATACGGCTCCGACCCCGGCACCGACGTGGAGGAGTCCTGCTTCCTGCGGCCCGACACCGAGTATTCACGCTCCAAGATCAGGGCCGAGAAGGCGCTTGAGAAATGGTGCGCCGAGCATGGCACTACGCTCACCATATTGCGCCCGGCGCTGACAGCCGGGCGAGGCATGCACGGCCGGCTGGCCGTGATGGCGGAGGCCGTGGCGCGCGGTCGCTACATGCACCTGCGCGGCAACCCCGCCGTGCGCAGCCTGGTGATGGCAGACGACGTGGCACGCGCCGCGCGCCTCACGCTCGGCGTGCCGGGCGTGTTCAACGTCTCGGACGGGATAGCCCATTCCGTCATCTCCATAGCGGACGCGATGGCCGCGAACCTCGGCACTGACAAGCACGTGCTGTCCTTCCCTGCCGGGCTGGCCAAATGGTTGCTGAGACTCTGCCCCCTCAAAAAGACCAGGAAGGCGTATGCAAAGCTAACCACGTCAGCCACCTTCTCGAACAAGGCCCTGACCGAGGCCACCGGACTGAAACCATACGACACCGTAGAGGTGATGGCACGCCGTCACCCCGAATATCCATATAGAGAATCATGAGCTTATTGAAGAAAACCGCCGACGCGTTGAGCGCCACAGGCTCAGGAGTGGCCTCATGGCTCAAGGCGGCCGTCATGAGCCGCCGCCCGGCCAAGAAGACACGGCGCCCCGCAGAGGAGGAGCTGGTGATACTGGGCAACGGGCCCTCGCTGCGCCACACCCTCGACCATGAGGAGGCGGCTCTGACGAGACGGCACCGCCTGGCGGTGAATTTCGCCGCGAACGCCCCTGAGTTTTTCAGCCTCAGGCCTCAATTCTACGTGCTCGCCGACCCTCATTTCTTCAGCGGGCGCGCCACAGACCCCAACGTGGAGCGCCTGTGGCAAAACCTCGGCAGAGCCGACTGGCCCATGACCCTGTACGTGCCATGCCCCAGAGTGTCCGCAGCAAGATCCGCGCTCGCGGGCACACAGCTTACAGTCAAGGGCTTCAACCTCACGCCCGGCGAGGGGACCGCCGCACTGGTCCACCCGCTCTACGCCGCCGGACTGGCCATGCCCCGCCCCCGCAACGTGCTGATACCCTCCATCATGATAGGCATACGCGAAGGGTTCCGCCGCATATACATCGCCGGGGCCGACCATACCTGGAGCCGCACCCTGGGGGTGGACGACCAGAACAGGGTGGTGAGCGTGCAGCCCCATTTCTACAAAGACAACGCCGAGGAGCAGACACGCGTCTGCTCCGAATACGCAGGCTATCACCTGCACGACATCCTGCGCAGCCTGTACATAGCCTTCCGTTCCTACCACCAGATAGCGGCCTGGGCCTCCCGGCGGGGAGTGAGCATATACAACATCTCCCCCGGCTCCTACATAGACGCCTTCCCGCGCCTGGAGAGGATGCCCTGACACGCACGCGCCGTCGGCCCTCAGGTCCGTGAGATGTCCCTATGTTTTCTCTCCGACGTTTGGCCGTGTATTGCAAATGTATTAACTTTGCAGTCAAGACCAATTGACATTGAAAATATGGATGCAGCAATTCCAAAGAAAACAACTACGTTCCGTCTTGACACCCAATTGATTGAGCGTCTCAAAGAGCTTGCCCGACGTGAACACAGGTCTTTGAACAATTTCGTAGAACTTGTTCTGCGTCAGGCGGCTTGGAGCCAGCCCAATGAGGAGACCATCGCGGCAATGCGTGAAGCTGAGAGCGGAGCTTTGCGTGACACACCTTCAGTTGACACCTCGTCGGTCGAGGCTATGCTTAAGTCTATGGGGTCTTCCAAGAGCCAATGATACGTAGCCCTATCTTCAATACCTCTGAAATGAAGGACTTCATCGTGATTCGATTATGATGCGGCTTCAAGAGGGAGTGAATTTCGGCACGGATTTTGTCAGACCGAAATTTTAGAGTATCTTTGTGCGTGCAAGCTCCCGCAGGGACCTTGCCGCATCCAGGCTTTTGGTTTTTAAGCGTCCCGTGCCTTATCGGCCACAAGTCAGACAACTAAAATATAACCACATAAAAACACAAACACGACAATGGCAAACAACAACCAAGAGAACAAGAACCAGCTTCAGATCCAGCTCAAGCCCGAAGTGGCAGACGGCAAGTACTCCAACCTGGCCATGATAGGCCACGGCCCCAACGAGTTCCTGATCGACTTCATCTTCGCCGCCCCCGGCATGCCCCAGGCTCCCGTGGTAAGCCGCATCGTGATGAGCCCCGAGAACGCCAAGCAGCTGATGTTCGCCCTGACGGACAACGTGCAGAAATACGAGAAGACCTTCGGCGAAATCCAGCAGAAGCGACCCAACGGCCAGGGCGGTAACTTCTCCAACAACTGATAAAGGCCCAGCAACCCCTACATGGATACGAATCTGCTGATATACAACAGCCTCACACGCCAGAAAGAGCTTTTCAAGCCACTGCACGAGGGGATGGTGGGGATGTACGTCTGCGGGCCGACAGTCTACGGCGACGCCCATCTGGGACATGCCAGGCCGGCGGTCACGTTCGACATCCTGTACCGCTATCTGCGGCATCTGGGCTACAAGGTGCGCTATGTGCGCAACATCACCGACGTGGGCCATCTGGAGCACGACGCCGACGACGGCGAGGACAAGATCACCAAGAAGGCCCGCCTGGAGCAGCTCGAGCCCATGGAGGTGGTGCAGCATTACCTGAACCGCTATCACCGCGACATGGAGGCCCTGGGCGTGCTGCCCCCCTCGATAGAGCCGCACGCCTCAGGCCACATCATCGAGCAAATCGAGTATGTGAAGAAAATCCTGGACGCGGGTTATGCCTATGAGAGCCACGGGTCGGTGTATTTCGACGTGGAGAAATACAACCATGACCACAAGTACGGCATCCTCTCGGGCCGCAACATAGAGGACCTGGAGAGCAACACCCGTACCCTCGACGGCCAGAGCGAGAAGCGCAACCCGCTTGATTTCGCGTTGTGGAAATGCGCGGCGCCGGAGCACATCATGCACTGGCCGTCGCCCTGGAGCGAAGGCTTCCCCGGCTGGCACCTGGAGTGCTCCACCATGGGCGAGAAATACCTGGGCGACACCTTCGACATACATGGCGGAGGCCTCGACCTGCTCTTCCCGCACCACGAGTGCGAGATAGCGCAGAGCGTGGCAGCCCAGGGACATCCCGCCGTGCGCTACTGGATGCACAACAACATGATAACCATCAACGGCAAGAAGATGGGCAAGAGCTACAAGAATTTCATCAATCTCGAGGAATTCTTCACCGGCTCCCATCCTCTGCTGGAAAAGGCGTACTCGCCAATGGTGATCAGGTTCTTCATCCTCCAGGCGCACTACCGCAGCACTGTGGATTTCAGCAACGCCGCCCTCCAGAGTTCTGAGAAGGCTCTCCAGAAGATGCTCGAGAGCTACCAGCGCCTCCAGGCCCTGCTGCCCGCAGAGAAGAGCACCGTCGAGGTGCCTGACTTCGCGGCCCGCTGCTACGAGGCCATGGACGACGACCTGAACACGCCCCAGGTGATAGCCCAGCTCTTCGAGGCCAGCCGCATCATAAACGCGGCCAACTCCGGCGAAGCCAAGCTGTCGGCCGACGACCTGGCCTCGCTGCGCCACCTGTTCGACATCTTCTTGGTGGAGCTTCTCGGAATACGCACCGCCGACACCGGCGACAACCCCGACAAGCTGAAGCCTTACGAAGAGGCGGTGAACCTCCTGATGGAAATCCGCAAGAACGCCAAGGCGAACAAGGACTGGGCCACGTCAGACCTCATACGCGACCGTCTGGCGGCAGCCGGGTTCAACGTGAAGGACACCAAGAACGGCGTGGAGTGGAGCGTGAAGGCCTGACCACCTCAATAGCGTAACGACCATGAAAGTCCTGATCATCAACGGACCGAACCTGAATATGCTCGGACTCCGCGAACCGCACATCTACGGTTCGCGGACGTTCGAGTCTTTTTTGCCTGAGCTGGCCTCCCGCTTCCCCGAGGTGTCCCTGCGCCATGTGCAGTCCAACTGCGAGGGAGAGCTGATAGACGCAGTGCAGTCCGCCCTCACTGGTACGGCTCAGGAGAAGGCCGACGGCGTTATCCTGAACGCCGGGGCATACACGCATTATTCATACGCACTGGCCGACGCCGTCAAGGCCATAGCCCCGCTGCCGGTGGTGGAGGTGCATATCTCCAACCCTTCGGCACGCGAGGAGTTCCGCCGCAAGTCCGTACTCGCGCCCGTATGTCTGGGCACAGTCACCGGTTTCGGGCTGGAGTCCTACGCGCTCGCCCTCCAAGGGCTGCTGGCCACATACCGCCCATGACGCTGGAAGACTACATATTGGAGCACATAGACCCCGAACCGGAGTGGCTGCGCCGGGTGGACCGCGACACCAACCTGCGCCTCTACAACCCGCGCATGTGCTCGGGACACCTGCAAGGGCGCCTGCTCAAGATGCTCGTGCAGGTTTCCGGAGCATCCCGCATCCTGGAACTGGGCACCTATTCGGCCTATTCCACCCTCTGCATGGCCGAAGGGCTTCCGGCGGACGGCGAGATACACACCGTGGAGGTGAACGACGAGCTTGAGGACCTGATACGCCACAACCTTTCCCTCTCCCCTTTCGGCGACAAGGTATGCCTCCACATAGGAGATGCTTGCCGGGTTCTGGAAGAGATGCCCGCAGGTGCCACATTCGACTTCGCGTTCATAGACGCGGACAAACGGCACTACGCCGACTATTACCGCCTGCTCAAGCCGCTTATGAGGAGAGGCGGCGTCATCGTGGCGGACAACACCCTGTGGGACGGACACGTGGTGGCCAGCGAGCGCCACTCGCCCCAGACGCTCGGCGTCATGGAGTTCAACTCCCTGGTGGGCGCCGACCCCGACGTGGAGAAAGTGATGCTCCCCCTGCGCGACGGTCTCACCTTGATACGGGTGAAGGGCTGAACACCCGTGCCCCCGCCGCAAACATACCCCGCGCCTCGCGCGTTATATCAGGGTAACGAATACACAAAGACTATGGAAGGAAAAAGACAAGCAAAGATAGCGCGCATGCTCCAGAAGGAGCTGAGCGAGATATTCCGCAAACAGACGGCAGCCATGGGCGGCGTGCTGGTGAGCGTCTCCGGCGTGAAGGTAAGCCCTGACCTCAGCATCGCACGCGCATACCTGAGCATTTTCCCCTCGGATAAGGCAGCCGGCATACTGGAGAACATAAACGCGCAGTCCAAGACCGTGCGCTATGAGCTGGCCTCGCGCGTCAAGGACGTCCTGCGCAAGTGCCCGGACCTGCAATTTTATCTGGACGATTCTCTGGACTACATAGAGAACATAGACCGCCTTCTGGCAGCGGACCCGCACCTGCACGACGCGCCGGAGAGCGAAGAGGCCTACAAGTGAGCAACCGAACGCTTGCAATCCGCATAGCGGCCCGCTACCTGTGGTCACGCAAGTCACACAGCGCCGTCACGGCCATAGCCGTGGCCGGGGTGTGCGGCGTGGCCCTGGCCACCATGGCCATAGTGTGCGTCCTCTCAGTGTTCAACGGCTTCCATGACGCCATACTGGGGCGCGACTCCCGCATCACCCCCCAGCTGCTCGTACAGCCGGCCAAGGGCTCGCTGATAGCCGACGCCGATTCGCTGGAACGCGCCATAGGAGCCATGGAGGGAGTGAAGGCCGTCACGCCAGCCGTAACCGACGAGGCCGTGGCATATTACGAACAGCATCAGCTCCCTGTGCGGATTCTCGGCGTGAAGCCGGAGGCATACCGCGCCATAACGGCCATAGACTCGATAATGCTGACCGGCAAATGGAAACCTCAGCCGCAACAAGTCACAGACATGGCGGCTGAAAAAGGACTCGACCAAGAAGCAGGTGCCGATATTGCCGAGCTTGCCGACGAGGAGTTCGCCGAGGAGGCTCTTTTCGCCGAAGAGGTCCTGAGCGATGAGCCGGAAGCGCAGTATGAGCTGCCGGTATCCCCTATCCTGGCATCGATAGGCGCGGCAAGCAATCTGGGACTGCCGTCCGGCGCCGATGCAGGAGTCTTGGTGTTCCTGCCGAGGCGCACCGGCGACATCAATTTCGCCGACCCCGCCACCGGATTCATGATCGACTCCCTGGCCGTGACCGGAGTGTTCAGCTCAGAGCAGGCAGATTTCGACGCCGCGACACTGATCATGGACCTGGAGACAGCCAGGCGCCTGCTGGAATACGACACCCAGGCAAACGCCCTGTACGTGGGACTGGACCCGGGGGCGAATCCGGACAGATTCCGCACAACCCTCTCGCAACGCCTGGGCCCGGACTACGAGGTAAAAGGACGTGCCGAACAGCAGACATTGCATTTCCGCATGGTCGCCATCGAGAAATGGGTCACGTTCCTCCTGTTGAGCTTCATACTCGTCATCGCGTCATTCAACATCATCAGCACGCTGTCCATGCTCATTGTGGAGAAGAGACGCAACATGCTCACCATGTCGGCCTACGGGGCTTCGCGCAGGTTCATAGGGCGTGTGTTCTTCTGGGAGAGCGTGATGGTGTGCATGGCGGGCTCGGTGGCGGGAATCGCGCTCGGCGTGGCGCTGTGCGCCTTGCAGATGCGTTTCGGATTCATCTCCGTGCCTGGAAGCACCGCCGACATGCTGCTCACAAGTTATCCCGTACGTCTGAACATTTTCGACCTCACGGTCGTTTTCTTACTCAGTGCGGGGATAGCCCTGCTCACCGGAGCCATCTCGTCGGCGTATGCCTCCAGGACGGTATCCGCAAAAAACAAATAACCATACTTACAAGATTATGAAAAAGATTATTCTTTCAATCAGCGTCCTGGCCATGGCTGGTCTCGGCGCATGCAGCAACAAGGAAAAAGAGGCTGACACGACAGGCGCCGTCCCGGCCGAGGTGGTGGCCACAGACGTGGAGAGCGCCGACATCATAATAAGCGAGGACTCCATTCCCGCTCCCGTCATCGACGACGCGGCAGAGTCGGCAGCACAGGCTCAGGAAAATCTGAACGACGCGGCTTCCGACACCAAGGCGGCCGTGAAGGAGGCTGGCGACGCCCTTGAGGAGAAAGGGACGGAGCTGAAGGAGAAAGGCAAAGAGAAACTGGCCGAAGGCGCCAAGAAGGTGTCCGAGAAGGCCGCCAAGGTCGCCGACAAACTCTCCGAATAACCGAGCGCGGGCCACAGCGTCCACACATATGCCAAACCGTATCACCCAGCCTCCGGCCATTGACGCCGGGGGCTGTTTCAGTATATCTTCCCCGGCTCGCCCTGACAATGACAAGAAGCTGCGCCGACGGCCAAGGCCGGGGCGCAGCTTCCCATATTCAGCTCAATCCGCCTTTCAGCGAACCATCACTTTCTTGCCGTTGAAGATATAGATGCCCTTCTCCAGACGGTTCACGTCCTCGATGGTGGCGTTCTCAAGCACTCTCACACCCGTGACGCTGTACACCGCGCCTGTGTCGCGAGCGGCGCCGTCAAGCAGCTCGTCCACGCCTACGACCCCTACCAGGCAGGGAGCCTTGGCGGCATTGATGACACGCTGCGAGTTGGCGTCGATAAGCATGACGACCACCTCGGCGTTGTTCACGTCGGTGAGGTCTCTCGGAATCTCGAACCCATAGACCTTGTCGTATGTGAGGGAGCTGTCTATCACGCGCGGGAACATGCCGGACACACCGGCGTAGGAGGTGCCGTGCATGCCGCGTGCCACATGATTGAAAGGCACTACCACCGAAGGCCTGCCATATTTGCCGCCCGAGCCCCAGTCTCCGAGTATGTCGCTCTTGACGGAGGACACATTGTTCTCCTGACGCGCCGTAAGGCCGTTCTCCAGCACCACGGTGTGGACGTTGAGGTTCACGTTGTCGCTGTCGTATGCGTAGCGCATGTCCACGCCGACCTCGATCATTCCCTTCTCCGGGTCGATGGTGGCATGGTCTATGTGGATCTCCGCATCGGTGAGCTCTCCCATCACCTTGCTCAGATAGTCGCACCATGTCTTGTCTCCGGAGGCAGAGGTGATGGAGTAGACATTGTTCTCGTTATCCATGGGCGAAGCGGCATACTCGCGGTTGATAAGTCCGGTAGGATATGTCTGGAAGCCGAGGAACTGGCCGTAGGCGGCGGTCCAGGAGGTAAGGAACTCCGAGCCTGTGGTGTAGCTATGCACGGCCACGGGCACCACCTTCTCGCCGTATATCTCATCTATCATCTCCAGAGTGCGGTGTCCCAGAGGGCAATAACCGCACTTGGTGCCTGTGCCCTCCTCTATCACCACCGTGCGCTCCGGCCGGAAGCGGAGATTCTTGACGCTCATGGGCATAGACACGGTCTTGTCGGAAGCTACAGCCTCTACCGAATATTCGTTCACACGGCCCTTGGCCAAGGGAAGCTCCTTCTCGAACGTATGGGAAAATGAATCGCCTTTCTTGAGACCCAGGCCTGTGAACGACTTCTCGTCCACCACCTTGTCGTCAGCGTCAACAAGGCGGAGGGTGACGTCGTCATACGTGTCATCGCCCTTGACGGAGAACATCACCTTGACGGGCACCGAAGCGGCGTCCACCACGAATGAGGGCACATCCACGCCCACCGTGAAGGCCATGTCGCGCTGCACCAGGATATTGTCCACGAACACCGCGCTCTGGTTCTCGTTGTCATTGACGAAAGCTATGTAGATGTTCTTGCGCGCATACTTGTCGAGCTTCACCGTGCTGTGCGTCCAGTCGCCGGCAAGCAGGTCCTCGCTGGCGCCGGGAGTCTGCCTCTCGTTGTAGACCATCTCGCCCTCGGACTTGATGCGGTCTATGAAGCTCTTGGTTATAGGCGCGGTGTACACGTCGTCGGTGGCAAGCACATACACCTTGAGGTAGTCCTCCTTGTTCTTCTTGTAGCTCTGGGAGTCGAAAGTCAGGGAACATGTCTCGTCGGGTATGTACATGCGGCGGGTCACCATCCAGTCGTCGCTCTTGCCGACGGGGCTGTACATGGAGTGCGAGACAGCGCTCTGGTCCGTGGACTCCTCATTGTCACGCACCTGCCACCAGGGATAGGCTGACTGGAAGCCCCAGTCGGCCATCTCGGAAACGGGGGTGCGCTGGTCGCCGTCATAAAGCATCATGTTGTTGACGCCCATCTCGTCGAAATCCTCTGAGAACACCACCCCGTCCACCACGGGAATCTCGTTCTCATAAGTGCCGAGATACGAAATCTCGATTCTCTCGTTGCCGTTGTTGCCGGCTATGTCGCCCACGGTGTTCGGCTCGATCACCACCTTGTATGTCACGTCCTTGGCGAGCTGCTGCTCCGCCACGGGGAAGATGAGCATCTCTGAGCCGGTGACATTCGAGCTGAGGGAGTAAAGGAACTCGTCCTCGCCGCCTGTGACGCGGTACAGACCTATGGAGCCCCCTTCCAGCACGCTCAGGGCGGCGTCGAACGACACGGTCACGGGGTTGGTCGTCATGTTGAGGCGAGGCATGGCCGTCCCGCTCTCAGGCGACACCTTGACAGCCTTCACCGGAGTGTTGGCGCGGCCCTTGTATTGGAGACGTATCTCCTTGTTGGGATGTTTCGGGTCTCCCTTCACCTGAACGGTGCCGGCGGGGATGACCACCGTATATGTCTTGCCGGACTCCATCTCGGCGTTGCGGAAGGTCACCAGGAGATTGCGCGTCTGCGAAGCCTCCAGGGCCACCGAGATACTGCTCTTCACCTCCTGGCCATTCTCGTCGAGGAGCTTCACGCAGTCGCGCGAGCCTATGACATCGATGTCGCGGTCAAAGTATACGGTAAGGTTGCGCATGGAGGAGAACGAGGAGCCTTCCGCCGGGAACGCGGCATGGTTGTACAGCGGGTCCAGGTCCTCCGCAAGCTCGCCCAGAGGCTCAGGCAAAGTAATCGAGTATACGCCGCCCCACAGACCGGCATAATCGGCGGACAGCAGCCTCAGGCCGTCGGTCGACGCTCTCAGGAACGTGCCGGACAGGCCGTAATCGTCCTTGGTGACGTCATACTGCCAGTCGATGCCCCAAAGCTGCTTGAGGGCGTCCTTCCAGTCGTACCAATACCCGTCCAGATAGAAGCTCCAGTCGCGCAGAGACGAAGAGGGCGCGGAGGCGTACACCACGCCGTTGTTGTCCACGTGGCTGAGCATCTTGCCTGTAGAGCCGGGGATAACAGTGACCTTGCCGGTGGCCATGTCGTAATACCCTATCTCGCCGCCTTCGTCCGTATATATGCTGGCCGCGACATGGCTCATGTCAGGCGAGAATCTCAGATCTTCTATGAGCAGGCCCTGGCCGTCAGGCACGATAAGGCCGTCTTCCTTTTTAAACCCGAGAGGCTTCCAGCTCATCTCCTTAAGGTCATAGATGAAAGACCATGACGTCATGGGATAGCTGAAATCGACTATGCCGGAGACATAACGGCCATCAGCGGAAAGCTCGGTCAGGCGCACCATGGAAGCGGGGTCCCCGTTAAGGTCCACATCCGGGAGATCGGTAAGAGTGACCAACGCGGGCGCGGAGCCGGACAGGTCCCACACCAAGGGAATCTCCACGAAGGAATTCTCGCCTACGGTGACGTAAGCATAGCCTACCGCCACCTTGCCGTCGGGGGTTATAGCCGACACCTTGCCGTAGTTGAACTGGCGGTTCTGGGGAATCGGCAGATTATCCCATTTCTTGCTGTCGGTATGGTAAAGGGCCGGTTTGTCGAGATAGCTTCCGGCCACAATCTTGCCATCGTCTGTGGCGTCTGTCGCTTCGCCTATCACGGATGTGCCCTCGAAAAGGTCTATCACCTTCCCGTTGGCGACGTCGATGAGGCGCGGGTCGAAATAATTGCCATCGTCACCCGAAGTTCGGGCCACAGCCCAAAGGCCGTTGTCTGAGACGGCCATGACAAGGCTTTTGTCAGCCGCCGGAGCTATGTGACGTATCACAGGCTTGTCGGCGCTCTGAGCCATGGCGCTTGCCGTCACGGTAGTCATGACGGCAATGCTCAAGATAAGTTTGGACATAAGTCAATTAGGTTTATTTAAATGTTGTTGTGTTTTTTTGTGTGGCGCCGTCAGGGGGGAATCACCCCCTGACGGCCTTACAGGCACGCTTCCGCGTCACATAAGGCACATACGGTTTATGCCTAAACGCAGAGCGCGGGCTTTTATTATTTCACTGCGATCTTCTTGCCTCCCACGATATAGATGCCCTTGTCCAGTGAACGGATAGCCTGCATGTCGGCGTCGCGGAGCACGAGCACACCGGCCACGTTGTAGACATCGCCGCTGAGGCTCTCGCCGTCTACAGCGTCGATTCCCACTGAATGGATTGAGTACGCTATACGGTAGTCAGCGTTGGCGTGGCCGCCCTCATCCATGCTGAACGCCTCGTCGCCGAAAGTGCCCTGGGGGATGTAGAGCGTGTAGTCGCCGGCCTCGGTCACAGGCTCGAACTTTACGGTAGCGACCTTCCAGTCGTCGAAGCTGGTCTGGATATCGGCCTTGCGGATTTCCTTGCCCTCGGAGTCGAGGATGTACGCATCGTACAGAAGCACGCTCACGTCCTCGGCAAATGTGAACTTCACATCCTTGATCTCGGTCACCGCACCGGAGGCGGGAGTCACCTCGGTATATGCGAAGTCATAGACCGTCTCCTGCGCCTCACGCTCTATGGTGTAGTTCGCCATCTTCTCTTTGTTCTCGTCGCCGCCCTGGCCTACCTCGCACATGAAAGTGCCTTTAGGTATAATCAGCGAATAGCGTCCCGGCTCTGTCTGCTCCTCAGGAAGGGTAAGCACAATGGTTCCGGGAGTGCTCATGTCCATGTCATCCGTTAAATTGAAGGTGTATATTGTCTCGCGGTCACGGATCAGATACGGGTAAGCGAGCCAGGAGGGAGCCATGTCTGTGTAGGACCCGATGGGTTTCAGGGTAAATGTCTTGAGGCTCTCCACAGTGCCGTCGGCAGGGGTGACCTCAAGCTCGGCTCCCGTCAGGTCGCTGTAATATGTGAACTGGAAGCCGGCGATGTCCTCGTCGCCGTTCTGATACTTCGCCATGTTCTCGTCTCCACGCACGGTGCGGCCCTCCGAGTCACGCGCCTGCACGAAACAGATGAAGCTGCTCATGGTGTCGAGCAACCTCTCGGGAAGCGTGAACGTCCACTCGGTCTTGCTCTCGTTGGATGTAATGGCGCCGTACGGCGTGGATTTGCCGAAGCCCAAGGACACGCCGCTGGTCTCCTCGTCGATGGTCACCGCGCCGTCGAAGGAGACAGTGAAATGGGCGTCCTCTTTGGAGGTTATGACATAAGTGTCGGGATTGGGATCCACGGATATGGCCTTCTGGGTGGCGTACACATATTCCGGGGAGCTGCCCTTGTACTCCACGCTGAATGTGCCGAGCTCTTTGCGGGGCTGCTGGTAGCTGTTGTAGCAGGTCACCTCCATGCGATACGTATGGCCTTCATACATCTTCTCGCTGTCCGAGTATCGGCCTACCACGAGTGGGGAGTCGCTGCCGAGCTCATGGTTGGCGTCCGTGCTGGCTATATACTCCGGTGCGTCCGCATCGGTGACGTCGATCCACGACGCCTGCATGTAGGCCACATATTTGTTGATGTTGGTGTTGAACGTGTACTCACGCAAGTCGTCGGGCAGGCCCACGTAAGGGAGCGCCGTGCCGGCTGCCGGGTCGGCGCTCAGGAGCTGGATCTCGGGCACCTCCTCCTGGCTCAGTGACGGGTCGTTCAGGGTGTATGTGTACTGTATCTGCGGGCTGGCCTCCCCGGCGTGTGTCATGGTGCCTGCGGGAATCGTGAGCACATAGGTGCCATTGGCAGTGGGTGCCTCGAACTCCATGCGCAGATAATACTTGCCCTCGATCTGCATGGCGAAAGCCCACAGCTCGCACGAGGTTGATGTAAGGGTAACTCCGGCCTCCTCGTTCACGAGGGTGGCTTTAGCCCCGTCAGCCACGGTGAAATCCCATTCTTTGCCGAAATCGAGGGAAACGTATTCAAATTCATCGGCAGAAACAATCACGTCCGACGGATTAGGCGCCACGTGCTCAGGCGTCCACCCTTCGGCATTGGCCGAGAATGAGGCGCATACCAGCGCTGATAAAAGTAAAGTTTTTGCTCTCATGCTTGAAAATTGATTAAAAGTGAGTTGACAGCCCCGCTCGGTATGCGTCCACATGGGAATGTGGACGCATACGCGGGACAGAGATTATTGGATTTGGATTATTTCACTATGAATTTGCGGCCGGCGGCTATGTAGAGTCCGGCAGGCAGGGCGCGCATATCTGCCCGGGAGGCTGCCTTCAGCACCATCATGCCCTGGGCGTTGTACACATCTGCGGCCTCTCCTTCGGCCGACACGCCCTCCAGGCCGCTTGTATAGTCCTTGTACACGGCGGTGACGGCTTCCGAATGGTCCAGGCCGTCGGCACATGTCATGTCGGCCAATGAGACCGTGACAGCGCTGTCGGCGTCGATGCCGGGAAGCGCGGGCACGGCGCACACGATAACCAGGTCGGTGGCGTTCTCCATGCTTGTCTCAAGCTTGTCCTTGGGCAGTGTCACCACCTCGTCCTTGCCCGACGCGGTATAGGCGAAGTTGACGCCGGAGTACTCTATCTTGTCGCCCTCCATCACAAAAATCTCCAGCTCATCGCCTTCGGCGATTCCCTTGGACGTGGAAGGAGTGAAATCGGCCACAACATTGTATTGCAGTATCTGGAGCTTGTAATTGAACATGTAATTGTTCGGGTTCGCCAACTGTCCCGTATAGGCCCATTGACCGTCAGTGCCATAGATGCCATGGCACTCCAACGTGATATAATCCAGGGGATCCGTCAGCAACGGGAGCATATCCTGCGGTCGGCGCAACTTGCCTGCCAGGTCGAACGTGGCCGTGCGTCCGTCCACGGTTCCCTCGATATCCTCATAGTACATGCCCGCGTCTATGTTGTCCATGTCGCCATAGATGAACCGAGCCTGGGGCTTCTTCTCCGGATCCAGGTCTCCGCTGAAGGTCAGCTGGACCAAGGAGGCCGGATTGCCCGGCACATAATAGGACAGCAGGTTGTCAACACCGCTCAGAGGGGTGTTTTTCGTGGATACAAGCTCTATGGGCTCTCCGTCCATCACGAACTCCACGGTAGCGACACCGTCACCGTTAACCTTGTTGTCAGCATTCCCCTTCTCATGGACTCCGAGCAGCTGCAACGTCAGCACGTCGCCCTTCTTGAGGAGGCCGCTCTTGTACCATGCCATCAGCCCTGGGGACACGGTCACGTCCACGGTGGTGGGAGACATGTCAAGGCTCAGGGCCTGCGTATGGCCGTTGACTGTCATTTTGGCCTCGTCGACCGCTATAGGCAGGTTGAAGGAGAACTGCACGCGGTAATCCTTGCTTATGGAGTAATGCCCCCCGTAATAGTCTGAGGCATCAGGGTCGGCCGAAGGACTTGTGCTCAGGAGCTCCAGCTTGACCTCGCCGCTCTGCACCGTTATGGTGCCTGCGTCCATCACGAAGCTGTTGTAGAAATAAATCACGTCGCCCGCCTTGCAGTCATACGTGCGCATCGGCTTGCCGTTGACATAGCTGTGCTCGTATTGAAGCTCGTGATCCGCGCCGTATTCAGGGGAATCGTAACCGTAAAGCGTAGTTCCCGTACTCGTTACACGTACCGGGCCATCCTCAGGTACCGTGAACTGAGCTTTAACCGAGCTGTTTCCTCCAGGATACTCGGCAGGAATCCCGTTGGCCAGTTCGCCGAGGTCCACAGTCTCGGCTGCCTGGGCGCCGAAAGCCGTGACAGCCGCCACGCTCATGCACACGGCGACTCTCTTGATGTCATTGAGTAGATTTGTTACCATATATCTTGAAATTGGTTTATTTGTATATTCGACTCCGTGTAAATCCGGCGATACATGCCCGCAGGACAGTCGGCAAGTCTCTGCGGGTGGACGGGCATGGCTGCAGCAATGTTCCATGTTCATCTCTAAGTCCCCTGAGACGGATGTTTCAGCAATTGTTTTTTTCAAATCAGCATTAGATTTTAAGGTCCTCAATCCCCGTCCGTGTCATAACGACTGTTTCCGCTTCGGAAATGTGTCAATCGTATTAAGCCGGAAAAGACTTTTGAACCCCGGTTAATTCGAGTGCAAAGTTACACATTATAACGTGTCGTTATCCGTCCGCAACGTTAAATAATCTTAACGAATTTTAAACCTGTATATTTATAAATATCGGGGGGATAGGCATAATTATATCCATTCCGCCAAAGGTATGTGCAACAATATGTATCATCCGCAAAGGCAGCAAGTTCCGCATAACAATGAGCGGAGGACACCCTCCGGTATCCTCCGCCGCATTTGCATTACAAACCAATATATGTTTTACAACATGTTTTCTGAAAA